>NZ_JBEKXH010000307.1:0-9787 GCF_049512235.1 Bradyrhizobium sp.
TGACGCCGATCATCGGCGCCGAGATCACGGGCGTCGATCTATCCAGTCTGCTCTCGGAGCGAGCGCGCTCGAACCGCCAGATCGTCGAGATCCACCGCGCGCTCGCCGAGAACCTCGTGATCTTCTTCCGCGACCAGCCGATCACGCCGCAGCAGCACCTCGCCTTCGGCCGCAAGTTCGGCGAGTTGCATATTCACCCCGCCGCGCCGCGTGAGGGCGACGATCCCGCGCTGATGAAGATCTACGCCGACAAGGATTCACCGCGCGCCAATGGCGAGGGCTGGCATTCCGACGTCTCCTGCGATGTCGAGCCGCCGATGGGCTCGATCCTGCATGTCCGGCAATGCCCGCCGCACGGCGGCGACACGCTGTTCGCCAGCATGTATGCGGCCTATGAAGCGCTGTCGGAGCCGATGAAGCGCTATCTCGACGGGCTGACCGCGCTGCATGACGGCGAGCCGATCTATCGCGGGCTCTATGCCAATTACGGCGTCGCCGACCGGCCGAGCTATCCGCACGCCGAGCATCCGGTGGTGCGCACCCACCCGGTGACCGGCAAGAAGGCGCTCTATGTCAACCGCGGCTTTACCCGCACCATCATCGGCATTCCCAGGGACGAGAGCGACGCGATACTGAACTATCTCTGGCAGCACGCCGAAAATCCGCTGTTCCAGTGCCGCTTCCGCTGGACCGAGGATGCCATCGCGTTCTGGGACAACCGCTGCACCCAGCACCGCGCGCTATGGGACTACTGGCCGCACACCCGTGCCGGCACGCGGGTGACGGTGAAGGGAGAGCGGCCGGTGTGAGGGGCACGGCCGCTCCTCCGCTTGCCGAAATTCTCGTCCTCATCGCTTGGCGCGATGCTCCTAAAGAGGGTGAGGACCAGGGAGAATGCCGGCATCGTCAGAACTTCGGAAACGCAGTGCTATTCGCGCGTTTGGCACCCGACAGGTTAAGCTCTGTGGGCGCGTATGCGTTGACGCGCGCTTTTGCCTGCGTCAAGCTTGCCCCGAAGCAAGACCAAGCCCCGGAGGAACGGCCATGCTCCGCGCCGAGGACAACCAATTCCTGACTGAAAGCGGAGCGGGTACGGGGATGGGCGAATTGCTGCGCCGCTTCTGGCTGCCGGTACTATTATCCGAGGAATTAGAACCCGACGGCGAACCGAAGAAGATCGTGGTGATGGGGGAGGAATTGCTGGCGTTCCGCGACACCAGCGGCGTGGTCGGCGTCATCGACCAGCATTGTCCGCACCGCGGCGCCAATCTGTGGCTTGGCCGCAACGAGGAATGCGGCATCCGCTGCGTCTATCACGGCTGGAAATTCGACACCGACGGCCGCTGTGTCGACATGCCGACCTCCTATCCCGACCTCCATGCCAAGGACCTGATCCGCATCAAATCCTGTCCGGTGCGGGAATGGGGCGACATGATCTGGGCCTATATGGGTCCCTTGGGCGAAGCCCCCGAAATCCCCGATCTGGAAATGGCGCTGCTGCCGGCTGCGCATCGCTATGTCTCCAAGAAGTGGCAGGAATGCAACTGGGTGCAGGCGCTGGAAGGCTCGATCGACACGGCGCATTTTACATTTGCGCATCTCGGCTTCGAGAAGGAAGAGAACGAAATTCTCGATGTCAGGAAACACTTCGTCAATCCGATCGCGCGCATGAGCACCGATCACATGCGATGGATCGCCGAGGACCCGCGTCCGGTGATCAGGATCAATCCGCACGATGCTGGATTGGCGATCGCGGGCGGCCGCTCGACCGGCGGCGATAACATCTACTGGCGCATCGCGCAGTTTTTGATGCCGGTGCATGCCTATGCGCCGAGCGCGATGCCCGGCGAAAATATCTTCGGCCAAAGCTTTGTGCCGGTGACCGATACCAATTGCTGGATCTACACCTATGCCTGGAATCCGGAGCGGCCCATCACGCAGGCCGAGCGCGAGGCTTACGACCGCGGCAACGGCGTGATCTCGGAGGTCGACGCGAATTATGTGCCGCTGCGCAACAAGTCGAACGACTATTTGATCGATCGCAAGCTGCAAAAAACAAGGAGCTTCACCGGCATCAAGGGGGTGTCGGAACAGGACGCCGCGGTGCAGGACAGCCAGGGCCCGATCGCCGACCGCAGCCGCGAACATCTCGGCCCGACTGACCTCGGCATTCTGCACTTCCGCAAACTGGTGATGGATGCGGCGCGCGCGCTGCAAGAGGGCCACGCACCCTCGCATCTCGCCCGCCAGGACCGCTACGCCGTGCGCTCCGGCGCCTGCGTGACGCACCGGGATAAGGACCTGGCGGCGGTGATGGTCGAGCGTTTCGGTGACGCGGCCGGGTTCGTGGGACGGCCGCGGACCGCGGCAGCGGAGTAGAACGGACAACGAGACACTCGAATCGACAACGAGGCTACGGCCGCAGTTGCGCGGTGTGCCGCACGTGCAAGATGACGATCTCGTTCGCAGGATCGTCGATCGCATAGAATATCAGAAACGGATAGCGCACAACGGACAAGACCCGGACGTTTTCTTCGTCGGTAAGGTGTCCGACAAGTGGGAATTCTTCAAGCAACGCCGCCAGCCCCTCGACCCGCTCTACGACAGCGACGGCGGCCGACCGGTTATGTTCATAAATATATGAGAAGATATCTTCGATTTCGGCGAGGGCGGTCTCGGACCAACGAACCTTCATGTCCGATAGCGATTAAATACCGCTTCGACCGCGCCGTCGCTTGCAAGCTTTCCCTCGCGCATCTCCGCCAAGCCCCGCTGCACGGCATTCCGCTCGGCATCACTCAGCCGGTACGACCCAAGATGCTTGCCTTCGATGCTTGCAATCGATCTGACAAGCTCCTCCTGGGCCTCTTCAGGCCAGGTTGAGACGCGCTCCAGCAAGATTTCGAGCCCTTGTCGTGTCATGCGAAGAGATTAGCAGGCTTCTGAATTATTTGCACCGGGAAAATGCCGTCTCTCCCCCTCATAGCGGCGCCTTGCGATACTCCCGGTTGGAAAGGCTTGCTTCCTCCAGATCGAGATCGCGTTCGATGCGCCGCCGGATCTCGTCGGTGATCTTGCCGTCGCGCAGCAGGACGTGGATGAACTTGCGCTCCGCCGCTATCAGTTCCCGGGTCAGCTTGGTTCCCGCCGCCGAGAGGTCGTGGGCATCGGGGTCGAGCGAATCCGGCAGCTGGCTGGCGCGGATCTCGTGCCGCGCGCGCAATAGCTTGATCACCTCGCCGGATAATTCGCGGTCGTCGGTGATGGCATCGAGTGATTTCAGCGCCACGCCGAGCGCCTCGCGCCGCGCCGCGATTTCCGACTCATGCTCCGCCCGATGCTCGTCGCGGCCGTCCTGCGCGACGCCGAGCCACCGCACCACCGGCGGCAGCCCGAGCCCAAGCCCCACCAGCGTGATGAAAATGACGCCGAAAGCAACGAACAGGATCAGGTCGCGGTCGGGAAAGGCCTCACCGCTCGGCAGCGCGAACGGCAGCGCCAGAGCGGCCGCCAGCGAGACCGCGCCGCGGACGCCGGTGAACGCAATCACGAACGCCCATTGCCATGGCGGCGACGGATCGCGAAGGCGCACGCGCTTCAACAACCGCGGCAGATAGATGGCAGGAAACACCCAGGCGAATCGCGCGGCGATCACCATCACGGTGACCAGCGCGCTCGCAGCCAGGATGTCATGAAGCGGAAATGCCTTCGATTTTTCGAACAGCGCCCGCATCTGGAACCCGGTCAGCAGGAACAGCATGCCTTCGATCAGATAGATCACGAGGTCCCAGAAGAAGATGCCCTGCAGCCTTGTCGCCGAAGAGATCAGGAGCGGGCCGTTCCAGCTCATGTAAAGCCCGCAGGCGACGGTTGCGATCACGCCGGAGCCGCCGAAATGCACAGGGGTCCAGTAGGCGACATAGGGCGTGAGCAGCGACAGCGTGATCTCGATCTGGGAATCGCGCGCGCGGTGGCGGGCGCGCAAGGACAGCCAGCCCACGGCGGCGCCGAACAGCATCTCGCCGAGCACGATGGTGGCGAATTCGCCCGCCGCCTTCGGCAGTGAAAACATCCCGGTCGCAATCGCCGCCAGCGCGAAGCGATACAGGATCAGCGCGGTGGCGTCATTGGCCAGCCCCTCGCCCTCGAGCACGACCAGGATGCGCCGGGGCAGTCCGAGCTTGCGGACGATCGCCAGCGGCGCCACCGCGTCCGGCGGTGCGACGATGGCGCCGAGCAGGAAGCCGACATTCCACGGCAGCCCGATCAGAACATGCGTCGCCACGGCGACGGCTGCGGCCGTGAAAATCACGCAGCCGACCGACAACAGCAGGATCGGGCGCAGGTTGAATTTGAATTCGCGCCAGCTCATGGCGACACTGGCCGAATAGATCAGCGGCGGCAATACCACCAGCAGCACCAGTTCCGGCGGCAATTCCAGCGACGGCATGCCCGGCACGAAGGCGAGCACGACGCCGGCCAGCAGCAGCAGGATCGCAGGCGCGACGTTGATCCGCCGCGCCACGAGCGCGGTGCCCGCCAGCACCGCCAGCAGGATCAGAAATATCTGGAACTTGGCTTCCACGATGTCCAATTCCTGTACCGGGTCAATTTGCCCAGCCGGGCGGCGCCGTCAATGCCGCGGCATCGTGACGTCTTATTCCCTCAAATCGTAGCGATAGGATTTCGAAACGATCTGCCAGCCATCCCTGAGTTTCATCGCCACCAGATAGTCGGTGAAATAGCGCGGCGGCAACTGGCAGCGCACCTTGATGCAGGCGGTGGATTCATCGGAGCGGTCGATGGTGACGACAAAATCCTCGCGCGGCTTGCCCTCGGCCTTGGCCGAGGGGCGTTTTCTGACCCAGCCCATCCAGTCAGGGACGGTGAGGACTTTCAACTCGCCCTTTTCCACCCAGCGCAGGTCGGCGGTGGGATGGAAGATGGCGCCCAGCTTGTCGGCATCGCCTTCGTACAGGGCGTCGAAATAATGCTGGACGACGGCCTCGACGGTGGAACGGTCATAACTCATGGTGTTTGCTCCTTGGCTCCGATCAGAGTTTATTCGGTTTGAATATGGCCGTGAACCCGTAAATGCCGCGGCCCGTTCGGCCTTGGCCGCCACCTGCCGAGAGGGAGGAGCGCGCCTCCTCCGCCCGGTCGAGGGTCCGGCGATGGGAGAACAGCCGGTCGACGTCGATGCCGCAGCAGGGAGGTGGCTGTTGCCTGGAATCAAAGCGGCCTTGAAGACCGATTCGGTGAAGCCAATCATTTCAGGCCACGAGCATTGGCCTCTCACTCCCTCTCCCGCTCTTCGCGGGGGAGGGTGGGGTGGGGGCGCGGCATCGGCGGTGTCAGTTGCGTGTGCAGCCGCGATACCCGATCGATGGAGTTTCGCCAGGAGCTTCCCCCACCCCAACCCTCCCCCGCGAAGAGCGGGAGAGGGAGCGCAGCGTCGCAAGCGTCGATACAATCAGAACTTCGGAAACGCTGGATCCCCGCAAGCGGGGAGAGGTAAGGACCGACCCAGATCGTCAGGGCATTCCACGTCGCCTTTGCAGAGGCAATTATTCCTGGACGGCGCCTTAGTGATCTGGCTCACAAGGCCCGGGCGCAGGCTTCTGATAGGCAGGCTCGCATGCTATCAATGCTCTGGTTTGCGGAAGCCTCATGATGAGATCGCAAGTGTCGCCAAAGTTGCAAGTCTCGGCAAGATGGCGCGGATTTTTGCTCGCCGCCGTGTTGCTGCTGGTATGCCAGCCGGCGCTCGCCGCCAAGCGCGTGGCGCTGGTGCTCGCCAATTCGGCCTATCAGAACGTGGCGCCGCTGCCGAACCCGGTCAATGACGGCGCCGTGATTGCGGCGACGCTCAAGGATGCCGGCTTCGACGTGGTGGATTCGCGGCACGACCTGACGGCTTCGGAAACCCGGCGCGCGTTGCGCGATTTTGCCGACCGCGCCGGCGATGCCGACATTGCCGTGGTCTATTACGCCGGCCATGGCATCGAGGTCGATGGCGCGAACTTTCTGATCCCGGTCGATGCCAGGCTGGAACGCGACACCGATGTGTTCGACGAGGCGCTTTCGCTGGACCGCGTGCTTTTGGCGATCGAACCGGCCAAGCAGCTTCGGCTGGTGATTCTCGATGCCTGCCGCGACAATCCCTTTGCCAAGACCATGAAACGCACGGTCGCCGCGCGCGCGATCGGACGCGGCCTCGCCAAGATCGAGCCCGCGAGTCCGAATACGCTGATCGCTTATTCCGCCAAGGCCGGCTCGACCGCGCTGGACGGCGACGCCAGCAACAGCCCGTTCACGCTGGCACTGGCAAAGCACCTGACGACGCCGGGGCTGGATGTGCGCAGGGCGCTCGGTTTCGTCCGCGACGATGTGCTCAAGCGCACCGCTAATCGGCAGGAGCCGTTCGTCTATGGCTCGCTCGGCGGCGACGACCTGCCATTGGTGCCCGTGAAGGCCGCGCCCTCCGCTTCGGCGCCGAATTCGCAGGCCGACGCCCGCCGCGATTACGAACTGGCGCTGCAGATCGGCAACCGGGAAGCGTGGAATGCCTTTCTTGCCCAGTACCCTGCGGGCTTCTACGCCAGCCTGGCAAAGCTCCAGCTTGACAAGATCGCGGCGGAGCAAGCGCGCATCGCCGCGACCGATCGAGCGCGACAGGCCGAACAGGAGCGGATACGGCTGGCCGCCGCGGGCGCGCAGAAGGCCGAGCAAGCCAAGGCCGAAGCGGACGCGAAAGCGGCCGAGCAGGCCCGGATTTCGGCCGAGAAAGCCAACCAGCTCGCGCTGGATCAGGCCGCCGAGGCCGAACGCAAGCGCGCCGCAACCGAGGTGGCCGCAGCCACTCCACAAAACCAGGCGGCCGCCGCCAAGGCGGTCCCTGACACGGCCGCTTCGGTTCCGCCGGCGGCGGAGCCATCCCGGGGTGACAAAGCTCCGAGCAACCTCGCCGCGCTGAACCCCTCGCCCGCGCCGGCCGACATTGCAAAATCGGTCCAGGGCGAGTTGCGCCGTGTCGGCTGTCTTTCGGCATCGGCCGATGGCGATTGGAACGCGGCGTCGCAGCGATCGCTGGCGCTCTTCAACCGCTTTGCCGGAACCAAATTCGACACCAAGCTCGCCAGTCTCGATGCACTCGATGCGATCAAGCTGAAACCGTCGCGGGTCTGTCCGTTGATCTGCGAGCACGGCTTCAAGCCCGATGGCGAGCGCTGCAGCAGGATCGTCTGCGCGGACGGCTCGTTCCTCAATGACGACAACGAATGCGAGAAGCGGCGCGCGAAAGCGCCGGCCGCCAGTCGCGATTCGGCCGGCCACCCTGATCGCGCAGCTCCGGAACGGCCAAGGCCCGAGGCCCGCGCCGCCAAGCCACAGGCATCCGGCCAGATCGTTTGCGACGACCGCATCTGCCGCCCGGTCGCCCGCGGATGCCATGTCGAGTACCGGACCACCGGGCAGGGCGGCGGCCGTCTGGGCGGCGGCAGCAACGTGCAGGTTTGCAATTGATTCGAGGCTTTCGACGCGCCACGGCCCGCGCTTTGCCGTCGTTAAGTCCCTCAGCGATCCGCGGTATCGAGCGTGATCGAGGCCCCATAGACGCGCGAGACGCAGGTGCAGAGCTTGGTATTCCCGGCCTTTTCGGCGGCGCTGAAGAACACGTCGCGGTGGTCGAGCTCGCCCTCGAAGCTGAGGATCGGCAGCGCGCAGAGCCCGCATTCGCCGCGCCGGCAATCGAAGATCATGTCGACAGAGGCCGCCTCCAGCGCTTCCAGCAAGGTCTGGTTGGCGCCGACCGAAATTTCCTTGCCGAGGCGGGGAAGAAGGCGACGGCCGGACGGCGGCCGCTGTTGCCGAAGGTTTCGAAGCGCAGCCGGTCGACGGGCCGTCCGCTCGCGCTCCAGGCTCGCTTTGCGTCCTCCAGCATTCCGATCGGTCCGCACACATAGAATTCCCCCTGCGGATCGAGTTTTGCAATTTCCGCCGGCATATCCACGCGGGGCACCGTCCGCACCGACCAACAGCTGCAAGCGGTTGCCGATTTTCAGCGGCTTGAATTGCGCGGATTTTTGCTCGAAATGACGACTGGACTCTCTAGAGTTCGCTATGCCAGGGGTTAAACGCCGAGATAGCGGTGCAATATCTCAGGCCGTGCCTTAATTTCCCCCGCCGGCCCCTCGTGGACGATATGGCCATTGTTGAGGATGTAGAGGCGGCTGGCCAGCGCCAGCGTTGCTGCCAGATTTTGTTCCACCAGTACGATGGTCTGTCCCGCGGCGGCGAGATCGCGGCACGCATTTACTAGATCGCGCACGATCACCGGCGCCAGCCCCTCGAATGGCTCGTCGAGCAGGATGATTTGCGGGTTGCGCACCAGCGCGCGGGCGATAGCCAGCATCTGCTGCTCGCCGCCGGACAAGTCGGTGCCGCTGCTGCTGCGACGCTCCTTCAGCCGCGGAAACATGTTGTAAATCTGCTCGAGCGGCCATCTGCCTGATGCCGTCAGTCCGGCGAGGATGATGTTCTCTTCGACATTGAGGCTGCCGAAGATTCGGCGATCCTCCGGCACCAGTTGCATGCCGGCCTGGGCAATGGCGTGGCTCTTCTTTCCGGCGAGATCGGCGCCATCGAGCACTACCTTGCCGCTCTTCGGCGTAATCACACCCATCAGGCTCTTGAGCGTCGTTGACTTGCCGGCGCCGTTGCGCCCGAGCAACGCCACGACCTCATTGCGCTCGACGCGCATCGCGACATCGAACAAGATGTGGGAATCGCCATAATAGGCGTTCAGGCCCGAGACTTCGAGCAGGCTCATTCGAGCACCCCGCCAAGATAGGCTTCCTGCACAGCCGGATTCGCTCTGCCAGTTCGAACAGCGCGTCCATGTCATGGTCGATCACAATCATGGTGCGGCCCTGGCCGATCGATTTCAGCAGTTTCACGGTTTCCTGGCGTTCTTGCGGGCTCATGCCGGCGAGCGGCTCGTCGAGCAGCAGGAGGCTCGGAGAGGTGGCAAGCGCGAGACCGATTTCCAGGCGCCGCTTCTCGCCATAGGCCAGATCCGAGACTTTGGTGTCGGGCCGGCCGGCCAGACGCACCAGCTGCAGCGTCTGCTCGACCTGCTCCCTGAGACCGGAGATAGATTCCGGGTCCCGAAACAGATCGAGCCTGAACTTGCCGCGCAGATCGCCCAGCACCGCGACCGTCAGGTTCTGGCGAACCGTCAATTGGGTGAAGAGCTGGTTGACCTGGTAGCTCTTGGTCAGCCCGAGCTGGCAGACGTCGGTTACGCTCTTGCCGGTGATATCACGGCCCTCGAACAGGATCTTGCCGGAGGTCGGCGATATTTCGCAGGTCAGCATCTTGAAGAAGGTCGACTTTCCGGCGCCGTTCGGCCCGATAACGCCGCGCAATTCGCCGTGGTTGACCGTGAAGTTGATGTCACTGTTGGCGCGAAGCCCGCCGTACTGCTTGCTGAGCCCGCATGCCTGCAGGATCGGCCCGTTGGCCCGATCGCCCGCGCGCTTATGCGGCGCGATCTTAGCCGCGCCAATGTCCGCAGCCGCGCGGAAATCGGCAAGCGATTCCGCCTCGGTCGCCTCCGCCGGCTTTTTACGGTTGGCTACCAATCCGTACAGGTCCTTAAGCCCGCCGATGATGCCGCGCCGCAAGAAGGTAACCAACAGCACGAACACGGTGCCGAGCACCAGCTTCCAGGCCGCGCCGAGCCCAAGCGCGGATTGCAGGAAGTCCTGAAGAAACAGCCAGACGG
>NZ_JBEKXH010000308.1:0-7805 GCF_049512235.1 Bradyrhizobium sp.
AACCGTTCATGACGGCCATCACGATGATCAGCGTGGCGACGCCGAGCATGATGCCGAGGAAGGAGAAACCGGCAATGACGGAGATGAAGCCTTCCTTGCGACGAGCCCGCAAATAGCGTCCGGACAAAAGCCATTCGAATGGCGCGAAAGGTCGGGTTCGAACTGTCTCGCTCATGGTTGCATCCCTCGTTCGATTTTCACATGATTCGGCCCAATTGTAGCCTTAACAGCGCAACTCCCCGCAGCCGCGGTGGATAATTCGTCACGCAATCAGCCGCGCCACGACATCCGCCGGACTGAGATTGTCCCGCCTCCCGTCGCTGCGCCGCTTAAGTTCGACCTTGCCTTCGGTGAGCCCCTTGGGACCGACCAGGATCTGCCAGGGAACCCCGATCAGGTCGGCGGCGGCGAACTTGGCGCCGGCACGCTGATCGGTGTCGTCGTACAGCACATCGACGCCCCCGCCGCCGAGCTCGCGATAAAGCCGTTCGCAGGCCGCGTCGGTGTCGGCGGCGCCCTGCTTCAAATTCAGGATCGCCACCTTGAACGGGGCGACCGCCTCCGGCCATTTGATGCCGGCGTCATCATGACAGGCCTCGATGATGGCACCGACCAGCCGCGAGACACCGACGCCGTAGGAGCCACCATGAACAGCCACCTCGGCACCATCGGCGCCGGCGACCATGGCTTTCATCTTGTCCGAATATTTGGTGCCGAAGTAGAAGATCTGGCCGACCTCGATGCCCCTGGTGTGCAGCCTCTTCCCATCGGGCACCTCACGCTCGAACCGCGCGGCATCGTGGACGTCTTCGGTGGCGGCGTAGACCGAAGTCCACTGCTTGATGAGGGGGGTGAGATCGCCGTCGTAGTCGATCTCCTCGCCGGGCACCGGCAGATTGAGCACGTCGCTATCGCAATAAACCGCCGACTCGCCGGTCGCCGCGAGCACGATGAATTCATGGCTCAGATCGCCGCCGATCGGTCCGGTTTCGGCGCGCATCGGAATGGCCTTCAACCCCATCCGCGCGAAGGTCCGCAGGTAGGCGACGAACATCCGGTTGTAGGCGCGCCGCGCCGCCGCTTCGTCGATGTCGAACGAATAGGCGTCCTTCATCAGGAATTCGCGGCCGCGCATGACGCCGAAACGCGGTCGCTGCTCGTCACGGAATTTCCATTGAATATGATAGAGATTGAGCGGCAGGCTTTTGTAGGACTTGACGTAGCTGCGAAAAATCTCGGTGATCATTTCCTCGTTGGTCGGCCCGTAAAGCAATTCGCGCTTGTGGCGGTCGGTGATGCGCAGCATTTCCGGACCGTAGGCATCGTAGCGTCCGCTTTCGCGCCAAAGGTCCGCCAGTTGCAGCGTCGGCATCAGGACTTCCAGGGCGCCGGCCCGGTTTTGCTCCTCGCGGACGATCTGCTCGATCTTCCTCAGCACCCGTAAGCCGAGCGGAAGCCAAGCATAGATGCCCGCCGCTTCCTGCCGCATCATGCCCGCGCGCAGCATCAGCCGATGCGACACGATCTCGGCCTCTTTCGGATTCTCTTTAAGGATGGGTAGAAAGAACCGCGACAATCGCATGGGGACACTCAGGGAATCGGTCGGATACGGGAGACGAGCAGTGAAACCGGATCGGCTGCGAAAACACAAGGGCAGTGCCAGGAATAGCCATTAATGCTTCGGATCTGCTGCTGTTTTTACCGGCGGCCTGGAGCGCGGAAATTAGGCGGAACCGGCTGAACTCACGAGCCTAATGACCCGGTACCCCCTCCGCTGGCGATTTTCCGGCGCGATTGCCGGCGCGACGCGAAGGCGCGTTTGGCGCGCTTTCCGGGCTCACATCTTCATGTGATCCATCTTCATGTCCATGTGGTCACCCGGATTAGGCCCACCTGCCGGCCCTTGCGCCCCGACGCCCTCAATTTCGAACACGACCCTTACCTTGCCGGCCTTTTCGAACTCGAGCGTCAGCGGAACTTTCTCGCCCCGTTTGAGTGGGCTCTTCAGATCGACCAGCATCAGATGATAGCCACCCGGCGCCAGCTTGACGGTCTTGCCGGGCTCGATGGTGAGACCGTTATCCAGCAGCCGCATCGTCATAACGCCGTTATTGACCGCCATCTCGTGGACCTCGACCTTGCTGGCGACGTCAGCCGAGCCGCCGATCAGCCGGTCCGGCGTCGAGCCCTTGTTTTCAATCGTCAGGTAACCGCCGCCGACTTTCGCGCCACCTGGCGTGGCCCGGCTCCAGGCCTGGGTGATGACGAGATCGCCGGCCTTGAGCTCTTCGGCGCCCGCGGGCGCGGCGAGGCAATACCAAATCATCGTGGCGCACGCGGCGGCGCGCGCGATCAACATCCACATGGGTCTTTTGATATGCATGTGCAGGCCTCCTCCGATCGACAGGTCATAGAAAGTGGATCGCGGGATGTAGCGTGCCGAGCACACCTACGATGGCGAAGATGGTGAAGCCAAGGGCGATCTCGATCAGACTGTTCCGCCTTAGTTGATCCAGCACGTCGAGCCGTGGCTCGGTCTGCGCGAGCTGTGGCGTTACCCGGAAGCGGTTGACCGCGGCGAACGCCACCATGACGGCGAACAGGCCAATCTTGAGCATCAGAAGCCGCCCATATTCGGTAACGGCAAGTGCGTGGAATGAACCCGCCAGAATCCACGAATTGACGGTCCCGCTCAGCAAGAGCGTGCCCACCGAAGCGATGCCGAGCGTCGAAAAGCGTAGGATGACGTCGCGCGCAAAATGCGCAAGCCCCGGGTGGAGTCGCATTACGGCCATCAGCCGGACCAGGGCTACCAGCCCTCCTGTCCAGGCCGCCGCCGCGATCACGTGCAGGACGTCTGCGGTCAGATGCAGGAAACCCGTTTCGCCCATCGTTGATGCAGCATGGCCAGTCCACGCGATGGCTGCGGTCAGGCCCAGAGCCGATACGAGCCCCAGCCAGCGTGACAGTGCGAGCCGGTCATAGGTCAGACAAACGGCCAGCGCAAGCGCAAGGACGAGGCGAAGCTCAGAGACCAGACCGAACTGCGTCCGGTTCATAACCGTCAGCAGAACGTTCGATGCCATGGCCTCGTGGAACGGAAGGCCGCTCATGGACATCGCCTGCAATTGCAGCCAGATCACGCCGGACGCGAGCGTAGTGGCCAGTCCGATCCACCCTGCCTGCAGGGTTTGCGTCTGTAACAACCCGGCTGCCGCCCGGTCCGAAGGCAACACCGGCGCCGCGACCACGGCCCGGAACATCAGACTTCCGGCCATGACCGCGGTGGCCGCGAAGTGTATCGCGCGAACGGTAACCATTGGCCCGTCGATCCGCGCTCCGAACCACTCCATGGGTTGGTCCCTTGCGCCTATTTGCCTACTTGAAAGCTGAAACTACCGTCGGTCGTATGCGTGTCCACCGAGAGGACGCGCCAAGTCACGTGATAGGTTCCGCTGCCACCGGGACGCAATGCGACCGACATCTGGTTGCCGCCGACGCGGACCTTCCCGGTATCGATGCGCTGACCGGCGGAGTCGGTGACGGTGATGGTGCAGAAGGCGGGCTCCAGCTTTTGCGTAAACCACAGTGTCACTTCGCGCGGAGCCGTCGCAACGGTGTTGCCGACGCGCGGCTCCGCATGGTCGAGAAAAGCATGCGCCTTGGCTTCACCGATCGCGAGCAACAGCAGTAGCGGGATCATTCCTGCAAGAATCGAGCGATGCATAATCAGTGCCTCCCAAACGGACTGGCGGGTTGGACCGCTTCGCCAAAGATCGGCTTGCCGATCCCATGTGGATCGATGTCGTCGAGGAACAAGCGCAGTTGTGCGATCACCCCGACATTGGTGCCACTTTGCCGGTTGATCGGAACCAACGCCTCGATCCCGACCTGAAAGGTATTTCCAACCCAGATCGCCCCGGGATTGATGGTACCCGTCGTCATCGTGCCGGCGGTCAGGGTATTAGCCACCGGTGTCTGCAAATTTGCTTCAACCAGCGGGATCAGGTGATCGATGAAATCCGGCAGGCCGAGGTCGACCACCGCGCTCTTGAGATAGGGCATGCTGTACTGGATCGTCGCGCCCCAGTTCAATACCCGCGGATCGAATTCAGTGTCGATCGCCAGGTCGCTGCCGTCCGGATCGATCCCGAAAGTCCTGGTAAAATTTCTGCCGGGGATCGCGTACCCGACCTGGCCGGTGATCGCGACCGGTCGAATCCATGACAGAATGTTCGGGAGATCGCCGAGGCCTTTGCCGAAATAGGCGGTCGGCGTGTAGGTGTTGAACGGATCGGCTCCGACGCTTTTTGCGCCCGTGCCGCCCCATTCGATGCTGAGACCGACAGACATCACGAATTCATGGGCGGGATCCCTGAACACCCGATATTTGAAGGTGGTCTCCAGGTCCTGGAATGCGTTGGCGCCCATCCCGGTCAATCCGCCGGGCGCGCTGAGGGATCGGCACCGGCCGGAAAGAAGCGGTTGCCGACGATTTCGTGAGCGGCACTCTGCCTCAAGGGAACGAGCGCGATGGCGAGCCCGCACAGGCTCGCGCGCAGAACACGGATAGACATGAAAATTCCCCGCACATGTTGAGGCACAATCAGGAAGGCTCACATCGGCGATAGCCACCCGGCACCCGTTTCATGGTCTTGCCGGGCTCGATGGTAAGACCTCTCTCCGGCGGCCATATCATCGTCACGTCGTTGTTCATGGCCATCAGCGGCAGACCTTGACATAAACGCAGATCTTTTTGAAATTATCCCAATGGCATTGCTGCTCCATTCGGCAGGTCTTGCCTTTGGTCTCCGAGGCGGCCGCTACCGTCGCCGCCAGACCCGGTCTCACACAGAGGACAAGTATCGATAAGACAAGCGGTGCGAGATATTTCATCGGTCGATCTCCTCCGGTTTTCTTCTCGGCGGCGGCTTTATCTAGTGACAAGTCGACGACGGGACGCCGAACGCGATCCTTCGCTTGTCGCCCTCTAGGCAGCCATCTTTCCAGTTCCCTTTGAAGAAGCCCTCAGGACTCGTGACGGCTCCGGTCCCATTCGGCTTTCCGTTGCGAAATTCGCCTTCATAACGAGAACTCCGAAGCTTCAATACACCTCGCCCCTGCGGCTCGCCATTCACGATTTCGCCGTCATAGCGGCCCAAAGACCAGTCTTGCGAACCGCGACCGGACTGCCGGCCCTCGTTCCACTCACCCTCGTCTTTCTCGTAAGGCTTGCCATCGTGAACCCATTGCAGGTTGCCACCCCCCTGTGCAAAGCCATTGGCGCAGGCCCCGGACCAGGTCACCGACTCGTTGGACTGCGGATGCGGGTTCCAGACTTTGCAGCCATTGTTGGAGTCCGCAACAAAGCTTCCCGACTGGAGCGACTGCGCGTAGACCGCCGAATGGCACAGCAACGCCGTTGCAACGAATGAAATTGTGGCGAGAGCGGTTCTCATTTGCGCGAGCATGACTACGCCAAACCCTGGAACTCGAATTATTGGGGCAACAACGGGAGTACGACGTCTCTCAGCAATTGCTCCCGAACGTCAATGAATTTGTCCCGGATCACGCCATCGCGATCGATGACATAAGTCAGAGGAAAGCCTTCGGGCGGGCCGAACCCATTATCGGCAATCTGGTCCAGGGTCGCGGTAGGGTAAGCCAGCGCGTTGCTCATCTTGCGCATTTTCGCGAAATCCTGCGGCCGGTCGGCGCTGATGCCGATCACTTCCAAGCCACGTTCGTGATAACGCCGATAGAATGCGTCAATGACCGGCATTTCCTTCTTGCAGGGAGCGCACCACGTCGCCCAATAGGTTACCAGAACGACCTTGCCGCGTAATTTGCTCAGATCAAAAGTCTGCCCGCCAAGCTCGGACAAGACGAGGGTCGGCGCCGGCGCATCGATGGACGGGGCGGCCAACGCGAAGCCGCACCCCGCGGTCCGAAGGAGCAGCGAAGCCGCGATTAGTACGGGAATGCTTGAGTTTGAAGGCATAAGCCGCAGGCACGTTCGCGGTATGCTATTTTGCCCACTCAATGTTGTAGTCTCCTGCACCGTGGACCTCCTCGCTCATATAGCGTCAGCCCACAATCCCGTTACAAACGGCGAGACCCGACAGACGCTTCCAAAATCGGCCGATCACACAGCAATCAATCGGCCCCTCGGTATTGAAGCGGAATCTTGCTGCCCGCCGCGACTTCCTGATCTTCAGAAATTATAGCTCGTAACGAGCTTAAACAGGTACGGCGCCACAAGCTGACCTTCCGTCCCCGCATTATTCGCGGAGTTGGCCCGGTAATAGACGGGGACTTCGACATCGACATAGAGTTTGAACACCCTGTTGTTGGCCTCGTCCAGGACCTTCGTGAACTCAATGCCCGGCGACAACATGACCCGGTCGAAGCCGGAATTTAGGGGATCCGACCCGCTACCGTTGTCGGATTCCCGGTGGGACACGATCACTTGGGCAAGCGGGGTTATCTTGTCGAGGCCGAGCACATGGTACCAGTTATTGTAAATGATGCCGATGGCGCCATCGATCTGCATGCCCGGATGATAGGTTTGGACGACCCCGAGGTTACCGTCGAAAAAGCCCTGCGGGTCGGCAGCCGACTGATACAGGAACGGTTGCCGCCATACGAACTGCGAAAAATACTGCCATGCATTGTCACCGCTGAGCAGGCCGCGATGAAACGCCCCCAGTATCAGGTCGGTGCTGCCTGTTCCGATCTGGTTGTCGCGATCAATCCCAACGGCCGTAAAAGTTGCTGTCGGCAGCTTGAGACCGAAGATGAGGCCGGTTGACAAGTCAGGCGCGAACCCGGTGTAGACCCCCATGATCTCCAGGTCGCCAAACGTTCTGGAGTTGAACGTCTGAATCTGGCCTGGAAACATGAAGTCGGTCTCGGTTGTCAGCGAGCGGTTGGAGCTTACTGGCACCCTTACCATGATGCCCCAGTCGCGGTTGAAGTTGTAGCTGGCGCCGACATTGTACCATTGGGTCTTGATTTCCTTGTCCGTATTCAACGCCGCCGGCGTCTTGGAACTGCCGACGTAGTTTTGCGTCTGGTCCTGGCTCCAGTATTCGAAAAAGACTCTGCCGCCATGCTCTTGCTCCTGCGGCAAATCGAGGCCGCCGACGTCGAACACGCTGCAACCACAGGCGCACGCGCGCGCGACCGTCGTCGTCAGGCCGACAAGAGATCCGACGGACAGGATCGCCGTCAGAACGCATACCGCGAAGGCCGCGGCGATTCGGCGGCTCAGAGTGCCGAGCGCCGGTAATGTTGAAATCTGAGTAATGGTCGACATGATGTCACCGTTGGATCGAGATGTTTCGAGTTGCCCGGGCGACGCGCTGTGCGGTCCGGCGATGAAGAGGCTGGGAAGAGCGAGTTCGCGCACGACGCGCCCAAGCGATCAGAATTTGTAGTTCAGGCCAGCCCGAAGAAGCTGGGTGGTCAAATCGCTGGAACCGTGCAGCGTATTGGCGCCACCGCCCGCGTCGGTTATCGCACCGAGCGCGTTGACCTTCGCGAAGTTCGCGTAAAGATATTCGGCGCGGAACGTCCAATGATCCGCTAAGGCATGTTCCCAGCCTGCGCCGGCGACCCAGCCCACCAACGACTTCGACGCCGCCGCACTTCCGCTTCCGGCAGGAGCGCCGCCGTCGCTGTAGCTTTCCAGGTAGCTGACCTGCGTAAATGCCACGCCAGCCGTTAGGTAAGCGAGATCCCGATCCGACGCTATCCCAAGTCGGGGACGAAGGGTCGCCAGGTAATTGGTCGTAAGGGATTGC
>NZ_JBEKXH010000309.1:0-7796 GCF_049512235.1 Bradyrhizobium sp.
ATCCTCGTCGTCCTTGCGATCGTGGTCGTCACCGTCTGGGCGGCAACGCAGTGGGTGGCGTGGAAACTCGGTTACCTGCCGCGGCTTGGACAGCCATGGTTCGAAGTCTTGCCTGGCGTGCCAGTCTACCTCCCGCCAACCTTCTTCTGGTGGGACGCTTCGATCGCGACCATCTCCGCCACGACGGACCGGAGCATGTGCTGTGCTTTGCGCCGACCCGGTCCGGCAAAGGCGTCGGTCTCGTGGTGCCGACGCTTTTGACACCTAAGTCGGTTGGCACCGTCTAGGATGGCGATGGAGGGGCCGGCGGTCATGCCCGGCCTCTTCTCCTTACGAATTGAAATTCGAGTTGGAAGGACGCTTTAGGCTTCGGTTTCGGCGCCGATGCCTATGGACGAAAAGTCAAGACTGACACGTAGCGAAAAAATTGCCGCCGAAGCGTGTGTGCCCTATCGGCCAGGCTCTAGCCGATGCCCCGCCGGGCCAGCAGCGCGGGCACGCCGAGTTCGTCGAGCAGCGTGCGGGTACGCGTGCCGGCTGATTGCGGCAGGCGCAGGAAAAGCGCCAAATCGACCGGATGGTCGATATCAACTGCGATTCCGGGCTGACGGATCACCGTCGGCTCGATGCCCTGAAGACGCGCGGCGTCGAGGTGCGGGAAGTAGCTGTTATCGCCGAAGCGAAGCGGCACCGATTCCGGCGGCGAGCAGACGACGGCATTGGATCCCTGATCGTCATGCGCCGGCGAGATCGTGAAAGAGGGCGCGGCGAGATGCGCCGATAATACCGCGTCTATTTCGAAGGCGCGGGTGGCTGGAATGTCGCCGGGCATCGTGACCATGCCGCCACGCTTTTCGCCCGCGAGAAGGCGCCGGCCGGCGTTGACGCTGCCGGTATGTCCGTCCCGCGCGCCCTCGGTCACGATCCGCGCACCGATCTTTTCGCCAAGAGCCGTCGCATGCGGATCGAGCGTGACGATCATCACGCCGGCGAGATGCCGGCAACCGGCGACGGCGTCGAGCATGTCCGTCAGCATGGTCTCGGCGAGAAGCCGGCGTTCTGGCGGCGACAGCAGACCCGACAGGCGATGCTTGGCGCCATTGAACTCCTTGACGGGAATGACCGCCCAGATGTCGCTCATCGCCGCACAGCCAGTGCGTCCGCCGCGTCGAGCGTCACGCGCGCCAGCCTCTCCCGGTCATGCAGGCTCCTCATCAGGGTTCCAGCGATCGTGACCCGCGCGCCGACATCGCCGATCCCATCGGCGTCGGCGTGGTCGACGATATAGCCATCCAGCAGGTCGCCGTAGCGTGCGGCGACGCCGGCGGCACTGGCCTCGAGGCCAAGTTCGCGCATCATCTTCGCGGTCGGGCCCTTGACGGCCTGCCCGCCGATGATCGGCGACACCGCGACGACCGGCGCGCCACTCGCCTTGATCGCGTCGCGCATGCCTGATATCGCCAGGATCGGCTCGATGCTGATGAAGGGATTGGACGGACAGACGATCACGGCCCGCACCTCGCCCGAGCGCAGCGCCGCCGTGATGTCGACCTGCGGCCGGGCGAGGCTCACGCCGTCGAAATTAAGCTCATGGACAACCGGACGGCACTGCTGGCGCACGAAGTAATCCTGGAAGTCGATCCAGCCCGCCTCGCCGCGCACGCGGGTACGCACGCGGTCGTCGCTCATCGGCACCACGCGGGCACCGATGCCGAGGCGCCGGCAAATGTCGGATGTCACCTCGGAGAGTGTCTGCCCCAAGCGCAGGCGACGGGTGCGCTCGACATGCAGCGCGAGATCGCGGTCGCCGAGCCGAAACCAGTCCTCGCCGCCGAGCGCACCGATTGAGTCCATGAACGACCACGTCTCGTCACGCCGGCCCCAGCCGGTGGCGGGATTGTCGATGCCGGCGAGAACGTAGGTCAGCGTGTCGATATCCGGCGAGATGCTCAGTCCAAGATGTTCGAAATCGTCGCCGGTGTTTGCGACCACGAGCAGTTCCTCAGCCGGCAAGACGCGGCTCAGACCGAGCGCCAGTTTGGCGCCGCCGACCCCGCCGGACAGCGCCACGACAAGTCGTTTGCTCATCGGAACATGTCCTCGGCGGCCGGGCGCACCAGCTCGGACGCAGCATTGTCGGGACCGTACCATGTCAGACCGCGCATGACGACGACAGGCTGGCCTTCGGCACCCTGCCCCATCACCAGCGAGGCTGCAGCAGCGATCTCGTCCGCATGCCCGGTGATGCTGACCTGGAGCTCGCGGCCGAACAGATCGGGCGAGCCACGCAGATCCATCAGCGACGGGAGGCCGGCGGCACCGATCGCAACGCCGCAGGTACCGCGCCGCCAGGCACGGCCGAAGCTGTCGCTGATGATCACCGCCACCGACACGCCGAACCTTTGCGACAGGCGCTTCCTCAATGTCGCCGCGCTGCCGTCGGGATCGACCGGCAGCAGCAGGGCTCGCTGGGGGTCATCGGGAGAGGACACGTTGGACAGGTCGATGCCCGCATTGGCCATCACGAAGCCCAGCCGGTGCTCGACGATCAGGATGCCCGGCCTTGCCCGCACGACGCGCACCGATTCCGACAGGATCAATTCGACGATGCGCGGATCTTTCTGGATTTTGCCGGCGAGTTCGATCGCCTCAGTCGAGGGTTCGACGGCCGCGAGATCGACCATGCGCCCTTCGGCCTTGGACACGATCTTCTGCGTCAGCACGAAGACGTCGCCGCCACGTGGCACGATGCCACCGCGCGCCAACCCCTCGCCGATCAAGGCTATGAGATCGTCGTCCTTGCGCACCAGCGGAATGCCGGGGACGGCGATCATCTCAACGGCGCTGCTGCGCTTCATCGGCCTGTCCTGCCCACTCAGCCGAAACGCTTGCGCAGCCGCGGCAGCACGTGCTCACCGTAGAGTTTCAGGAAGCGCGCCTGGTCTTGTCCCGGCGCGTGGAACACCAGGTTACGGAAACCGAGACCGACATAGTAGCCGATCCGCTCGACGTGCTCGTCGGCGTCGCTGGACACGATCCATCGACTGGCGGCGCGCTCCAGCGGCAGCGCGTCGGCGAGGCGCTGCATCTCCACGGGATCCTCTACCTTGATCTTTTCCTCTGATGTCAGCGCCAGCGCCGCCCAGTGGCGCGTATCCTCGAGCGCTCGCACCTTGTCGGTGTCGAACGACACCTTGACCTCGATCATGCGATCGAAGGACCGCGACGGATCCTCCGACGCCGCGATGCCCTCGGCGACCTTCGGCAAAAGGGTCTCGGTGTAGAGCTCCGGCTTCTTGCCGCTGGTGCAGATGAATCCCTCGGCGGAGCGGCCGGCGTAACGCGCTACGAGGGCACCCGCGGCGGCGACATAGATCGGCACCGGCGCCTCCGGGCGGTCGTAGATCGTCGCCTTCTCGGTCTTGTAGTACTGGCCTTCGAAGCTGACCCGCTCCTGGGTCCAGAGTGCCCGAATCAGCGTGACGGCCTCACGCAGGCGCGCGAAGCGCTCCTTGAATTCCGGCCAAGGCTGGCCGGTCGAAGGCACTTCGTTCAGTCCTTCACCGGTTCCGACGCCGAGCACGACGCGTCGGGGGAACATCGCGCCCATCGTGCCGAAGGCCTGGGCGACGATGGAAGGATGGTAGCGGAAAGTCGGCGTCAGCACGCTGGTGCCGATAACGACGCGCGACGTTCTGGCGCCGAGCGCGCCCAGCCACGTCAGCGAGAAGGGCGCATGGCCGCCTTCGTGCTTCCATGGCTGAAAGTGGTCGCTGATGAACACCGAATCGAAACCGACTTCCTCGGCAAGACACGAGAAGCCCAGCAACTTGCCCGGCGCGAACTGCTCCGCCGATGCCTTGTATCCGAGCTTGATCACCGCACGTCTCCTGGCTGGCGCCGGTCGCTGCCGATGCCGTGGTACCCGTCGCGGAAATGTATAGAATAGCGGAAAACCGGCAACCAGCCAAAGCGAGGAAGCGACCATGCATCTCGGAATTGCTCTGCCTTTGGGCGACATCGGTGGCGATGGCGGAATCGTGCGCGAATTCGCAGAGTTCGCCGAGGCCGAAGGCTACGAAGGTCTGACGCTGGCGGACCACGTCCTCGGCGGCAACCCGGCGAACCCCGCCAGCGGCCGGGCGGGTGGGCTCGGCCTGTTCCACGACCCCTTCGTGGCGTTCGGTTTCATCGCGGCCTGCACGAAAAAGGTCGAACTCTCCACCCAGGTGCTGATTCTCGCGCAGCGTCAGACCGTGCTGGTTGCCAAGCAGGCTGCCAGTCTCGACGTGCTCAGCGGCGGCCGCTTCCGGTTCGGCATCGGCGTGGGCTGGAACGAGATGGAGTTCGCCGGCCTCAACGAGAATTTCCACAATAGGGGCAAGCGGTCCGAGGAACAGGTCCAGGTGATGAAAGCGCTCTGGGCCAATCCCTACATTACATTCGAGGGCAAGTGGCACCGCCTCCAGGACGCCGGCATCAATCCGCTGCCGCCACGCCGCAAAATTCCGCTGTGGTTCGGCGGCCACATGGACGTGACGCTGCAGCGGATCGCAAAGTGGGGCGACGGCTGGATCATGCTGTCTGAACCGCCGGGACCCCGCGTCGTCGCGGAATTCGACAAGCTGCGCCGCCTGGTGGAAGCCGAGGGACGCGATCCGGCGTCGGTTGGCCTCGAAGTCTGGACCTCAACCGGCACAGGCTCTGAGGCGGACTGGCGCGAAGAAATCAGCTTCTGGAAGAAGGCAGGCGTCACGCATGTCACGCTGCACAACACCTTTGGCGGCTACCACCACAAGCGCATGGCCGGCCGCAGCATGACCGACCATGTCGACGCGATGCGCCGCTACCGCAACGCGGTCGCCGATCTGCTCTGAGGCAGCCGCGGCACACCCCCGCCTCAACTATCGGCGAGCGCGGCCAGCATGCGGTCGCGGGCGGCGAAATCGCCATCGGCGTGGATGGGCTGCAGACAGACATGCGTGGCGCCGGCTGTGAAGTGCGCCCGCAGGCCGCGCACCGACCGTGTCCGCGTCGCCCCACAGCACCATCGCATCGATGAACCGGTCGCTCCCGCCGTCGGCAGCCGCAAGGCCGACGCGGTGCTCGCTCCCAACTAAAATATCGAAAACAACCCCATGCAAAGTAGCGGTCGCTGGCATGCGCGATCCCGCGAAAACATTTTGAAAGGTCGGGCAAATCAGGGGCACTACTCCACCATCACGCCATGAGGCGTAGCGCAAAATCGCACGTCGTCGCGGCTTTGCTGATTGGAGCGCTTGGCGGGTAGTGACATCATAACGCCACGGCGCAACAATATTGCCCATCTTCATCGGCCGTGGCGCGCCAGCTTACGCCACAGTGCGACATAGCCGCCCTCGATGCTCGGTCGTTAGCCGGCGCCCGCCACTGCCGCCAAAAGACCCCAGAGGCGGGCCGGCGCTTCGGGCAAGGCGGCTGGGCGTGAAGCGATGTTGCCGCCCTCGTTGGGGCCGGCTGCCGGTTGGGCTCGCAACTGTCGCTGGACGGTGCTATGCCTTTTAGCGGCGGAGAATTACGATGAGTGATCTGGCTCGGATCGAAATTGAACGCGACGTTGCCGACGCGGCCGCACGGCGGGCCGCGGAGGAGGGTTTGACAGTAACGGCCTATGTGTCGCTGCTGTTGCGCAGAAGCTTCGAAAGAGCCCTCGGCGAGGAAAGCGTTCTTGTCTACGACCACGTCGATGATGGCGGCGAAATCCATATTGACCGCGAGCCCGACGAGGACGACCAGAGCTACAATCAGCGCTCCGCGCTGTATGGAAGCCTCTTCGATCGCCGCGATTGATGCTTCGTCGGGGCGACTACGTTCTCTGCAACTTTCCGTTTCGCGAGTGTCGTGGACCGGGGCCATCGCCGCACATCGTGTTATGCGCCGCGACTGGCCGCCAAGACGGTACCGTCTTTGCGATCGTTTTCTGCACCACGTCGCGCACGGACTACCAAGGTACGCGGCGCCCCCGCCAGTATCTTTTCGTCAGTCAGGCAAGGGCGATGGAGTTGGGTCAAAAGGCGGCGTTTCAGGTCGATGCGAGCCGGATTGCGCGCCTGCCGCTTACAGCGGACTACTTTCCTGAAATGGTTGGGAATGACATCTCGGTGCGCGGTCGCGATCCAGAGCTTGTGACCAAGGTCGAAGGTCGGCTGGAGGAGTTGCTCGCCTCCGGCGTTGAAATCACCAGGACCGATGCCGTCGCGTCCTATCCAAGATAGGCCTCGCGCGCCCCCGATCGCGATGCCCTCTGCCTTCAACTGAACGGTCGCAGCGCTGCCGGCGGCGCCGGCTGGCATTTCGGATACATAATCGTAGTCTGGAACACCTCGTCATAGCGCCAGGGCGAAGCAATAGTGCCCCTCTTCGTCGGCCGTGGCGCGCCACCCTGCGCCAGAGCATCCAACCCCGCGCCAATCCGAGCCAGAACGCTTCGCCAGAGCAAGCCGCATTTGCCGTCGCTACCGATATCCGGTACTATCTTGCGTGTGAAATACGAATGGGACAATGGCAAACTACGCGGGCAATCTTGAAGCCTGGTGAACCCCCGCCGCGGGGTGACACGGACTGGGCGCGGCTCGATGGCCATGACCGATGAAGAGGTTGTGGCCGCCGCGCTGTCCGATCCCGATGCGCAGCCACTCACCCCCGAGCAGTTGGCGAAGATGCGTCGGGTTTCACGCGTCAAGGTGCTGCGACAGCGTCTTAGCATGACGCAGGCGGAATTTGCCGAGGCGTTCCACCTTCCGATCACGACTTTGCGCGATTGGGAGCAGCACCGAAGCACGCCGGACGCGCCAGCTCGCGCGTTGTTGCTGGCCATCGAGCGCGATCCCGAGGTCATGCGGCGCTTGCTTGCGGACAAGGCAGCGTAGCCTCGGCCGGGTCCGCCGAACTGCGGAGCACTTCATCATAGTGCTACAGCGAAGCAATAGTGCCATCTTCATGGGCCGCGCCGCGCCATTTTACGCCAGAGCACGCGGGATCACCCCAAAACGCTCGTTTCTGCGATTCTTCGCGCCCCCAGTGGTCCGACCGTTCCGGGCAGTTACAAATTCGCCGAGGAACGTCCTATGCCGCAGGCGGCCCGGCAAGAGCGCCGCGCACCGCGGCGGGTTCGTTCGCAATGATGGCGAGCAAGATGCGCGCGCTGCGGTCGGGGCGGCGGTGACCTTGTTCCCAGGCATGTATCGCGGTCACGTCCAGGCCAAAGGCGCGCGCGAAGCCGCTTTGCGACAGCCCCAGGCGATGCCGGAGCTTCGCAACGTCAACCTGATCCGGCACTGTCACCGTGTAGCTCGGCAGCTCGATTTCGCCCCGCGCATGCGCCAGCGCTTCTGAGAAGCCGGCAACAAGGCGGCGACCAAGCAGATCCAGATCATTCTTACCACAGCGCTCTTTCCTTGTCGCCTGAGTTTTGCATCGAGGCGCCAATGTGTCCCCAGGCGTCCTCCGCGTCCCGGAATGCTTCAGCGGAACGTGCGGCTTCGAGCAGAGCGTCGCGCAACCAAGATGCGTTCGCTCCGCTGAAGATCGAGGGCCTCGCGGAATACCCGGGCTTTATGCCGACCTCGCGGGTGCGAGGGGTTCAGACAATAGTCCTCGATCTTACGCATATCGAGGATTGCCTGATCGCCGTGTGGCAGGCGCTTCGTCATCACCGCAGATTGGCTTCGCATCCGGTGGAGCGCAAGCCCATCAGCAGTAGTGCGCCCGAGGAGGGCGGCGAATACGTGGATGTCCAGGCGTGCTTTCGGCCAGGA
>NZ_JBEKXH010000310.1:0-7768 GCF_049512235.1 Bradyrhizobium sp.
TGGAGTCGTTCCAGGACAGCACGCCCGGAATGAAGGTCTGATAGAGTTGCTTGGCGTATTCCAGCGCCGCCACGGTTTCCGGCGAATCGAGCACCACCTGGTCCTTGGCATCGACGACCTTGCCGCCGTGAGCCCACAACAGCCACTGGCACCATCCATTGGCGTCGCCGGTGGCATGGCCGAGGGCGAAGCCGGGCGGCGTGTTGTTCTTCTTGAGCCCCTGACAGAGCTTGAGGAAACCCGGCAAATCCTTCGGAAACTCCTCAAAGCCAGCCGCTTTCATGTGGCTGATGCGGTAGTTCATGCAGCCGCCGGTGGCGCCTTGCGGGATAGCGATCCAAGTGTTGTCCTTCTTGCCGTATTTCTCCGCCACCGGATACCAGCCGCCATACTGGGCGCCGAGATACTCGGCGACATCGGTCACGTCGATCAGCTTCTCCGGAAACTTGAAGGGATCATCGAGGGTGCCGATGATCAGGTCCGGGCCCGCGCCGACATTGGCGGCCACCGCGGCCTTGGGCCGGATGTCTTCCCAGCTTTCGGCCTCGAGCTTCACCTTGACGCCGGTCTTTTCGGTGAACTTCCTGGTCTGTTCGGCAAACTTGTCGAACTCGGCCTGGATGAACTGCTTCCAGCGCAAAACCCGGATCGAGGCGTCCTTCTCGGGCGTGTTGGTCCAGGCGGCCGCGCGTACCGGCACGATACTGGACCCGGCCAACGCCGCGGTCGCACCGACTCCGACCTTAAGGACGTCACGTCTGTTGAAATCACTCATTTTGTTTCGTTCTCCCTGTCATGGACTTTGTTGGCTCTGGGTGGTCCGGTTCGCTTGCAGACGAGCTACAGGCGCTGGCCGGTGACCTTGTCGAACAGATGGGCCAGGTCGGGACGTGGCCTCAGATGGATTTTCTCGCCGGGAATGACCATATGGCGCTCGCGGAACACGGCGATGATGTTCTGGGTGCCGATCCGCGCCACCACCTGGATTTCCGCGCCGGTCGGTTCGACGACCACGACCTCGGCCTCGATCCCGTCGTCGGCCATTTCCAGGTGTTCGGGGCGAACGCCGTACACGATGGGCTTGCCATCGGACGCCGTGGGCGCCGCCGCGATCGGCAGCCGACTGCCATTGGCGGTCTCGACATAGAGCTGACCGTTGGAGACGAGCTTGCCCTCGAGGAAGTTCATCGCCGGAGAGCCGATGAAACCGGCGACAAAGCGGTTTTCGGGGCGATCGTACAGTTCGAGCGGGGAGCCCATCTGCTCGACAATGCCGTCATGCATCACCACGATCTTGTCGGCCATGGTCATGGCCTCGATCTGGTCGTGGGTGACGTAGACCGTTGTGGTCTTCAGCCGCTGATGCAGTTCCTTGATCTCGGTGCGCATCGCCACCCGCAGCTTGGCGTCGAGGTTGGACAAGGGCTCGTCGAACAGGAACACCTGCGGGTCGCGCACGATGGCGCGGCCCATCGCGACGCGCTGGCGCTGTCCGCCCGACAATTGCCGCGGGTAGCGGTCGAGCAGCGGCGTCAGCGCCAGGATTTCCGCGGCGCGATTGACGCCCTTGCTGATTTCGTCGGCCCTCGCGCCTCGCAGTTTCAGCGAAAATCCCATATTGTCGGCGACCGTCATGTGCGGATAGAGCGCGTAATTCTGGAACACCATCGCGATGTCGCGTTCCTTGGGCTGGACATTGTTGACGACGCGGTCGCCGATCGAAATCGTCCCGGAGGTGATGTTTTCCAGGCCCGCCAGCATTCGCAACAGGGTCGTTTTTCCACAGCCGGAAGGGCCGACCAGCACGACAAAGGCGCCGTCCTCGATCGGGATCGACACGCCATGCAGCACCTCAAAGCCGCCAAACGACTTCCGGACATCGCGAATCTGCACCGACGACATGGATATAGCCTCCCCGATCGACTTGAGCCAGGCGGTCATGCCGCCGTCATTCTGTTGTTGGTCCGGGGTCTTACCAGACTTTCTTGGTGATGTCGTTGGATCAAAGTCGTAAGGCTTTACCGTTCCCACCGACATTGCGAAGGGAGCATTGACATGCAAACATCCACCGCCAATACGAAAAATACGCACAAAAATGACGCATCACGCCAAGGCTTATGCGCTCATGGCTTGTGCAGTGCGGGAGAAAAACAATGAACAAGCCGCTTACCGGCGTCACCAGGCGCAAACTTCGTTCCAGCGAGTGGTTCAACAACCCTCATAACCCCGGCATGACCGCGCTGTACCTCGAGCGCTATCTCAATTTCGGCCTGACCCGGCACGAACTGCAGTCCGGTCAGCCGATCATCGGCATCGCGCAGACCGGCAATGATCTTTCGCCATGCAACCGCCATCATCTCGAACTGGCCCACCGGGTCCGGGAGGGGATCCGCGCCGCCGGCGGCATCGCGATGGAATTCCCGGTGCATCCTATCCAGGAGACCGGCAAGCGCCCGACCGCGGCGCTCGACCGCAACCTCGCCTATCTTGGCCTCGTGGAAATTCTGTTCGGCTATCCCCTGGACGGCGTGGTTCTGACCACTGGCTGCGACAAGACGACGCCTGCCTGCCTGATGGCGGCGGCGACCGTCAACCTGCCGGCGATCGTGCTGTCGGGCGGACCGATGCTGAATGGCTGGCACAACGGCGAACGCACGGGTTCCGGCACCGTGGTCTGGAAGGCGCGCGAGCACCTGGCCGCCGGCGAGATCGACTACGAGGAGTTCATGAACATCGTGGCCTCCTCGGCGCCCTCGGTCGGCCATTGCAACACCATGGGGACCGCCTCCACCATGAACTCGCTGGCCGAGGCCTTGGGCATGTCGCTCCCCGGTTGCGCCGCGATCCCCGCACCCTACCGCGAGCGCGGCCAGATCGCCTATGAAACCGGCACCCGCATCGTCGGCATGGTCTGGGAGGATTTGAAGCCGTCTGACATCCTGACGCGAAAGGCGTTCGAAAACTGCATCGTCGTCAATTCGGCAATCGGCGGCTCGACCAACGCGCCGATTCATATCAACGCGCTGGCCCGCCACATCGGCGTGGAACTGTCGATCGAGGATTGGCAGGCTTACGGCCACGCCATACCGCTGTTGGTGAACATGCAGCCGGCCGGGTTCTACCTTGGCGAGGAATATCATCGCGCCGGCGGCGTGCCCGCCGTGGTGCGCGAACTGATGCAGGCCAAGAAGATCCATGAAGACGCCATGACGGTCAACGGCCACACCATGGGCGAAAACTGCCGCAATGCGCCCAAGCCCGACGGCGACGTGATCTGGAGTTACGACAAGCCGCTGGTGAAGGACGCCGGCTTCCTGGTGCTGCGCGGCAACCTCTTTGACTCCGCGATCATGAAAACCAGCGTGATCTCCAAGGAATTCCGCGATCGCTATCTGGTCAATCCCAAAGACCCGAATGCGTTCGAGGGACGCGCCATCGTGTTCGAGGGGCCGGAGGATTATCATCGGCGGATCGACGATCCCGCGCTCGATATCGACGAGCGCTGCATCCTGTTCGTGCGCGGCACCGGCCCGATCGGCTATCCCGGCGGCGCCGAGGTGGTCAACATGCAGCCGCCGGCGGCGCTGATCAAACGCGGCATCCTGGCGCTGCCCTGCATCGGCGATGGCCGGCAGTCCGGCACCTCGGGCTCGCCGTCGATCCTGAACGCCACACCCGAAGCCGCCGCCGGCGGCGGCCTTTCGATCCTCAAGACCGGCGACAAGGTTCGCGTCGATCTCAACAAGGGCAGCGCCAACATCCTGATCCCGGAGGCGGAGATCACACAGCGCCGCGCCGACCTCAAGGCGCAAGGCGGCTTCCCCTATCCGGCCAACCAGACGCCGTGGCAGGAACTCTATCGCTCGACCGTCGGCCAGCAGGCCACCGGCGCCTGCATGGAATTTGCCACCCGCTATCACGACATCGCCGGCCGCGTTGGCGTCGCGCGGGATAATCATTAGGAGATCGGCCGACTTGAGGTGCAGCTTTCGTAGGGTGGGCAAAAGCCGACGAGCCGCGCGAATGCGCGGGTCGTTGGCGTGCCCACCATCCTTTCGCATCCGTCAATGGTGGGCACGGCGCAAAAGCGCCTTTGCCCACCCTCCGCATCAGGCAATGACGGGATAGCAATGCATGTCGGACTCCAGGGAGACTTGAATGTCAGACCGCCTCAAGGGCAAGCGCGCTTTCGTGACCGCAGGCGCGGCCGGGATTGGCCGGGCCTGCGCGACAGCCTTTGCGCGCGAGGGTGCTTTGGTGTTTGCCACCGATATCGACGAGAAGGGCCTCGCGAGCCTCGCCGCGCAAGGCACCGCCGAGGTGGCGCGGCTCGACGTTCGCGACACTGCCGCGGTCCGCGCGATGGCGAAGCGGGTCGGCAGCGTCGACATCCTGCTCAATGCCGCGGGCTTCGTGCATAACGGCACGGTGCTGGACTGCTCCGACGAGGACTGGGATTTTTCCTTCGACCTCAACGTCAAGTCGATGCACCGGACGATCCGGGCATTCCTGCCCGATATGCTGGCGGCCGGCCGCGGCTCGATCGTCAACATCTCCTCGGCCGCCGGCGTGTTCAAGGCCGCCCCCAACCGCTATGTCTACGCCGCCACCAAGGCCGCGGTGGCGGCGCTGACCCGCGCGGTCGCCGCCGACTTTGTCACTCGCGGCATCCGCTGCAACTGCATTTGCCCCGGCACCATCGAAACGCCCTCGATGCTCGACCGCGCCGCCGCCGCAGGCCCCGGGGGCCGCGACATGTTCGTCAGCCGGCAACCGATGGGCCGCCTCGGCACCGCGGAAGAAATCGCAGCCCTTGCGGTCTATCTCGCCAGCGACGAAAGCGCCTTCACCACCGGCGTCGCCCACCTCATCGATGGCGGCTGGACGCTGTAAAAGGATCCCACCAATGAACAAGATCGATCTGAACGGCAGAAGCGCCGTCGTCACCGGCGGGGCGCAGGGATTTGGCCGCGCCATCGCCGAGCGTTTTGTCATTTCCGGCGCCAAGGTCGCGATCTGGGATCATGACGCTCCGCTGGCCGAGAAGACCGCGAGGGAAATCGGCGCCGATGTCAGCGCCTTCAAGGTCGATGTGTCGGATCCGGCGACGGTCGAACAGGCGCGGGACGCCACGCTGGCCGCGCTCGGCAGGATCGACATCCTGGTCAACAATGCCGGCATCGCCGGCATCAACAAGACAGTCTGGGAAACCGACCTCGATGAATGGCGCAAGGTCTTGCGCATCAATCTCGACGGGCCCTTCATCTGCTGCAAGGCGATCGTGCCGGCGATGGTGAAGCAGAACTACGGCCGCATCGTCAACATCGCCTCGATTGCCGGCAAGGAAGGCAATCCCAACGCGGCGCACTACTCGGCCTCCAAGGCCGGCCTGATCGCGCTGACCAAATCGCTCGGCAAGGAACTCGCCGGTTACGAGATCGCCGTCAACGCGGTCACCCCCGCCGCCGCCAGGACCGCGATCTTCGAGCAGCTGACGCAGCAGCACATCGACTTCATGCTGTCGAAAATACCAAAGGGCCGTTTCGTGCTGGTGGAAGAACTGGCGGCGATGGTGGCGTGGCTTTCCTCGGAGGATTGCGCGTTCTCCACCGGGGCGGTGTTCGACATTTCCGGCGGCCGCGCGACGTATTGACTGAGATAATCGCCGTCAATCAATCGGCGATCAGATCGGCGAACTCGGGTTGAACTTGTACGCGATACCGACACGCATATCACTGACCGGCAATCGGTTGCCGGCGTCGGCGGAATTCGTGGCGAGGTTTACGAAGCCTGGCGTCTCGAGATTGACATAACGGTACTCAACGCGCCCGAAGACATCCTTGGTGAAGGCGTAATCGAGCCCGGCACCGGCCGTCCAGCCAAAGGCGTTGCCGCCGTGGCTGACGAACGGAGCCGATCCAAGAAGAGCGTACGACTGCGAAGGATTGCCCCAGGCCCAGCCTGCGGTTCCAAACACCAGGAAGCGATCGAACGCAAGGCCGAGCCGGCCCCTGATCGAGCCTACGTCCCTGATCGTCGTCGCAATCGTAAAAGGACCTCCTGGAAAGGCACCCGCCGCGCCGATCGGCGACTGGGTTTCATTGTTGCCGGTCAGGTTGGCCCGCTGCCAGTCGCCCTCCACGCCGGCCAATAACCGGTTGATTTGATAATTGCCGCCGATGAAAAGGCCGGAGAAAGGACCGGTCACATCGTAGGAATACGGCGCCACGGCCACTCCTGCCGCAATCATCAGGGTTCCATTCGATCGTCCCCAGCCATAGCCGCCGTCCCCGCCAACGTAGCAACCGCTCCAATTGTAGACCTCGGCGGCGGCGTGCGCCTTGGTGGCCTGCACCGGCGCCGAGGCGGCGCGCTGCAAGTCTGCTACCGTCGTTGTGCCGGCCGCCGCCGGGGGGCCCGAATTGAACTTATAATTCACGCCGAGCTCGACCTCGCTCACTCTGGTCGTCGACGTCGTGGAAAGCTGCGAGAACGGCAGCGCGATGGTGGACGATCCGTAACTTGTATAACGATACTCGGCGAAAACGTTCCAGCTCTGCGCGAACGCATAGGCCATTCCCGCGCCCGCGGTCCAGCCGCTGAGGTAGGTATTGACGGCCTCGTCCGTGCCCGCGTTTGCGTTATTGAAGGTGCCTGTCAGTTGTGCTCGGATATATTGATTGTTCGACCATGCCCAGCCGCCCGTTCCGTAGAATAAAATATTGTCGACGGCATAACCGAGGCGCGCGCGCACGGCTTCGCTGTCAAACACCGCGGTTTGGTTCGCACTGACGCCGGAGGCGTCGGTGGCCGTGTTCACCCTGGTGCCGCCGGAGGACACGTCGGCCGACAGGCCGATCACCACGCGGGACGGCATCATGTAGTCGTAGCCCGCCTGAATGCCGCCATGCCAGTTCGGTGATCCCGCGATGATCGGCGCGGATGCGGTACCAGCCACGGTGTCGATGGTGCCGCCGGCAGCTTTGGACCAGCTGTCGTCGATATGGCCGCCGAAGTAGAAACCGGTCCAATCGTAATTCGCCGCAGGGCCCTGATAGGCTGGAACGGCCCGTTTGAGCTCGGCGGTCATCGCCTTGACGTTGACCGTATCGAGCGATCCGGCGAGCGTGAGCCGAATGGCGAGCGGCTCGATCGGATGGTAGACATAGTCCATCACACCGTTCTGACAAACTGCTGCGGGAATCGTGGAAGGACCGCGCGCGGGGTTGCACAAGGCGAACAGCGCGTCGGTCGTGAGCAGCGAACCGTAGGCGTAGGTCGACTGGTCGGTCGTCGAGTTCAGCAGATTGAACGCGTCGATCTGGATGCGCCAGCCGTTCTCGAACCGGTAGCCCACCGTACCGTTGAAGACATTCATCGGCGGTGACTGGAAGGCGCCGTCCTCGGTGAGCGGCCGCGAGCTGATATAGCGCCAGCGCAGCGCACCGAACCAGCCGGTTTTCTCGCCCAGCGTGACGCCCCCCGAGGCCACCATCCAGGGCGCGTTGTAGACGTAGTCGCCCGGCGCATTGCCGATCTGCGCCTGCGCAAAGCCGGCCAGCGACTGGTAGAGCGCCGCCTGGGTCTGATCATAGCCGAGAAAGCGGGCGCGCGAGAGCGCCAGGTCGGCGTCGACATGGAGCCACGAGGCGATGCGGTAGTCGTTGGTGAATTCGACGCCGGTACGCTGGCTCGGCAACCCCGCCGCGGTGTCGCCGGTGTCGCCGTCGAAGAACAATTCCGAATCCTGGTGGATGTAGAACAGACT
>NZ_JBEKXH010000311.1:0-7753 GCF_049512235.1 Bradyrhizobium sp.
CGGAGAATGCACCGCCTTGACCTTGAAATCCGTCTCGATACCAGCGCGCTCCTTCTCGATATCGGCGGGCGCCCCCATGCCGTTGAGAACGATGTTTGCACCGGCGCCGGCGAAGGCGCGCGCATAAGCCAGTCCGATGCCGCTGGTCGATCCGGTCACCACTGCGGTCTTGCCTGTCAAGGTACCCATTGATTCACTCCTGTTTGTTGGCCGTCGCGAGGGTTCCGTCCCCCGTGAGATCGTAGGTCATCATGGTTTCGCCGGATTGCGGCCGCTCGAGCCAGTCCTTGTGACGCATCGAGAGGTGAACGTCGCGGGCGCCGGCGCCCCAGTGCTCGACCATGCCGATATGGGAAAAATCATAATCCTTGGAGTTGGTTTCGTAGTTCTTGCTGCGGTAGATCAGGTGCACGACCGTTACCGTGTTTTCCTTGGCGGCATTGCGCAGCAGCTCGACCGACGGATCGTTTTTGAGATAATCCGGCAACTTGCCGATCAATTCCCGCACGGCCATGCGGGCGTTGTGAATCTGCTTGTTCTTGTCGGTGTTCATGCGGGTGCGGCTGGAAAAACGGATGTCTTTCTCGCGCTCGGCGGCCTCCAGCAACGACAGCGGCAGCGGCCCGCGCGCGCTGAACAGATCGACCTGGAAGATCAGCAGATCGTTCCTGATTTCCGCATCGAGCACATAATCGAGCGGGGTATTGGAGGCGATGCCGCCATCCCAGTAGTGCTCGCCTTCGATTTCGATCGACGGGAAGCCCGGCGGCAACGCGCCGGACGCCATGATATGTTCCGGCCCGATCTTCTTGCCAAGCTTCCTGAATTCGAAATTGTCGAAATATCTGAAATTGCCGGTCGTGACACTCACCGCCCCGACGCTGAGCCTGGTCTTCAGATCGTTGATGCGATCGAAATCGACCAGTCGCTCCAGCGTCGCGCGCAGCGGCGTGGTATCGTAATAGCTCTGCGCCTGCCGGCTGCCCTGCGGCCAGAGCGGCGCCGGCGGGACCCGCGGCCTGAAAAAGCCGGGGACGCCGAAAGTGGCAATCAGGGCGGCGCTGGTTTCGTTGAACAGCGAACGGCCGCGGTCGCTTGACGTCACCGGATTCCAGGGCACTGGCGCAGAGACCATTTCCCAAAATTCCTTGAGCCGTCCGACCCGCTTTTCGGGCGGGTTGCCGGCGATGATCGCGGCATTGACGGCGCCGATCGAGATGCCAGCGATCCAGTCCGGCTCGAAATCATGGTGGCAAAGCCCCTGATAGGCTCCGGCCTGATAGGAGCCGAGCGCGCCGCCGCCCTGCAGGACCAGAACCCGCTGCGCATTCGCGGGCGCGCTTGCCGGGGCGGGATCGGAATATCCGGAATATTCGGTCATCTCAGCCGTCGATCAAATTAGCCAATAAGCGATCGCACCGTGGCGCCAGTTCGCGATGGCGTCAATCCGAGAGGCCGGGAGCGGGGATCACGCCAAGTTTATCGGGGCTCCGAGGAAGCAAGAATCATCGTCCAGAACACCTTGTATTTGGTATTTGGAGCATAGCTCGCCGCAATGCCTAATTTTGTGACACCGTTTTTCAACATGTTTGCACGGTGCGGAGGCGAGTCACGCCAGCCGGAAAATGCCTCGGCCAGAGTGTGATAGCCGGCGGAGACGTTTTCCACCGCCAACGTCGCGGGATAGCCTGATGCATTCAGACGCTCCGCCAGCGGGGCCTTGACGTCGTGATCGAGCTTGTTGCGGCTGGCCATCGCCTGTGACTGCGATTCCGCGAGTTTCATCAGCTGGGGGTCGACTGCGACGCCGCCCAGACCGTTGTTCTGTCGGTAGAGTGAGATCATCGAGGCGGCAGCCTGCGGATCGAGCTTGGCATCGCCGCTGGCCATGTTGAGATACATGGCCGGCTGCTCGGTCGAGGGAATATCCGCCGCGCAGCCGCAAAGCGCCAAAAGACCGAGAACCGCGATCGCCGCGCGCATGATTCGATGCTCCCCAGGGGTGAGCAGGGGTGTTGCATACCAACCGTGGCTGAATGGTGAACGGCGGCCCAAATTCAGGCATCATTGCGGAGCGAGAGCGCCAATTTCCGGATCAAGCGATTACGGGCGATCGGTCAATCGTCGCGCGCACGTCATCCGTGTGAAGCAGCTAAAGATCCGATCCAGACACAAGGGACCGGTTTCAGGCCGCAACCGTTTTTCTTCCGCGCGCCGAGCGATATCCCATCATCCCCAAGCCAATCAGCGCCATCACGAATAATGGGGCCGAGGCCGGAAGCGGTACGAGCGCTACGCTGATCGAATTGGGAAGCGAGCCGCTGATAGCATACGACATTTCATAGCTGGCGCCAGGCCTCGTGGAAATAATCTCGCTCAGGGAACCCGAGCCGGAAAGGCTGCCTCCAGTCGGAGTGGTATAGGTTGCAAGCGTGCCACCAAGAATATTGCTGCCGGAGGGGGGCAGGAAAAGTGACAGGTTGGAGAGCGTAAAAGGAGTGCTGGTAGAGTAGGTAAAAACAAAATCCGACACCGCTCCAGTCGCGATGACCGGAAAGGTAGTAAGTGTCAAAGCAGATGCTTGACCAATCGACGAAACGACCAACGCCACTACGCCTAAAAGTTTAAATACTCCACGCATGCTTCGCCTCCCAAAAAACTGAAGGTAAATCAACGAATCAATGCCAACGGCATCGATAGCAATCCGTATAGATATCAACTCAAAGTTAATTTCAAGTGAATGGAAAAGCAAGGTGTAACCAGCCCATTTGCGCGTGAAAAGTGTCACCCGATCATCATGAAATGACCAAGTACCACAGACACTTAGCGATCATGCTGCAATATTATACCGGGAACAAAGGATGGCAAGAATGGGGCCACGTCTGCAACCAGTTTCGTCGCCATAGCATCCGCGGCCGTTTCATCTTGCCCGTGGACGGGGGCGACGATACGGATAAGGGCTCCATCAGTCCTGTTCTCGAGCAGCGCATCTCGAAGCGCGAAATATTTAAGAGCACCTTCGTCCGCGATCTGACGGCCTCGCTCCTCGAACCAATAATAGACAATCTGCCTCACGCCTTGCTTCTCGATCGCGACACGGTTGGCGCTGATCGAACCGCCGCGGCTCAAAGGCACCATGACGACGGACTGGCTTAGAATGGTCCATCCGCCGCCGGGGATGCAAAGCTGAGGACTGTGCGCATGTATCCCGGCCCTTTGCGATGCGTAGTAGGCGATATAGAAATTGAACGGGCCGCCGGCGCCCGCCTGATGGGTATAGTCCGCAAGAAGGTAATCCGATAATCCAAGGGAATTGAGCGACTCGCTGTCAAGCGTTGTCGGAATTCCGTGCCAGCCTGCAAATTCCATCGGGAATAGAGCAAGCGGCTGGCGTGAGGGAATAGCCTCCGGACGCGCAGGCCAGCTGGCGACCAGGCTGGTCCCTGCCAGCAGGATGACGCCGGCCAGAAGAGATGTGCGTGACACGGGCCAGGAAATAAAGCGCTGAAGCGTGCTGCGGTCGAGCATCAACAAGTCGGACACGACGAAGCGTCCGCGCGGTTTTCCAATACCGAGCAGACACCAAACCTCCAGAAACAACAGCGCAACGCATAAGGAGAAAACCGCAAAACCCTCGAAGGCGTGAGTCCAGCCGGTCGACGTATCGATACCGAGGCGTTCGAGCAGGACGGCTATCATGGCGATACGGCCGGCGTTGAGAACGACAGCGATCGGAATGCTGGATACCACGACAACAGCTTTCTTCCAGAACCGGTCCTCGACCAACATGGCGACGAGACAGGCGAAACTGATCAAAGGAAACAGGTAACGCAGACCGTTACAGGCTTCGGCCACCTCCAGTTTCGTGGACGGCAATACGATGATGTTGCCGTCGAGTGACGCCGGCACGTGGAAAAGCGAAATCAAGACCATGCCTAGCTTCGAGGCCAAAAGCTGCATTTCCGCGGAGGCAGAAAGGTAAAGCGCCACCGGAAGCGGCACCATGAAGAAAAGATAGAGCAGGGGAGCCGCCAAGGTCTTCATCGCTTCGCTGCCGAGGGAGGACCACACAAATCCGATGATCCCAAGTATGGCTCCGTAGATGCATGCGGTGTAGCTGCCTGTTGCCCAGGCAAACATCATGATGACAACCGCAAATATCGCAGCGAGCACACCCGGAGCTCGGTAGCCGCCCAAGGCGGCCCTCTGGTACCGTCGAATAAAAATCAGCAACGCCAAGGGTAGAATAAACCATGCATGGCTATATTCTTGCTGACTCCAGGCTTCGAACAGAGGATTCAGAGAGCGCCAAACACCGGGAATTTCACCCATGCACACGACAAGTGCAAATAGACCCCCTAGATTTTGCCAATCGGCACGGCGAAGATGAGTTGCGTCCACGGTCGCCCCCAAGGGATGAGCAGAATGCATCTTAATGCATGGTCGTTCCGCGCGCGAGAGTGTTCCGGCGGCGTCTGCATGTTCTCGAGCGCGATTGGTTCCGCGAGGTGCGCGGGCACATGACGTAGAAATGTCCCAGACCGCGACAACTATTCAGCGTCGTCAACCCTGAGATAACTCGCATCTAGTATCGCTTTGCGCATTTGAAGTTGGCGACTGGCCCGCTTCAACCATGGTCAATACTATGAAAAATTATCTCGCTCTCTTTGTTTGCGCGAACCTCGTTCTCCTATCGGCTTGCGGAAAGGAGAGGGACAGTGGAAAGACACCTTCGGTCGCCCTGGCCAACGCCAGAAAGTTATACGACGCGGGACAATTCCGGGCGGCCCGGCAGGAAATTGAGGCCGCGGTCAAGGCCGATCCGAAGCTGAGCGAGGCTCATTTCCTCGCCGGTCAGATCGCCGAGAGAATGGGCGACCCGCAAACGGCCCTCGCCGAATATATCGGTGCCGACGTAACCGCGCCCGGCACCGAAGAGGGCCGGGCTGCGGCCGCAGCGATACTGCTCCGGGCCCGCGCCTACAAGCTGGCCGAAGAATGGATTGCCAGATGTCTTGCGGATCGGCCAAGCGACCAGGCCATGAAGGCCTATCGAGCGCTTTTGGAGGAACGTCTGGGCGAAAGCCGGAAGGCGCTTTCGGATGCGCTGTCCGTCCTGGCGGAAAACAAGGGGGACGTCGTCGCAAATGCGGTCCTGGCCGAACAAGCGCTGCGGCGAAAAGATCCGGCCGGCGCCTTGATCAAGATCGAAGCCGGCCTGCTGACGGACGCATCGGACAAGGATCTCTTGCAATTGAAGGCCCAGGCGCTGTCGCAAAAGGATTCCCCGGCAAAAGCCATCGAAATCTACAAGGCTCTCGTTGCGGTGGATCCGATGGCGCCTGAGTATCGTGTTGCACTCGCCGAACTGCTCGCCAAAGGCGGTGGAGTTGAGCAAGGGGAGCAGGCTCTTCGGGCTGGGGTCGAGGCCGCGCCCGGGAACATAGACATGCACATGCGGCTCGTTGCCTTTATTGCCCGGCATCGGGACAAATCTGCCGCAATAGCGGAGCTTCTCGCCGCGATCGCAGCGGCACCGGACTCTACTGCCTATGATATCGCGCTGGCGGATATCTACGCGCAAGAGGACGGATTTGATGCCGCCGCGAAGATCCTCAACGGTGCGATGACCCGAACGCAATCGGACCCCGCGCATGCCGCAGCGCATGCTGCCGCACAATTGGCGCTCGCCCGTCTCCTGATCGCAAATAACGACACCGCGACCGCCCGAGCCATTTTGGACGGCATGCTCAAGTCCAAACCTGGCGACGAAGTCCTCCTGGTTCGCGGCCAATTGATGTTGCGGGATCAAAACCCGGCAGCGGCGATACAGGACTTCCTGTCTGTCGCGGCCCGGCAGCCTGCGAATGCGACGGTGTTTACTTCGTTGGCGGAAGCATATCTGCAAAACGATCAACCCAAGGAAGCCATTGCAGCCTTGAGGCGCGTCTTGAGTTTGATGCCTTCCGACCTCGGAACGCTCCGCAGAATTATAGACATACAGAGCAGTTTCGGCGAGGCCCCGGGCGCAAGGCAAACTGTCGACGACTTTCTCGAACATAACACCGATTCAGTCGATGGACACGCCATGCAGATTCGACTTGCAATTCAAAGCAAGGACTGGACGGCCGCCGAGGTGGCGCTGTCGCAATTGCACCAAACACCGGACGCCGAGCAGCAGGTGATCGAACTCGATGCCGAGATCAAGGAGGCGCGGAGCCAATATCGGGATGCTGCCGACCTCTATCGGCGGCTCATTGCCTGGAAAGACCGCAGCCGGTTCGACGTGCCGGCCGCGCGGGCTTTCGCCCGGACATCGATCGCCGCGGGGCAAAGTGCACAGGCGATGAACTCGCTGGCGCAGTTCGCCAAAAATGTTGCACCCGCTGATCTCGCATCCTTCGACCTGATCCTTGCCAACCTGGCCGATAATTCGGGTCAGGCCGACAAAGCCTCGGCGCTTATCGAGTCGGTCATTCAGAGAGAGCCATCGTCGCCCACGGCATATCTCCAGCAGGCCGCGGCCCTGGCGCGTAGAACAGAGGTTGCGAAAGCGCTGGCCGTTCTCGATCGTGGGATCGCGGCCGGGGCCATGCAAGAGCCGCTACTTCTTGCGCGCGCGGAAATCCAAAGCCAAAACGGAAAAACCGACGATTTGATCGTCACCTACCGCGAGGTGTTGCGTGTCAATCCCAAGTCGACGATCGCCGCCAACGAGCTTGCCAATCTGCTGGCCGAGCAGACACGGCCCGATACGGTCGCCTTGCGCCAGGCTCGCGATCTCCTGCAAAGGAATGCGCTTGTTAGAAATCAGGCCATTCTCGATACGCTCGCCTGGTCGGACTACCGTCTCGGCGATTTCGAAAAGGCTAAAGCGCTGCTGGATCTGGCGGGCGCCGGGCAATCTGGAAATCCGCAGTTGCGCTTTCATTATGGAGCGGTCTTGATCGCTTTGGGTGAAATGAAGGGAAAAAAAATCATCGAGGATACACTCAATGATAATTATCCAGGTCGAGACGAGGCGAAAAAAATAATTGGCGCACCAAAGACGCCCTGACGTCCTTTGTGATGCCGCGACGTCCGGTGCTGCGGACCATCCTGGAATGCGCGCGCTCGCTACGATGTCTTGGCGGTATGGATGCCGCACTCGGTCTTGGGTCTGCCGCGCCAGCGGCCGGCGCGGACGTCTTCGTCGGGCGAGGTGCGGCTGGTGCAGGGCATGCACCCGACCGACAGATAACCCATGGCTGCGAGCGGATGCGGCGGCAGCACGGCAAGGCGGTAGATCGCCTCGATCTGTTCGCGCGAGCTGTTTGCGAACGGATTGAACTTCAGCCTGGCGCCATCCTGCTCGACGACCGCAATGGCGGCGCGCAGGCCGCCCTGAAAACGCTTGCGGCCGTTGATCCAGCCGTGGAACGGCGCCAGCGCCCGCTTGAGCGGCTCGACCTTGCGGATCCGGCAGCAGGCATCCGGATCCGAGAACCACAGTTCTCGATCTGGATCCTCGCCCGATAGTGACTCCTGCAAAGGCTTTATCGAGCGAACATCGCGCAGGCCAAGCGTCGCGATCAGGGTGTCGCGATAGGCAAGCGTCTCCCCGAACAGCCATCCGGTATCGAGAAAGATCACCGGGATGGCCGGATCGACGTCGGCCATGACCTTGAGCAGCGCCGCCGATTCGGTGCCGAACGAGGACACCACTGCGAGATGCTCACGGCCGACGGTCCGCAGCGCCGCCGCGATCACCTCC
>NZ_JBEKXH010000312.1:0-7751 GCF_049512235.1 Bradyrhizobium sp.
GGCGCGATCGCGTTGCGGTCCGCGGCAAATCCCTCGGTCAGTCCGCTGTTTCGTTTTGCCAAGGCCTTCCCGGCGGAAGCCGGCGCCGCCACGCTGCGGATGATGTCCGATGCCAATTGGGCTGGCGGCGGGGTCGGAAGCTATCCGGCGCTGGCCGCGATCTATCGGGACGCATCGGGTATTCCCGGCGACACCGCCATCAACACCGTAGCGTCGATGCTGCTGGAATGGGGCGGCGTCGGGGTGCTGCTCGCGGCCATCCTGCCGCTGCAGCTCGTGGTCGTGCTGTTGCGCGGGGCGCTGTCGCGCGGCAGGGATTCGTTTTATGCGGCCAGCGCCGCCGCCTGCCTCATCACCGCCTGCTCCGAGGCCTTTTGCGATTCGAGCTTCACCGATGCGCCGGTCCAGACCCTGGCTGCGATCCTGTTCGGACTGGGGCTTTCGCAGACCACCGGCCGCCAGGCCGGCTGAGAAAAGCCAGCTCGAGAATGCAACTTGAGAAAGTTCAGGCCACGAGCGTTGCCCTCTCACTCCCTCTCCCGCTCTTCGCGGGGGAGGGTGGGGTGGGGGCGCCACTCGGGGACTGCCGGCGGAGCTTCCCCCTCCCCGGCCCTCCCCCGCAAGAGCGGGAGAGGGAGCGCAGCATCGCAAGCTTCGATATGATTCGAACTTCAAAATCACTGAACTAGCAGCGATTGGCGGCGATCACGCTGCGCGGCTGTTGATGGTGGTCCAGAGCCTGGCCACGCCGGGCATCTGCATCCGCACCCAGCGGTAAGGCGCCCGCAACCAGGGCTTTATCCTGCCGGTCAAACTGTCCAGCACGAGATCGCCCTCGGAGGTTCGCACCACCAGCACCAGATGATGCTCGCCCCATGTGGTGACGACCTCGCTCAGCAACAGCGCGCGCGCCGGCCAGCCGCGCGCCATCAGCTCATGGCGCTTGGTCACGGCGTAATCGTTGCAATCGCCGCGGTCGGGGCCGATCAGCCAGACTTCGCCGGCCAGTCCCTGCAGGTTCGGCTCGGGAACGATGCTGGCATTGACGGCGGCGTTGACGCGGGCCAGTTCGCCCCGCCGGTCGGCCGAAAGTCTGATCGGGCCGCCCCTGAATATCTTGCGGGTCCGGCATTCCCCGGGGTATCGCAGGCAGAACTGGGTATAGGCCATCGGCGCCAAAGTGGCCGTCTCGAACCCGATGTGCTCGACAAACCCATGCTCATGACCCCAGGCGATCGAAAGTCCGCCCGAGAGCACGACACCGACCGCCACCGACACCTGCAAAATCCAACGCACCATGGCCTCCCTCGTGATCGACCGGAGGCTCGGTGAAAAATCTGAAGCGTTGCTTAGCTTTGCTGGTAAAGAGGGTCTGACAACCCCTGCGCCCTGCATCAGAGTTGCGAGGCTGTTAGGATGAACGATAAAATTGTTCCGTCTTCGGTATCGTATGACGGGCAAGCGAGTTGAGGGCTCAGGCCCGGATACTTCTGGATCAGGGCCGCGACATGTTGGGATTACGCTTCAGGCCGAAAGCCAAGCCGAAACTACCGGACGGCATCCAGGTCTATGCCATCGGCGACATTCACGGCTGCGCCGATCTGCTGCCGAATGTATTCGCCGCGATCGATCATCACATCGCCCGCACCGCGCCGACGCGCGCGCTGCATGTCTATCTCGGCGACTACATCGATCGCGGACCGGCGTCGCGGCAAACCATCGACCTGCTGATCGAGCGCAGCCGCCGCCACGAGAGCATCTTCCTCAAGGGCAACCACGAAGCCTTTCTGTTCGAGGTGCTGCAGGACGCCAGCCGGCTCGAAGCGTGGAAACAATATGGTGGCTTCCAGACCCTGATGTCGTACGGGCTGACGCCGTCGCTCCGGCCGGATCGCGAAGAACAGGATGCGCTGGTGCAGGCGTTGCGGCACGCCATGCCGGACCATCATCGCCGCTTTCTGGGCAATCTGCGATCGAGCTTTCATTGCGGGGATTTCTTCTTTGCGCATGCCGGCGTCAGGCCGGGCGTGCCGTTGCGACACCAGCGCGAAGAAGACCTGCTCTGGATCCGCGATGAATTCCTTCAGAGCGAGGAGGATTTCGGCAAATTTGTTGTCCACGGCCACACGCCGGTGCCGAAGCCCGAGATCCGGCCGAACCGGATCAATATCGACACCGGGGCCTTTGCCACGGGGATACTGACCCTGCTGACGATCCAGGGCGAGCAGATGTTCGCGATCTAGATCATTGGTGCCATGGCCATGAAGAATATTCCGGACCGGTTCGGGATCGCCACGTCGTCGATAGCCGTGGTGCTTTGCTGGTTCGCCATCGACACGATTGTGGCAGAGGCATTGACGCCCAAGCCGCAGCCCTTTGCCCAGGAGCTGGCGCGGGCCGAGCCGATATCCGGCGCATCGTTGGCGGATTGGACGGCGAAAGCCGCCCTGCGCGGGGATCTGGTCGGCGACATTGCGATGGCGCGCGCGGCCCCGGCGCTGAACCGCGGCACCACAGCGGAGACGCCGGAAAAGGCCGCGGCGCGCCAGCGCGCGCTCGCCACCGCGAGCGCATCGCTGGCGCTGGCCCCGCATTCATCCGCCATGTGGCTCCTGGTCGCGATGCTTTCGAGCCGGACGCAGACCGAGGCTTCCGTCGCGGCGGTTCTGAAGATGTCCTATCTGACCTCGTCTTCGGACGCCAACCTGATCCCGACGCGCCTTGCGGTGCTTTCGCTGTCGCCGGCGATCGCCGATCCCGAGCTCCGAAGCCTGTTGCGCAGCGATATTCGCCTGATCCTGACACGTCGTCCCGATCTGAAGGCCGCGATCGCCGGCGCCTATCGCGCCGGCTCCGCCGAGGCCAAGGCCATCATCGACGAGGACGTGCGATCGATCGATCCGGGCTTTGCGACGTCGCTGCTCTGAATGGGCCGCCGGAAAGCGATGATCCCCTGAGGGCCGGCGGCGCCGGCTCGGATCCATCAGCCGCCGGCCGGCCAAAAATCCCCGACCAAATTCCAGACGGCGCCGGCTCAAAAACATTGACACCTTCTAATTGCGTCCATTAACATCGTAAACCGTTGCCTTTCGATGACGTATTTTTCCGCCGCCAATAAGCGGCCGCATTTCCGATCGACCGAGGGGGGCCAGTTGATTACGGGTCGTCACATCAAGGTGATCGGTGCCGGCAATCCTGTTCGTTTGCGCAGCGTCTCCGGCATCTACGATTTGCTCGGTGCCTTGGTTACCTCGCTCAACATGAGAGCGCTCGGGCCGCCTGTCATTTACGAGGTGGAAGAGAACATCAGCCGCATCAATTGCGAGCCGTTCGAGGATGAGGGCGGGGTCACCGGGGTCGTTATCCTTTCGACCTCGCATTGCGCCATCCACACCTGGCCTTTGACCTCCAAATTCGTTCTGGACGTTTTCTCGTGCCGGAAATTCGACCCCGCCATCGTGGCCCGGCTGGTCAGCGAAGCTTTCGAAACCTGGAGGCTGCGGGTCAGTGATCTGAGCCAGGCGCTGACCTTGCCCGACGATCCGGAGCCGGTCCGGGATCTCGACGTCAACCTGAACCTCGCCTCGGCGATGAACGGAAATGCGGCGCACCGCGCGACGCCGGGCTCGAAATCAGGGCGCGGCGCGCGCGCCAAAAAGGCGCGCGGCGAGCCGCGGCTCGCGCCTCATCCTGCGGGCGATTCATGATGCCGGCCGCGCCGCCGTATCGCGCCGCCGCCCGGGCACACCGCACCTGGCGGCTCATCGCGGGCGCGGTTGTCGCGCTCGTCGCGCTCGGGTCGATCGATCTGGCCTTCGATCTGGCCTTGGCCCAGGAGGATGACCAGCCGGATTCGTCCCAAGACCGCAGCGCCGATGAATCGAGCGCGACCTGCCCCTGCTGCACCTACCGCACCGTCGTCTGCGAGAAAGACGAGCAGCCGGTGAAGAATGACCTCGCCGCCTGCGGCAAGGGGATTGCGCCGGATCCGACGCTGGTCCGTTTCGCGGTGATCGGCGACTTCGGCTACAGCAAGTACAAATGCGAGGCGGTGGTGTCGAAAATGGTGCAGGCCTGGCACCAGCAGCAGCCGCTCGACTTCGTGGTCACGGTCGGCGACGACAACTACAACAGCGGCAAGCAGACCACCATCAAGCGCAATATCGCCGATCACTACGACAATTTCGTTCGCGACAAGAAATTCTTTCCGACGCTCGGCAATCACGACTGGGGAACGGTGCGCAAGGAGGGGGACTATGTGTGGGGAACCCCCTATCCCTACCTGGACTATTTCGACTATCTCAAGCAGTACTCGCCGAACGCCCAGCCCCCGGTGCAGGGACGGTACTACAACGTCCAGCCGAGCCCGCTGGTCGAACTTTTCGGCTTGGACAGCGACTATCACGAGCAGGACGGAACCTGCTGCAATTCGAAGCAGGCGGGCTGGCTGAGAGGCGCGCTGGCGGCCTCGAAGGCGCCGTGGAAGCTGGTCTACTTCCATCACCCGCCCTACACGACGGCGCGCGAGGATGCGCCCGGCGCATGGATGCGCTGGCCCTTCAAACAGTGGTGCGCGACCTCGGTCCTGTCGGGCCACGAGCATGCCTACGAGCGGCTCGAAATCGAGGGCATGCCGTATTTCGTCAACGGCCTCGGCGGCAATCCCTGGCTCTATGACCAGAAGGGCTGCGCGGTGCAGCCGGGAAGCCAGAAGCGATTCAACGGCGCGCACGGCGCCATGCTGGTGGTGGCCAACAGCCGCGAGATGGAGTTCTGCCTCTACTCGGTCAAGCAAAAGGCCCCGGTGGACGTCTATCGGCAAAAGGTGCCGCAAGGCTGCGTGCCCGCCGCCGCCGACTGCCAGCCATCGCCTGCGGTTGCTTCCTATTGCGCCATGCAGCCCCCGACCTCGGAGCCCGACGAGCCGGCGTGCCCGACCGACTGGCCCGGGCCCGCCCAAGGGCGCACGGCGGCGTCCTATTGCGCCGTTCCGATCGACCACAAGTCCCGAAACCGGGAGCAATGAAGCAAGAGCACGAGCGACCCTCTGGTGATGGATCAGAACAGCAGCCCTCATAGCGGCGGTCTTGGCAGCGGTCCTGGCAGCGGTCATGGCAGCGGTCTTGGGCCGCAATCCCGGCAAACCGAACGATGGATCGAGGCCAAGATCGGCCCCGACCTGATCCGGGGCGAGACCGCGCTCGACCATCGCAAGCTGCGCCGCTTCTACGAAGCCCACTTTGCCGGCATGCTCGGCTTCCGCCGGCAGCCGATCGAAGCCATCCGGTCCTGGCAATTCCGGCGCATCCAGCAGATCGTACGGCACGCCTTCGACACCGTGCCCTTGTACCGCGAGAAGTATCGGGCCGCCGGATTTGCACCCGATGATCTCAGGAGCTGGAGGGAATTCGAGCAGTTGCCGTATCTCACCAAGGACGAGCTGATCGCGGCGTGGCCCGACGGCAGCGTCAGCAGCGGGCACAATACCGAGTTCATGACCACGAGTTCCGGCTCATCGGGGCGCTTCGTCTATCTGGCCGTGAGCGAAAACGGCGTGCATTATGAAAACCTGCAAATGGCCCGGCAGAACATCTTCCAGAGCGGAGGCCGGCTCGGGGCAGCGGACGCGACGCTGTTCATCATCACCTGCCCGTGGTGGTTCACCTCGACCGACGGCCTGTTTCCGCAGAACTTCCTGTCGACGCGTACGCCGGTCGAGACCGCCTTCAGGCTGATCGGCGAGCAGCGGCCTGCTGCGATCTCGCTCTATCCGAGCTATTTGCGCGAGCTTGCGCGCGTCTGCACCGGACTTGCCGATTCAAGTCTTGCCGATTCAAGTCTTGCCGATTCAAGTCTTGCCGGCTCAAGTCTTGCCGATTGCGGCGTCAAACTCATCATCACCCATTCGGAAGGCTCGACCAGGGCAGAACGCGACGCGCTTGCAAAAGCGCTCGGTGTGCCGATCCGCGACGAGTACAGCAGCGAGGAATTGATCCGGATGGCGCTGGAATGCGAGTTCGGCGCCTACCACGTCGAAGAGGACGCCTGCTTTGTGGAAATCGTCGATCCCGAGCACGGTCGGCGGTGCGAGCCGGGCGTGATGGGCGAGGTGGTCGGCACCAATCTGGTCAACGAGGCGACCCCGCTGATCCGCTACCGGCAAGGCGATTTCGCCAGCGCGCAGGCATCTGCAGCGCCGTGTCGCTGCGGCTGCAGCTTCGGCATTATTTCCCATCCGATGGGCCGCATGCAGGACAGCTTCGTCACCCGATCGGGGGCGATCGTGCCTGCAGGCACCATCATGGATGATGCCTATAACTGGGTGCTGGAATCCCGCATCCCGGTCAACGGCGTGCAGTATCAGATCGTGCAGACCGCGCTGGACAAGGTCTGCGTCTATCTGGTCCCCGCCGCCGGCCGGACCGAACTGATCGACAGGGAATGCCGGCAAACCATCGTCAGGCGCCTCAATCGCCTGCTCGGCGATGGCATCGATATTTCGGTGCGAATTGTCGAGGCCATTCCATTTGCCCGCGGCGCCAAGACAAAGGCCGCGATCTCGCTGGTCGGTCGTGATGAACAAACGAGCTGCCATGGCCCATGACGCCCGGCGCCGCGTCCGCTGGGGCGGCGTCGCGCTCCTTGGCTATCACGGCATCATTGTCGCGATGCTCCTGGTCATGTTCTGGCATTTCGCCGCGGCTCCCTGGTGGCTGCGGGTCCTCTTCCTCTGGATCGGCCTGGTTCTGGCCGGGCGGCTCGAGGCCATCCTGCACTGGACCACCCACTTCCCGGTATTTCGCAGCCCCGCGCTGAACCTCGTTCACCGGCTGTCGTTCTGCATCATGCCCTCGCCGGCGATCTGGTACCGATACCTGCACTTTCATCATCACCGCTTCAACAATGGGGCAAGCGACGCCACCTCGACGGTGGCCGGCCATGAAAAAATCCATGCCAGCATCTGGAGCTATCTCGGGCTCTCGCTGCGCGATCTGCATGTCAGGCAATTCTTCGAGCAGATGAAGCCCCGGCACAGGGCCGAATGCATCCTGAGCTTTGCCCTTACCGTCATGCTGACGACCTGGCTCGCCGTGCTCGATTGGCGCGCCGCCGTTCTGTTCTGGGCGCCCGTGACCTGGATCGGATCGATCCTGATGGTGGCGATCTACAACTACACCGACCACGTGCCGAGCGTGCCCGACGATCCCTATCGCTATGCGACCTATGTGCCGCTCGACAGCGGCTACCTGCGCTTCCTGTCCTGGCTCGACCTGCACAATATCTCGACGCATCTGACCCACCACCGCGCGCCCGGCATCTACTGGACCGAGCTGCCGCGCCAGCAGGCGGCGTGGCAGAACGAATACCGTCGCCGCAACGCCCCGATTTCCGACGCGCTCAACAGCACGATCCTGTTCAACCCGGTCGCCTTCGTCCGCATGCTCCATCGCGTCAACTCCAGGCGCAATCTTTTGTCGAGGGGGGATGCGAGCCGATCGTTGACCGCCTCGGCACCCAACTGAGATAACGGGGTTGAGCATGGCGATGCATTTCCCGGCCAGGCATGATCGTCGGCCCCGCGCCCAGCGGATCGCGTTCGAGCAACTCGGCGCGCAATATCCCGTGACCATCGACCGCTATTGCAGCGATGGCCGCGACGACCGGCAATCGATCATGATGTTGAGTTGCGCGGCGTGGGCTGCCCGGCGCGGCGCCGATGTCGAGGTGATCTGGGAACCGGAGTCGCGCCG
>NZ_JBEKXH010000313.1:0-7749 GCF_049512235.1 Bradyrhizobium sp.
TCTGCTGATAGCTGCCGGCGGTTCCATACAGACCGGCACGGATCGGGCCGTTCGAGCGCGTGCCGCGCGGCGGATATTTGGCATAGGCCACCAGGTTTTCGGCTTCCTGTTTGGTGTTGATCATCGGGCAGATCACGCCATAGGCGCCGCCATCGAGCACCTTGCCGATGATGCCCGGCTCGTTCCAGGGCACCCGCACCATCGGCGTCACCGGATGTCCGTTCATGGCCTGGAAACATTGCACCATGGACAGGTAGTCCTGCACGCCGTGCTGCATGTCGACGGTGACGCTGTCGAACCCGCATTGCGCCATCACCTCGGCGGAAAAACCTGACGGTATCGCCAGCCAGGCATTCACCACGGCCTTGCCCGAGGCCCATACTTTCTTGACGTTGTTTGCCATGGTCGGCGGTTCCCTTTCGTTTGTTGTTATCGGTCTTCACGCTGTCGCCCGCTGGATGCTCACCTCGCTGACGCCGACTTCTCGCGCAGTGCTTACTATCGCCGCCCAGGTATCATCCGGCAAGGGTATGCCATTTTTGGTACGATCGGCGCGCATTTTCCGCTCGGGATCGCCGGGAATCTTTACCGCGTCGACGCCGGCCACCGGCTTGGTCGCCCTGATAAAGTCGACATAGCGGGAGATTTCGCCGTCGAAGAAATTGCCGGTATCGACCACCCTGGGATCGACATAGACCGCAAACATGCCATTGGCAAAGCGCCGGTCCGGGGCGGTCGCGCCGGTACCGGTCAGCGCGCCGCCCAGCAATTCGCAGATGAAGGCGAGCCCCGAGCCTTTGTGCTCGCCGAACGCCCGGATCGCGCCCGTGCCCTTGGTATGGTCGCGCGCGCCCGCCGCGCTGTAGGGCCCGTACAGCACCGCCGGGTCTTCGCTCAGCGTGCCGTCGAAGTCGATCAGCGCTCCTGAAGGCAATTTCTTGCCGCCGCGGCTCGCCACCAGCACCTTGCCTTCGGCGACGATCGAAGTCGCAAAATCCAGAACGATCGGGTCCTGACCCTTTCGCGGAATGCCGACGCAATAAGGCGCTGTCGACAGCCGCTTCTCGACGCCGCCATAGGGCGCCACCAATAGCGAGCCGGCCGCATTGACGAAGTGGACCGAAACCAGCCCCTCGGCGGCCGCCATTTCGGCCCAGTCGCCGACGCGGCCGATATGGCCGGCATTGCGCAATGCCACTGCGGCGAGCCCTGCCGCCTTGCACTTTTCGATGCCGATCCTGACCGCCTGCGGCGCGACCGTCTGGCCGTAGCCGAACTTGCCGTCGACCACCGCCAGCGACGGCGTGTCGACCACGACTTCGACGGTTTGATCGGGAATGACCGAGCCCATCTTCTTCCATCGGATATAGACCGGAACCCGGATCACGCCGTGGCTGTCATGCCCGGTCAGGTTGGCGGTCGCAAGGTAGCTCGCAATGCGCCGCGCTTCTTCGCTTGAGGAGTCCGCATGAGCGAACACGTCGGCAACAAAGGTGATGAGATTTTCCAGCTGTATCGTGACCATGGATCGATGCTCGTCTCACACACTGGCTTTGGCATGACCGCCGAGATAGGCGGCGGCGATGGCTTCGTTGCCCCATAATTCATCGGGCTTGCCGCCGAGGACGATGCGGCCGGTTTCCAGCACGTAGCCGTGGTCGGCCACCGACAACCCCATGCGCGCGTTCTGCTCGACCAGGAGCACCGTGGTGTTGCGCCGGATTTCCGCGATGATCCGGAACACGGCCTGCACGATGACCGGCGCCAGCCCAAGCGAGGGCTCGTCCAAGAGCAACAGGCGAGGCTTCGCCATCAGGCCGCGGGCGACCGCGACCATCTGCAACTGCCCGCCCGACAAGGTCCAGCCCAGCGCATTGGCAAACGACCGGATGTCCGGAAACAGATCGAACATCGCATCGGCTTCGCGCGACAATTGCGATTTGGCGATCCGGCGGTTCGAGGCGCCGAGCATGATGTTTTCCTTCACCGTCAGGCCGGGGAAAACCCTCCGTCCCTCCGGCACGTGCGAGATACCAAGCCGCACGATCGCTTCCGGCCCGAGGCCCGCGATCGAGTGGCCGTCGAACAGGATTTCGCCGGCCGCGGGTTTTGCCAGTCCCGAAATCGCCCGTAGCGTGGTGGATTTGCCGGCGCCGTTGGCGCCGAGCAAGGTCACCACCTGTCCGGCCTCGACACCGAACGACACCCCGCGCAGGGCTTCGATCTCGCCATAGAGCACGATCAGATCGTTGATCTGGAGCAGCGGCATCATTCGGTTCCGAGATAGGCGGAGACGACATCGGGATGGCGAAGCACCGCCATCGATTCGCCATCGGCGATGCGGCGTCCGAAATTGAGCACGGTAATGTGCTGGGCGGCTTCGGAGACCAGGGTCATGTCGTGATCGATGATCAGGATGGTGAGGCCCTGGGCTGCGATGCGCTTGAGCAGTTCGTGCAGTTCGAGCTTCTCGCTCGAGTTCAGGCCGGCCGCCGGTTCGTCGAGGAGCAGCAGGGTCGGGTTGGCGGCGAGCGCGCGCGCGATCTCGATCAGCCGCTGATGGCCGTAGGAAAAGCTCGAGATCTGTTCGTTGGCGCGGCCGCCTAGGCCGACAAAATTCAGCGCTTCCATGGCGCGCTCGGTCAGCGCGCCGGCGCCGCGGCTGCCGATCAGCCTGTTGCCGGGCCGCTCGGCGCCGATCTCAACATTCTCCAAGGCCGTCATCGAGCGGAACAGGCGGATGTTCTGGAACGTCCGTCCCAATCCCGCCGCCGTGCGCAGATGCGGCGGCATATGGGTGATGTCGGTGCCATCGAGCACGATCCTGCCGGATGTCGCCTTGTAGAGGCCGGAGAGCACGTTCAGCGTCGTGGTTTTGCCGGAGCCGTTCGGCCCGATCAGGGCGTGGACGCCGCCGCGCTTCACCGCGATATCGACGCCATCGACGGCCTTCAGGCCGCCGAAATATTTGGAAAGGCCGGTGACCTCGAGCACCATGTCGCTGCCCTCGGTCGCCGGCTTCAATTGCAGCGGCGCGGTGGCCGCCTGTGGCCTGGTCTGGCTGCGCCAGCGATCGAGCGCGGCACTGACAAATCCCCAGATGCCATCGGGCATGTAGCGGATGATCAGGATGACGAACAGGCCGTAGATCGCAAGATAAAGCCCGGGAATGCTCTTCAGGAACCGCAGCCATTCCGGGATCAGGATCAGTAGTCCGGTGCCGATGGCCGAGCCGATCGGCGAAGCGACGCCGCCGAGCAGCGACATGGTCAGGAACACGATCGATTCCGCAAACGAGAATTGATCCGGGCTGACATAGGCAAATCCGCCGGCGAACAGCCCGCCGGCAAGGCCGCCCAGCGCGGCGCTGAGCGCGAACGCGGAGACCTTGGTGCGGAACACGTCAATGCCGTTGACGCCGGCGGCGAGTTCATTGTCACGCACGGCGCGCATCGCGCGCCCAAGTCGGGTATCGGGCAAATGCCAGACGACATAGCCTATGATCGCCAGCACCGCGACGCAGAACGCGAGATAGCCCTGCGAGGTCGGAAACAGCTGGGGACGGCCGATGTTGGAGACGCCATCCGGTCCGTGCGTCAGTTCGATGGCGTTGATCATGACCAGCGTGACGATCTGCTGGAACGAGATCGTGACCATTGCCAGGTAATGTCCGCCGAGCCGCAGCGTCGACATGCCGAGGAACGCGCCCGCCAGCAGAGCGATCAGGCTGCCCGCGACCAGGCAGAGCCAGTAGCTCAGATGCAGATCGGCCGTGCCGAGCCCGACTGCATAGGCGCCGAAACCGAAGAACGCGGCTTGCGCCAGATTGATCTGCCCGCACAGGCCGAGCACGACCGAGAGGCCGAACACCGCGATCGCGAACGTCGTCGCCTGCATCAGGACGTTGAGGATGTAGCCGTCGAACTGCATCATGGCGGCTAGTGCCACGACGACGGCCGCGCCGATGAAATACGGCAAATGCCGCAGCAGCAGCGGTCTCGTTTGTATCGCCGGCGCCGCGATCGGCATGTTGTCGCTGGGCGCGCTCATGCTTTCTCCGCGACGCGTTCGCCGAAGATGCCCTGCGGCCGGAAGATCAAGAACAGCACCAGCACCAGAAAGGCAAAGCCGTCCTTGTACGGCACCGATATATAAGCGGCGCCAAAGGTCTCGATGATGCCGAGCGAAAGCCCGCCGATGATGGCGCCGGCGACGTCGCCGAAGCCGCCGATGATGGTGGCGGCAAAGGCCTTCAGCGCGATGGTCGAGCCCATCTGTATCGACACGAACAGCACCGGTGCGACCAGAATGCCGGCGAGGCCGCCGAGCACCGCCGAGTAGATGAAGGTGACCATGATCATGGTCGACACGGAAATGCCGAGCAGCGAGGCCATTTCCTTGTCCTGCGAGGTGGCCTGCAGCTTCTTGCCGAGCATGGTGTGCTCGAAGAACCAGTAGTTGAAGATCACCATCACGATGGTGACCGCGATGATCAGCAGATACTGGCTGTCGAGATAGACCGCTCCGAGCTGGATGCCGGGCGTGTCGAACCATCCCGGTAGCACCTGCGGCTGCGGGCCGTAGATCGCCAGCACCGAGTTGGCCATCAGGATCGAGGCGCCGATGGTGGCGATGATCACCGGCAGAAAGCTGCGGTGCCGCAGCGGATAATAAACCCCGAGATTGAAGATCACCCCGAGCAGCGCCATGCCGGCCAGCGCCAGCAGGAAGGACAGCCAGTACGGCCAGCCCAGATCGACCGCGAACACCACCATCAGATAGGCGGCGACCATGGAGAATTCGCCTTGCGCGAAATTCACCACATTGGTGGCCCGGAAGATCAGCACGAAACCGAGCGCCACCAGCGCATAGACCGCGCCGATGCCGATACCGGTAAACAACAGTTGCAGTACGAGATCCATATCAATCGTTGAAGTCGATGTGCTTGTCGTAGACGATGTTGCCCTTGTCGTTCCTGACGATGTTGTAGCCGTGAAGGCCGTCGCCGTTCGGGTCGAAATTATATTCGCCCTCGGCGCCGGCGAACTTCTTGATGCCCAGGATCGCCTCGCGGATCTTGGCCGGGTCGGTCGAACCGGCCCTGTTGATCGCCGCGGCGAGCACGGTAACGGCATCATAGGGCCAGGAGCTCTGGTTATCCGGCGCCACCTTGGCGAGATCGCGATAGGCCTTGCCGAAAGCCTTCGAGGCCTCGCTGGAATCCTCGGCGTAATCGGCAACGCCGTAGGTGCCATAGAGCGCGGGACCCGCCAGTTTCAGCGCGGTGATGTTGACGATCGAAGGCGAGCCGACCCAGGGAATGTTGACGCCGAGCTGGCGCAGCTGGCGGGCGAAGATGCCGAGATCGTTTTCAAACGTGAAATAGGAGCCGAGAATATCGGCGCCGGACTGCTTGATCGCGAGCACCACCGGGGTGAAGTCCTGGCTCTGGTTGGCATAGCCCTGATCGAGCACCGCAGGCGTACCCAGCTTTTCCAGAGCCGATGTCAATGCCTTGCCGCCGGCGGTGCCGAACGCATCGGTCGAATGCAGCACGGCCCACTTCTTCTTGCCGAGCGTATTGACGCCGTAATCGGCGATTACGCGGCCGGAATAGCTGTCATTGGGGCGAAACCGGAACAGCCACTGATTGCCCATATGGGTCAGGTTGGGATCGGTACCCCCGATCATCACAGGCTTGCCGAGCTTGAGCACGTCGGGCGCCATGGCGTGGACCTGCGTGGAGCGGATCGAGCCCAGGAAAGCCACGATGTCGGGCTGCGAGGCCAGCTTGGAGAAGGCCAGCACGATGCCGGGATTGGTGGTCTGATCGTCTTCGATGATCAGTTCCGCCTGCTTGCCGAGAATACCGCCGGCCTTGTTGACGGCTTCCAGCGCAAGCTTGGCGCCCTTGATGGCGTAGCCGCCGGATTCGGCCGCCGGGCCGGTCACCGGTGCGCACATCCCGATCTTGATGGTCGCGGCCTGGGCGCGCGCAACTCCCATGACGAAAGGTGCGGTGATACCAACGGCCAGCCCAACCGTGAAATCGCGTCTCGTAGGCTTCATCCAGTCCTCCCGTGGCGGCCAACTCTATGGGTTGGCCTACTTTCAGGTTATGCGTTTGGCGAAAATCGTCGCGCGTGTCTACGGCGCACTGCAGGCAGAGTAAATTGATATTGCATCAATTTCCGCATTCCCCGTAGCGAGCTTGGCCAAATTGATGAGCAGACGCTTCGCCCAAGGCTCGGCAACCTGGCGAGCCATGCCGGACGAACTCGGGAGCATGCAGATTTGCGCTTACTCGCGGCCAGCTTCCTCATCGTTACCGCCCTTATTTCGCATGCTATCGTCCTCAACAATTGCTGGGAGTCCGGACATGCCGCATTTTACGATCGAGTATTCCGCCAATCTCGACGCCAGCGTCGACATGGCAGGCGTCGTCGAAGTCGTCCGCAAGGCGGCGGTCGAAACCGGAATTTTTCCGCTCGGGGGCATTCGCGTCCGCGCCATCCGCTGCGAGCATTACGCCATCGCCAATGGGGCTGCGCATTTCGGTTTTCTCGCCATGGTGCTGCGGCTGGGCGAGGGACGCGATCTCGCCGCGCGCAAGCAGGCCGGCGAACATGTTTTCAAGGCGCTCTCGGGTTATCTCGACCCGGTTTTCGCTACCAGCAAGTTCGCGCTGTCGTTCGACATGCAGATCAACGACAAGCAAACCAGCTGGAAGCGCAACAACATTCACGAGGCGCTGAAGGAGGTGCCGACCTGAGAAGCATCCCGGAATGACAAATCGTCTATATGCCCGAACCAAGGACAACACATGCCCGTACCGCAGCACGTCTTCGATCCGCCGTTCAATATCGTCAGGTGCAGCCATGCCATCCTCGATGTGGTGGACCTCAAGGCCAGCCGAGCCTTTTACGAGAATACCATCGGACTGCATGTCGAGGATCACGACGACAAGGCGGTGTACCTGCGCGGAGCGGAGGAGCATCAGCATCACTCGCTGGTGCTGCGCAAGGCGCCCGCCGCCGCCTGCAATCACCTCGGCTTCAAGGTCGGCAACGACAGGGATCTCGACAAGGCCGCGATCTTCCTGTCGGAAAATGGCATCGCTTGCGCTTTCGCCGATCAGCCCTTCCAGGGCCGCACGCTGCAATTTTCCGATCCGCAGGGCTTTCAGATCGAGCTCTATGCGTCGATGGAGAAACGCCCACATTTGTTGCGCCGCTATGATCTCTACAAAGGCTGCCACCCGCAACGGCTCGACCATTTCAACGTGTTCGCCGCCGAAGTTCAGCAGACCATCGACTTCTGGGCGCAGCTCGGATTCCGGCTGACCGAGTACGGCGAGGAGGATGGGCCGAACGGCCGCATCGCGGCGGCATGGATGCATCGCAAGGGCAATGTGCACGACTTCGCCATCACCAATGGCCGGGGTCCTCGCCTGCACCATTTTGCCTATTGGGTGCCGACCGCGATGAACATCCTGCATCTATGCGACGTCATGGCCTCGAGCGGGTACCTCAAGAACATCGAACGCGGACCCGGCCGCCACGGCATTTCGAATGCGTTTTTTCTCTATGTCCGCGACCCCGACGGCCATCGCCTGGAACTCTACACCAGCGACTATTTTACGGGCGATCACGATCACGAGCCATTGCGCTGGTCGCTGAAGGACCCGCGGCGGCAAACCCTGTGGGGCGCGCCCGCGCCGCGTTCCTGGTTCGAGGAGGGATCGCCGTT
>NZ_JBEKXH010000314.1:0-7697 GCF_049512235.1 Bradyrhizobium sp.
GGCCGGCCGATTGAGCGTGATGGTGGCGACCGGGCCTTCAATTCCAAGCAGCGCCGGATCGCCGGGAACCGAAACAGTGGCGCAAGCGGACGTCAGCATCTGAACACAGCCCCGGACCTGTATGTGCAGCGAGAGGGCAACGCGACGACGCCACAATCCGTCTCACATTGGCTTCGATTTGCCCGCGAATCGCTTCACCGCGGCGTGGAATTCATCCGTCTGCATGCAGGCGATGATGGCATCTCTTTCCGCGTCGAGCTGTTGATCGATCGGCGTCACAGGCGCGCGGTGGATCAGCGCCTTGGTCGCCGCCAACGCCGCCGGGGCGTTCTGCGCCAGCCGATGCGCCAGTGCGCGGGTCGCGGCTTTCAGTTCGAGCGCCGGGACGACCTTGGCAACCAGGCCCCAATCATGGGCTTGTGCCGCCGAAAAGCTGTCTTCGGCGAGATAGATCTGCAAGGCACGCCGCGTGCCCACGCTTGCCACCACGCCGACGGTACCGCCGCCATCGGGCGATACGCCGAGCCTTGCATAGGCCGGCGTGAAGCGGGCATCTTCCGCGGCGATACAGAGGTCCGCGACAAAGGCGAGCGACAGGCCGGCGCCGGCGGCGGAGCCGTGGACGCTTGCCAGCACGATCTTAGGCATCCGCCGCAGGGTCGTGATGAAGGCGTGATAATGCTGCAGCAGTTCTCCGACCACGGGTGCGATGTTGTCGGCGGCAGCAGCGGCGCCGATGGTCTGCAGATCGCCCCCGGCGCAGAATGCACGGCCTTCGCCCTCGATCACAAGGACGCGGACTGCATCCGATGCCTCGACCTCGGCGCTGAGCTGTTCGAGCTTTCTGGCGATCGAAAGATCGATCGCGTTGAAAGCGGCCGGCCGGTTGAGCGTGATGGTGGCGATCGGGCCTTCGATCCCAAGCAGCGCGGGTTCGTCGGCGAGGGCGGCAGTGGCATCAGCTGGCTTCGACATCTGAACAGCATCCCGGGTAAGAAGACTATCTCACCTTTAAATAGTAGAATAACTGATGTGACAATCCTCGGTATTCTTGTCAAATACAGTTCAGATCTGCTCCGATGGACCTTGCACCGTTGTGAGCCATGAGGCCATGTAACCTGATCCACCTCGGAGAGGCGGCGGCCGCCGATCCCCAAAAGGGATCAGGAAAGTCCAGGTGCGGACGGGCAAAATCGCTCGAAGCGGGAGCTTGCGCGGTGAGTATGAATACGATGATCTGGTGCGCGGTGCCCGGAACTTGTCCGTTGCCGCTTCGCATCGTGCCGGTTTGACGCCATGACGCATGGAACGATTCTGATTGCCGGCGCCGGTCACGCGGGTTTTCAACTGGCGGCGTCGTTGCGGCAGCATGGCTACAGCGGGCGCGTTTGCCTGCTCAATGACGAGGCGCATCTGCCGTACCAGCGGCCGCCTTTGTCCAAGGCCTATCTCAAGGGCGCGGGCGCTCCGGACAGCCTGATGTTCCGGCCGGACAAATTTTATCGCGACCAGAACATCGAGCTGATTGCCGATCGTGCCGCAGCCATCGACCGCGACGCCCGCAGGCTTTTGCTCGCATCCGGCGCCTCGCTCGAGTATGGGCATCTGGTGCTGGCGACCGGTGCGCGCAATCGCCTGCTCGACATCCCCAATGCCAACCTGGGCGAGGTTCGCTATCTGCGAATTCTGGACGAAAGCGAGGCGTTGCGGCAGCGGATCGCCTCGGCCCGGCACGTCGTGGTGATCGGTGCCGGCTTCATCGGCCTGGAATTCGCCGCCACCGCCCGGGCCAAGGGGCTCGAGGTGGATGTGATCGAATTGGCGCCGCGCGTGATGGCGCGCGCGGTGACCGCGGAAATATCAGACTATTTCCAGGCGCGGCACACCGCGGCGGGTATTCGCATTCACCTGGGTGTGCAGGCCACCAGCATCGAGAGCGAGGGTCCAACCGTTGCCGGCGTCAGCCTCAGCGATGGCCGCCACCTGCCGGCCGACATGGTGGTGGTCGGCGTCGGCGTCTTGCCCAACGTCGAACTGGCTGCGCGAGCCGGTCTGGCGGTCGGATCGGGCATCATCGTCAACGAGCACTTGCTGACCGATGATCCCTGCATCTCGGCGATCGGCGACTGCGCGCTGTTTGCAAGCCCTCGCTTCGGCGGCTCGCTGCGGCTTGAATCGGTGCAGAACGCCACCGACCACGCGCGCTGCGTGGCGGCGCGGCTGACCGGGGACGTCAAGGTCTATGACGGCCTGCCATGGTTCTGGAGCGACCAGGGTGACGACAAGCTCCAGATCGCAGGTCTGACCACCGGCTACGACCGCGTCGTGGTGCGCGGCGATCCCGGGGTGCGTTCGTTCTCGGCATTCTGCTACAAGTCGGGGCGACTGGTCGGCGTCGAGTCCGTCAACCGCGCGGCGGATCACGTATTCGGACGGAAGATTCTCGGGCTGGACCGCTCGATCGAACCGGAACAGGCGGCGGATTTGAGTTTTGATCTGAAGGCGGCTTTGAGGTAAAATTCACCGCTTCGGATCTTGCAGGCAGTCCGTCCATGGGTCGCTGCCGCCGGTGAGTAACTCTGGATGAGGTCATAAGCTCCCCTCCTCCCACGCGCGTCGCGCGTGGCGGGGAGGGGTCGGGGGTGGGGGGTGGCACGGCGTTCACCGAAGCAGCGGTTCCTGCCGATAGACCCCCCACCCCCGACCCCTCCCCGCCGCTTCGCGGGGGGAGGGGAGAACCAGATCCGATTCAATGGTTTTGAGGGCTGGCCTAGGCGGGTTTTATTGATCATCTTCCCGGCAAGCGAGCCAATGCGAGCGCGAGGCGGACTCATACGCCGAGTCCCATCGTTGGGCACCAGGGGTGCTACCTGTTTTCATCACTGAATGCGGTGCTTATGGGTGCCGGCCTTCGCCGGGACCACTCGCGGAGATGATGGCCTCGACCTCCGCCGCCGTCGGCATCGATGGCGCGGCGCCCATCCGCTGCACGGAGATCGACGCCGCGCCATTGGCGTAGTTGAGTGCGTCGCCAATTGATTTTCCGGCGGCCAGTTGGGCTGCGACCGCGCCGACAAAACAATCGCCGGCGCCGGTGGTATCGACGGCTTTGACGCTGCGGCCCGGTGTGATCAGCGGCGCGTCGTTGACGAGTGTCAGCACGCCGCGCTTGCCGAGCGTGACGCAGATGATTTTGCGCTGGCCGGCTGGCAGCGATCTGACGGCTGCGATGAAGCGCGCGTCATCATCAGTGTCGTCAAGACCTGTCTTGGTCAGAAGTCCGAGTTCGGTTTCATTGAGGATCAGGATATCGACCAGATCGAGCATTGCTGGGTCGAATTCGATCGCCGGCGCCGGATTGAGGATCGTGGTTGCGCCCGCCGAGCGTGCCCTTTTGAAAAAAGCGGTAATCGCGGACAGCGGTATCTCGAACTGGCTGACCGCGATGTCGCCGTTTGCCAGCGAAGGCGCTTCAACATCGGCGGCGCCGACCAGCCCATTGGCCCCGGGGATCACGACGATGGTGTTGTCGGCATTGGCGATCGTGATGATTGCCGTGCCGGTGTGTGCTTGCGGCGTTTCGCGCACAAAACCGAGGTCGACCCCCTGGGCGGCGAGGAACGTTTGCAGTTGCCCGCCGAACGCGTCCCTGCCGACGCGGCCGATCAGCGTCGTCGGCGCGCCGAGCTTGGCCGCCGCGACCGCCTGGTTTGCGCCCTTGCCGCCGGGAAAATAAAGCACGGCATGGCCGGCGACGGTCTCGCCGATGCGGGGATGGCGGTCGGCCGTCGCCACCACATCCATGTTGATGCTTCCGGCGACGAATACCCGGCCCATGCCTAATCCCAGAACTCCTTCTTACGCCCGATCTGAAACTCCTGCCTGACGGTTTCGATGTCGGCAAGCGTCGGTAATCCGGCCTCGTTGCCGAGGCGCTGGATCTTGTAGGTCGAGGCCGCGCGGGAAAATTCGAAATGGTCGCGCCAGCTTTTGCCGGGATTGTTGAGGTAGGAATATATATAGGCGCCGTGGAACACGTCGCCGGCGCCGTTGGTGTCGAGCACGCGTTCGCGCGCGATTGGCAGCGCGGGAAGCGTGCGAACGGTGCCGGTCTCGTCGAACCAGAGCAGGCCGCGCTCTCCCATGGTGATGCCGCCGACGCGGCAGCCCCGGCTCTTGAGGTAATCCAGCATCTTTTCCGGCGTCAGGTCCATCTGCTCGCACAGCCGCTCGGCGACGATGGCGACGTCGATGAACTCCAGGAGCTCGTGGGTGTTGGTGCGCAGGCCGCCGCCATCCAGCGAGGTCAGGATACCGTCCTCGCGGCATAGCTTGGCGTAATGAATCGCGGCGTCCGGCTGGTGACCGTCGACATGCAGCGCGCGGCAGCCGCCGAGATTCAGAAGCGGGAAGGGGTGGATGTGCTCGTCGTCGCGGCAGCGCACGATGGCCCGCTTGCCGTCCTTCGGCATGATGAAGGACAGCGAGGAGGAATTAACCTTGCGCGGATGGATCGAGATGCCATATTTCGCGCTCATGTCCTGAAACATCCGCCCCAGCCAGTCATTGGCGACGGTGGCGATCAGGTCGGGCACGATCCCGAGCTTGGCGCAGCAAAAAGCCGCCGTAACTGCGTTGCCGCCGAACGAGACCGCGTAGGCGGACGCGACGTGCTTTTCGTCGCCAGTCGGCATGTGGTCGGTGATGAAGGTGACGTCGATATAGGTTTGTCCAATGAAGAGAGCCTGCATTCGTTTTCCGTCATGGCTTTAGGGGTGATCCCGGCCGGCGACCTACATTAGCACCGCTTATGCCCGATCGTTGGCTAAAATCTCCGGACCGTCAGCCGAAATAATTCGCAAGGGGCCGCCATAATCGCTTGAGATAGCCCTTTGGCGGGACTACGACCGTCGCTCCGCATGCGGCCCGCGGCGCTCCGAATCTTGCGAAAACGGGACATAAGGTGAGGAAATGATGACCTTTTGTTCTGGCGCGCTCGGCGCCGCGGACGCCCTCGATATGGATTCCGTGCCGGCTGCGATGGGTTGTATTATCGACGCGCCGGTCCGCGCCGCCAGGACCAGGCGGGGGTTGTTGCCATGATTACCGGGCTCGACCATGTCGTCGTGCTGCTCGAAGACATCGGGGCAGGTGCTGCAGCCTATGAACAGCTGCTCGGCCGCGCACCATCCTGGCGAAGCCATCATGACGGCGCCGAAACCGTGCTTTTCACCCTCGACAACATGACGCTCGAACTGATGGCGCCGGAGGGCGATTCGCCCAACGCTGAGCGCATCAGGAGCGTGATAAAAATCTGGGGCGCGGGGCTCGCCAGCATTTGCTTCCGCGTCGATGACCTCGCGAAAATGCATCGTCGGCTCGATCGCCTGGCGCTGCATCCGGAGCCGGTTGCCGAGGTCGAAAGCCGCGATGCCGGCTCGGGCGCCCTGTTGCGCTGGAAACGCACCCGCGCATCGACCGACCTGACGCGGGGGGTGCGGATGTTTTTTCTCGAACTGGCCGAGGACCGGCCGCGCTCGGCGGCGATCTCAGCAGATCCGGTGCTGGCGCTCGATCACGTCGTGGTCTCGACCGAGGATCCGGAGCGCGCCGCAGCCCTTTATGGCGCGCGGCTAGGCCTCGACATGGCGCTCGACCGCTCGCACCAGGAATGGGGGCAGCTGATGTTTTTCCGCTGTGGCGATCTCATCGTCGAACTGGTGCGCCGGCCGGTCGCAGGCAGCGACCAAGCCCATGATAAATTGTGGGGCCTGAGCTGGCGCGTCGCCGACATCACAGCGACCCGCGCGCGGTTGATCGGCGCGGGCATCGATGTGTCCGAGGTGCGCAACGGCCGCAAGCCGGGCACCCGGGTGATCAGCGTGCGCAGCGGCGCCTGCGGCATCCACACCCTGCTTTTGCAGCGGACGCCGCGCGCGGGGTGAGAAGCGCTGTTTTGTTACCCTCAGGAGCAATCGATATGACGACACAGCGCCTCGGCGTGATCATGAACGGCGTGACCGGCCGGATGGGGCTCAACCAGCATTTGATCCGGTCGATCATCGCGATCCGGGATGCCGGCGGCGTCTTGCTCGGCAATGGCGAGCGAGTGATGCCGGACCCGATCCTGGTCGGCCGCGACGCCGACAAGGTCGAACGCCTGGCCGCCAAGTTCAATGTGCAGCGCTGGACCGCCGATCTCGACCAGGCGCTGGACAACAAGACCGACAGCATCTTTTTCGATGCGGCGACCACGCAGGCGCGCCCGATGCTGCTGACGCGGGCGATCGAGGCCGGCAAGCACGTCTATTGCGAGAAGCCGATCGCGACCAATCTCGACGAGGCGCTGGCGGTAGTCAGGCTGGCCGACGCCGCCGGCGTCAAGCACGGAACCGTGCAGGACAAGCTGTTCCTGCCGGGCCTGAAGAAATTGGCGTTCCTGCGCGACTCCGGCTTCTTCGGCCGCATCCTCTCGGTGCGCGGCGAATTCGGCTACTGGGTGTTCGAAGGCGACTGGCAGGAGGCGCAGCGGCCGTCGTGGAATTATCGCAGCGAGGACGGCGGCGGCATCATTCTCGACATGGTCTGTCACTGGCGCTACGTGCTGGACAACCTGTTCGGCGACGTCGAAAGCGTGAGCTGCACGGGTTCTACGGATATTCCCGAGCGCTTTGACGAGACCGGCAAGAAGTATCGGGCGACCGCGGACGATTCCGCCTATGCCACCTTCCGGCTCAAGGGCGGGGTCATCGCGCACATCAACATGTCCTGGGCCACGCGGGTCTATCGCGACGATCTCGTCACTTTCCAGGTCGACGGCGTCAACGGCTCGGCGGTTGCAGGCCTCACCGATTGCGTCATCCAGGCGCGGCAGGCGACGCCGCGGCCGGTATGGAATCCGGACCAGAAGCGCATGCACGACTTCTACGCCGACTGGCAGAGGGTGCCGGACAACACCTCCTACGACAACGGCTTCAAGGCGCAGTGGGAGATGTTCATCCGCCACGTCTGCGAGGACGCGCCCTATCAATACACGCTGCTGGAGGGCGCCAAGGGCGTGCAGCTGGCCGAATGCGCGCAGCAGAGCTGGCGCGAACGGCGCTGGATCGACGTCGCGCCGATCAAGCCCTAAAGGAGATCACGCGATGAACAAACCGGTTTTGCCAATCTGCCCGCTGTCGCTGAAATTGCCCTGCGCCGATCGTTCGATCGAGACCTATCGCCTCGCGGCGTCCAGGAGCTTTCCGTCGCGGCTTCAAGGCACGCTGAACCGCGTTGCGTTTTCCGCCGCCCATGTGGTGTCCGATCCACTCGCCGATGTCGATCCCTGGCTTGCGCCTGATATCGACTGGGATCGCACGATCGCCTTTCGCGAGCACATCTGGGATTTGGGCCTCGGTGTCGCCGAAGCCATGGACACCGCGCAGCGCGGCATGGGGCTGGATTGGCCGCATTCGCTGGAACTGATCCGGCGCTCGGTGGCGGCCGCGAAACGACGCGGCAATGCGCTGCTGTTTTCCGGCGCCGGCACCGATCATCTCGCGCCGGAGCGTGCGAAAAACCTCGACGACGTCATCTGTGCCTATGAGGAACAGATCGCGGCGATCGAACGGGCCGGCGGACGCATCATCCTGATGGCCTCGCGGGCGCTGGCGCGGATCGGCCGCGACCGGGACGATTATGCTGGGGTTTATGAC
>NZ_JBEKXH010000315.1:0-9178 GCF_049512235.1 Bradyrhizobium sp.
TTCCGGCCTTCGGGGCGCTCGGCGACCAGGCCGGCCTGCTTCAGGGCCTTGAGGTGTTGAGAAATGGCGCCCTGCGTCACGCCGCTCCCTCGCGTCAGTTCGACGACGCTGATCTCGTCGGAGCGGACGACCTGCTCAAACACGGCCCGCCGTGTGGGATCGGCAAGCGCGCGCAGGACGGCGTTGATGGGAACGGCTTCGGTCATGAGAAACCGATAGCGTACGCTAATTGATTAGTCAATACTAATTTATTTGATTTAAACGGCGCGCAGCCATATCGATCTGATGGCGATCGGTCATGGGATGAGTTCCTGACGATCGATCTCGAGCCGTTTCTCCGCAAGACATGGAAGCGCCTGCGCCGCCTCGACCAGGCCCGGTCGATGGTGGTCGCTTCGCCCGACGTGCTGAGCGGCACGCCGGTGGTCCGGGGCACGCGCATACCCGTGTATGACGTCGCCGCTTCGGTCGCCGCCGGCGTTCCGATGAACCGCGTGCTCGCGGCCTATCCGAGCCTCGACGGCGACAAGGTGGATCTGGCTACTTTGTATGGGGTTGTTCTCGATATTTTACGTGCGAGAGCCGCGTCGGCCTTGCGGCTGGCCTGCCGGCGGCCTTGAACGGCGGATTTCGCCCATCGGGCCCGACGCTTGCGCGGACCCGGTGGGCTCCAATCCGCCCGACCGGCCGGCACATGAAAACAAAGAATTTCCACTGGCACATGTCGGGACCGCAGTTCCGGGATTATCATCTCCTGCTGGAAAACCCAGGAGAGTTCAGATGACCAGCACCCGAAAAGAGACGGACAGCCTCGGCGTGGTCGAAGTGCCGGCCGACAAATTGTGGGGCGCGCAGACCCAGCGTTCCCTGGAGCATTTCAGCATCGGCCATGATTTGATCCCCCGCGAAATGATCACGGCCTACGCCATCCTGAAGAAGGCCGCGGCCAAGGCAAACCACGCCGGCGGACGGCTTGACGACCAGCGTACCAAATTGATCGCGCAGACCTGCGACGAAATCCTCGCCGGCCAGCACCACGACATGTTCCCGCTGCATGTCTGGATGACGGGCAGCGGCACCCAGTTCAACATGAACGTCAACGAGGTGATCTCCAACCGTTGCTGCCAGCTCGCGGGTACGCCGCTTGGCAGCCACACGCCGGTTCATCCCAACGATCACGTCAACATGGCGCAGTCCTCGAACGATACATTTCCATCGGCCATGTATATCGCGGCTGCCGTCAACTTGAAGGCGCGGCTCTCTCCCGCCATCGCCGCCTTGCGCGATGCCATCAGCGCCAAGGCCGAGGCGTGGAAGGACATCATCAAGATCGGGCGCACCCACATGCAGGATGCCACCCCGCTGACCCTGGGCCAGGAATGGTCGGGCTATGCCGGGATGCTGTCGGATGATCTGGAGCGGATCGAGGCGGCCCTGCCAGGCGTTTACCGCCTGGCGCTGGGCGGCACCGCCGTCGGCACCGGCATCAACTCCGCGCCCGGCTTTGCCGAGGCGGCGGCGGCCGGAATTGCCGAACTGACCCGTTTGCCTTTTGTCACCGCGCCCAACAAATTCACCGTGCAGGGCGCCCATGATGCGCTGGTGCAGCTGTCGGGAACGCTGCGCACGCTGGCGGTGTCGCTCTACAAGATTGCCAACGACATTCGCCTGCTGTCGTGCGGGCCGCGCGCCGGGTTCGCCGAGCTGAACATTCCGGAGAACGAGCCGGGCTCCTCGATCATGCCGGGCAAGGTCAATCCGACCCAGTGCGAGGCCCTGGCGATGATCGCCGTGCAGGTAATGGGCAATGATGTCGCCGTCGGCTTCGGCGGCGCCGGCGGCTACCTCGAGATGAATGTCTACAAGCCATTGATGATCTTCAACGTCACCCACTCGATCACGATCATGACCGACGGCTGCGCGAACTTCAGAAAATTCCTGGTCGAGGGCACCGAGCCTAATCTGAAGAAGATCAACGAATATGTCGAGAGGTCGCTGATGCTGGTGACCGCGCTCTCGCCCGTTATCGGCTACGACAAGGCCTCGAAGATCGCGCACCACGCCATGGAACACGATCTCACCCTGAAAGCCGCGGCGCTGCAATTGGGTTTTGTCAGCGAGGCGGAATTCGATCGCATTGTCGATCCCAGGAAAATGGTGACGCCCTACGTGGCTTAGAACCGTCGGCGGCGACCTGAAGGGCGACTGGGGCCGGGCCCCGCGATGCGCGGGCCGGACTCGGGAGGGAGTTCCGAACTCAAGGCCTGGATCGGGAGAGGCGCGCATGATACCGCAACTGCAAAGCCGGCTCGTGCTCGCCTTTGCCCGGGTTCTTTTCATCAACGGGCAGGCCACCGAGCAGACCGTGGCGGCGGCCGAACGGCTTGGGCGCGCGCTCGGACTGCGGGTCAGGCTGATGCCGCGCTGGGGCGAAGTGCAGCTCCAGCTCGAGGACGCGGGCGGAGACCTCGTATTCCAGGACGCCGCGGACCCGACCGGCGTCGACATGGACCGCGTCGCGGCAACCATGAAGGCGATCGCGGACCTCGAGGCGGGCGGGCTGACGGCTGCCTCCGCGCTGCAGAAGATCGGCGCGATCGCCAAGCTGCCGCCGGCGCCGACATGGCTGTTCGCGCTCGCCGCAGCTGTCGGCGCGGTGGCGCTGGCCGTGATCTTCGGCGTCGCGCATCTCCCCGCCGCGGCACTGATATTTGTCAGCGCAGCGGCCGGCGCCATGCTGCGCCGCGGTTTGGCGCAGTGGAGCAAGAATATCTTCATCCAGCCGTTCTGCGCGGCCCTGCTTGCCGGCATGATCGGCGCGCTGGCGGTTCGCGCCGAATTAAGCTCCTCGCTCAGGCTGGTCGCGGTCTGCCCGTGCATGATCCTGGTGCCCGGACCACACTTTCTCAACGCCGCGCTCGACCTCGTCACCGGCCGCATCCATCTCGGGGCCGCCCGCCTGATCTATGCGCTGCTTATCGTGGTGGCGATATCGACGGGATTGCTGCTCGGCCTCAGCCTGCTCGGCGCATCGCTGCCGGTCGAAGCCGCCGGCAGGGAGGTGCCGTTGTGGCAAGACATGATCGCCGCCGGCGTCGCCGTGTTTGCCTACAGCGTCTTCTTCTCCACGCCGCTGAACATGCTGCCCTGGCCGGTCGTGGTCGGCATGCTGGCCCACGCGCTGCGCTGGGCCGCGCTCACCGTGCTCGGGCTCAGCGCCACGGCCGGGGCGCTGGTCGCCTGCGCCGTGGTCGGGATCATACTGACGCCGGTCTCACGACGCACCCACATGCCGTTCGCGGCCATCGGTTTTGCTTCCGTGGTGTCGATGATACCCGGCGTCTACCTGTTCCGGATGGCGAGCGGGCTTGAGCAGATTGCCGAGGGCGGCCCCACGCCACCCGAGCTGATCGCCGCGACCTTGGCCGATGGCATGACCGCCACCCTGATCATCCTGGCGATGAGTTTTGGCCTCATCGTTCCGAAGCTGATCATCGACATTTCGGCGACCGATCGACGCCGACGACATCATTTTGAAAATGAAATCGTCTGATCTGCGGCGACGAAATGGATGGAGAACTCGGCGCCGCCTCCGTTTCGGTTCTCGACGGTGATGGTGGCGCCGTGCAATTCGACAATGCGCTGCACGATCGACAGCCCTAATCCGGTGCCGCCCTGTTGGCTGCGATCGCGACGCCAGAAGCGGCGAAAGATCAGATCCCGTTCCTCGTCCGGGATGCCCGGACCTTGATCCCGCACCCTCACCGTGCCGTCCTCTTCAACGACGAACTCGACGACCGTATCTGGCGGGGCGTGTTTGATGGCGTTCTCCGCAAGGTTTCGGACGGCCCGTTGCATCATTTCGGCGTTGCCTTTGACCCATACCGGCGCGTTCGAAGCAAGCAACGCGATTTCCCTGCCCTGCTCCAGCGCCAAGGGGGCAATGAACTCCGCGACCTCGAAGCAAACTCCCCGCACATCCGCCAATTCCCCGGGATCGATGGTGAATGCATCAAGTTCCGCAATGTCGAGCAATTGGCCGACGACCCGGCTCATCGCTTCGATATCCTGATGCAGGGCATCGGCGATGCGTTGGTTTTCCAGCGTATCCACCCGCGTGCGTAGAATGCTCAGCGGCGTGCGCAGTTCATGCGCGGCATCCGCGGTGAATTCGCGCTGAATTCGAAAACCCTGGTCGAGCCGGTCGAGCGCCTGATTGACCGCGGAGACCAGCGGCCGAACCTCGCTCGGAATTTCATCGACCGGCAGCCGGACATCGGTGCGCGCCGGCCCGATATGCTGCGCTATCTCCGAGGCCTGTCGCAGCGGCCGCAAGGCGCGTCTGAAGATTGCAATATCCGTGACCAGCAATATCAGCAGTATCGGCAGCGTTATCCAGCCGACATTCCTGAAAAAATCCTTGACGATGTCGTCGATCAAGACGTCGCGGTTCGCCAGATCCTCGGCCGCCTGGATCCAGACGGTCCTCGTGCCAACCAAGCTGCGAATGCTGGCGCCGGAGATTGCCGCCTCACCATTGCGCGTTTCGAGAAACTGAACCGCGGCCGTCCTTGGGTCATCGGGAAATATCGGCGCCTTATCCTTCAGCGACGAAAACAGGGTATTTCCCCGATCGTCGACCACGGCATAGGAATATCGCCCATAGGGCTGTGAATAGAGGCCCTGAAGATCGGCCGGGAGATCAAGCGCCAAGCTGCCGTCGGCCCGCGAGACCAGATGATGCGCGAGTGACTCCGCCTGCTCTTCCATCGCTTTATCGTGGATGTTGCTTGTCGCCAGGTTTAACAGCCACGACAGCGCCAGTGACATCAGTACCGACGTGATGGCCACAGCGATCACGTGCAGGATCACGATGCGCGAGATGATCGATTTAAATCGGATCACGCTTTTCCTCGGCGATGAGATATCCGACGCCGCGTATGGTGTGGATTCTCACCCGGGCGCCCTTGTCGGACAGCTGCTTTCGCAGACGGTGGACATAGACTTCGACCGCATTCGACGCGACTTCTCCGGAAAGCCCGAAAATATGATCCTCAACCTGCTTCTTGGAAACGACACGTCCCTTGCCGCGCATCAGAAGTTCAAGCACCGCGGTTTCGCGGGAGGACAGGACCTGAGGCTGATCGTCGATGAACGCCTGCCGATTCCGGAAATCAAATTCCAGATTGGCGACATGAAGCGAGCTACCGAGCTGCTGGCCGGGTCTGCGTAGCTGTGCTTCGAGGCGGGCCACCAGTTCTTCCAGTGCGAACGGCTTTACCAGGTAGTCATCGGCTCCGCTGCGCAAGCCGCTGACGCGATCCTGAAGTCCGCCGCGTGCGGTGAGGACCAGCACGGGTATTGGGTTCTTGCGATGCCTCAACTCTTTCAGAATCGACAGGCCTTCGCCATCGGGAAGTCCGAGATCGAGTATCAAGGCGGCGTAGGAGGTCGTGGTCAGGGCGGCCCGGGCTTCCGCCGCCGTAGCCAGCAGATCCGTATCATAGCCAGCGGTTTGCAGGCCCTTGGCCAGCAACTGGGACAGTTGGATATTGTCTTCGACAATCAGCAATCGCATCGGCGGCCAACCACAGACCTATCGGGGTATTCAGACCAGCTTTTGAAGTGTTTTGATAACCGAGACAAGCTCTGAAGTTTCAGGATGCGCGCCGCTATAAGCTGTCCTAAGCTGGTTTCGCAAGATCGCTCGCCTCCCGAGGACGCGCATAATCAGATGCAGGCTGCCGATTTCGCGGGTAAGGAGAGTTGCCAGCGTTGCATACAGGACCGGACACAATTTGGGGAATCTTCATGAAGCACACGGTCATTGCGACAGCGCTATTGCTAAGCGCGGTGGTTTCGGCCCAGGCCTCACCCGGCCGCAATCGGCTGATGTGCAGGGCTGATGTTCTCCGCTCGAAAGAACTGACGTTTTCGCCGATCTATTACCATCTGGTCAGCGCAGACCTGCTGATCGTTCCACCAGATGGCCACGCATTCCAAGCGACGGTGGAAAAACTGATGCCATGGCAAGCCCCTCCTCCTCGGCAAGGCCAAAAATTCAAGTTCAGGTGCGATTCAGAAGCTTGGCGAAGTATATTTCGCTGACCGAAACTGCGGCTCCCTTCGCTCTGTCTTCCAAAACGGTTCAGGCCATATATAACCTGCGATAAAAGGAGGAGGTCTTGGTAATGGCTGACGCCTCCGCTATGGCTAGGAGCCGTTGGCTGCGGAGACAGGAGAGACGGCTTGTTGTTCAGAACATCGAGTTGCAGGATTGGCATCACGTTAGGGCTGCTTCTGGCGGGTGAACCTCTTGCTCTTGCTCAACCCGCTCCGAACGGGCCGGAGATCTGGGACGCCAATCACGACGGCATCTACACCTGCGACGAATGGAAGAGCTATCTTGACCGGATATTCACCTTGGCCGATCGCAACCATGACGGTCATCTCGACCAGTCCGAGTTCGCGACGGTCCGCAAAGCCGGCGGCATATTGGCGGAAGCAGATTTCGGTTATTTTGACGAGAATCAGGATGGCAAGATCACGCGCAACGAATTCGTCGGCAAGCCGAGCGAGTTCATCCTGCGGTACGACAAGAACGGCGACTGCCGCGTCACAGCGGACGAAATAAAGGCAGGGAACGCCCCGAAGCAGGCAGGTCCGCCGGTCCGGGAGCGGGACAGGTTCCATCCAAACTAAAACGCCGGTGCTTAGAGAGGTCAGCCGTATTAGATCCGCGCGGCCTTGGCGGCACCAATTGCGGATCGCGGCCGGCTGGGCCGAGCGAAGCTTCGGTCTCGTCGCATCCTTGCGCCCGGCCACGACCGTGAAGCGGCGGAGGGTTCCTGACTATGGAATCTCTATAACAATCCCCCCTTTCCATCCCGAAATACTATGCCGTCATCGGTATGATGGTCGCCACGACGGGCTGGCCGCGGGAATAACCCCATGACTTCTCACAGGTTTACAACTTGGCTGGACACGCTATCGCTGGCCGGCCTGCCGTCGGCGTCAGCGAGAGGACCCATGCGCAGGGTGCGCCGCATCCGCAAACCGATCGTCATGGCCTTGGCCGCGCTCCTGCCCGCCGGAATCGGCAACGGTCCTGCGAAAGCGGAAAATCCGGACATCAGCAGCCGGCGCGCTTCCGAACGAACGGATTTTACCAATGACGAGATCCGGGACGGATTCTTCAAGATCGCGCTTCACCCTGAATTGCAGCTCGGCCAGCCGGCGGAGCGGGTCCGCAAGTTCGATGAACCGGTCAGGATATTCCTGGACAACAAGGGTTCTCCCGATCGCCGTTCGGAGATTGCCGCCGTTGTCGACGACATCCGATCCCGCGTCGATCACCTCGACGTGGGCATCACGAACGACCGCCGGGCCGCCAACTTCGTCGTCACCCTCGTTTCGGGCCGGGATTTCAGCGGGACGATTCGCTCGCTCTACGGGCGCGAGCGGGCGAAGCAAATTGAACAATCGCTGGCGCCGCAATGTCTGTCCGGCATTGGCAAGGACAAGCGCTTCCGCATCCGGCGCGCCGAGGTGATCCTGCCGGTAGATGCCGGAGAATTTACCTTCTTCGACTGCGCCTACGAGGAGCTGCTGCAGGCCCTTGGGGCGATCAATGACGACCGCTCGGTGCCCTGGACCATGTTCAACGACGACGTCCAGATTTTGACTTTTGCGATTTTGTTGGGTTTGGCACCTTGTGGACGGGGTTGGCGCGGGGAACGGCGGAGGTCAGGGAGGGCGTGGAGCCGGCTTGAGAAAGGCCAGCGTCTGCATGAGGTCGTCCCAAGAGGGGAAGATCAAGAAGGTAGTGATCGAATCCAGGTTGCTGAAGAATCGGCTTCGCGACCCGAGCTTTTGCCTGGCCGAGCGCCAGAGTTCGTCGGCGATGTCGCAGACGGTGTGAATGGCGAAGGCGAGCAGGTTCAGGGTAGCGAGGACGGAGGCGAGGTGGAGCTTGCCGTGGCCGAAGTTGTGCTCGATATTATACCCCTTGGTCTTGAGAACGTTGAAGGTTTCGTTCTCGATCTTCCATCGGGCACGACCGCAGGCGGCGAGCTGGGCGACGTTGTCGGCGCCGACCGGGAGGTTGGTGACGAAGCTGTTGTGGTAGGTGACTTTGCCAGCGGCGTCGACGATCTCGATCTCGAACCAGTTGACGATGAGGGCATCCTTGCCGTCGCGCAGGGGAACATTGGAGAGCCAGCGGTAGCGATTGACGGTGTGCTTCTTGCCGCGCTTGACCTTCTCTTCGTGGGTCGGAAGGTCGATCCCGGTGACGTATTCGGCAATCAGCGGATGGGAGGATGGCTTGCAGACGAAGATGAAATCCCCGTCGACGTCGCGCACGGCCTCGCACAACGGCTGGCGGGAGAACAGGTCGTCACCAAGAAAGATCGGATTGAGCCTTGCGTAGCGCGCGCCGTGGGCGGCCAGCCATCGCTTGGCCGCGGTGTTCTCGCAGTCCTGCTTTTCCGCGCCATCCTGCGGCGCGATGAATTCCGGCTCGAGCGGGACAACCTTGTCGTGTCCGGGCGCGACCAATGTCGCCCCGAGCATCGCATGGAAATACTCGGTCTCAGCTTTGCCGCGCAGCCGGGTCGAGCAATGCCGACAATGGACGTTCTTGGAGCAGAAATATTCCGTTCCATCCAGGGCGATCAGCACATGATCCCCCAGCCGACGAAAAGCATCCAGGCCGTCGGGCATCGCTTCCAGCGCCGCGACCGTATCGGCAAACACCGGATGAAGCCGTTCCGGCTGTGCCGGATCCAGCATGTCGCGAATATGGTTGTCGCTGGGGATCTTGGCGATCCCGAACAAGCTCTCGCAGTTCGAACGCCCGTGCCCTTGCTGCAGCCGCAGCTGATGCGCCAGAAACGAGGGGCTCTGCATGAAAAACACCGAGAACGCCGCCATCCCGATGTCGCCCATCGGGTAGGTCACGTTCGTTCCTCCGCGCTTGTCCGGAAATGCTTCCAGGCACCGTCGCAACGAACCGAGGAGGGGCTCAAGGGGCCGCATCCCCATACCGAAGCCGATTCACGCCCGTTTGCGAATCCCCATTCTGTCCGCCGAGTCAAAACGCCGCATCCTCGCCGCCGCCCGAGCCTCAGCAAGCACCCCAGTTGCAATTGCGATTCATTCGTATTGAGAACTGCTG
>NZ_JBEKXH010000316.1:0-7664 GCF_049512235.1 Bradyrhizobium sp.
CGACGCCGTCGCCGAACTGGTGCCGCGCGAGCCGAGTTCGCCGGCCACCACGGAAATCGTGATGGCATCCGCCAAGGCTTCGCTCAAGCTTCTTGCCGTGCGGCTGGGCCGCGAATTATTCGCCCTTCCGCTCGACCGGGTCGAGCGCATTCAGGCCTCGATCGTCGTCACCCCGTTGCCGCAACCTGGAACGGGCTTCCATGGCATGGCGGATGTCGGTGGGACGATGGTGCCCGTGCTCGATCTGCGCCGGGCGGTCGAGCATGCCGGCTCGGATCCCAATCCACCCTGCACGCTGGTGCGCATCGAAGGCGCGCTGGCCGGGCTCGTGATCGATCAAGTGCTGCGCATCGAGGACCTTCTGGACAAGGACGTCGAGGATATTGCCATGAACCCGCGGCTTCCAGTATCGCACGTCGCGCGCTCCGGCGATCAGTTGCTGTCCGTATTGGTCCTCGACCGCGTTTTGCCGCCGCTCGACAGCGTCCTGGCGATGGCTGCGAAACCCTGAGGCTGTGCATGCAGCCTGGTGACTGTTTTGGGTGCGTTCACGTTTACGATGGGTCGCCAAACCTTGGTCGCAACCCGGCGCGGATTCGTCGCTACGATATCCAGCTTCCCGGCACAGCGGGCGCGGCGATGGACGATCCGGGGTTTGAGATCAAGCCGGCGCTCCGTTCGCGTTCCGGCTGGTATTGACGCCTGCGATATCGACGGCGTATTCCCCTCGGCGGCCGCTTCCTCTTGCCCGGATTCGGTTCCGCCGGACGCAAGGGAGGAGGGCGAGTAAAGAGGCCTGTCGCGCCATGAAATCCGCCATTGTGGTTTTCCCCGGCATCAACCGCGAGCGCGACATGGCGCGCGCGCTGCGGCTTGTCTCGGGCCGCGAACCCGCGATGGTCTGGCATGCCGAGACGTCGTTGCCCGCGGGCACTGATCTCGTGGTCGTGCCCGGTGGATTTTCCTACGGCGATTACCTGCGCTGCGGCGCCATCGCCGCGCGCGCGCCGGTCATGGACGCGGTGCGCGCCTTCGCCGCCAGCGGCGGTCTCGTGCTCGGCGTCTGCAATGGCTTTCAGATTCTCTGCGAGGCCGGTCTTTTGCCCGGCGTGCTCATGCGCAACGCGCGGCTGAAGTTCGTCTGCCGCGACGTGCACCTGCGGGTCGAACGCTCCGATACCCCGTTCACCCGCGGCTACAATGCCGGGCAGGTCATCCGCGTCCCGGTCGCCCATGGCGAGGGCAATTACGAGGCCGATGAAGCGACGCTGCAGCGGCTGGAGGGCGAGGGCAGGGTGATCTATCGCTACTGCTCCGCCGATGGCGCGGTCGACGAAGGCTCGAACTTCAACGGCGCGGCGCACGCGATCGCCGGCATTATCAGCGAGCACGGTAACGTGCTCGGCATGATGCCGCATCCGGAAAACCACGTCGAAGACATCATGGGCTGCACCGACGGCCGCGGCCTGTTTGCAGGCCTGGTGGCGCATCTGGAGCAGGCGGCTTAAAGGTTCGCGGTGGCTCGCAGCCTGTAGTCACATGATGCAGATCAATGATCTCCTGGTCAACCAAACCGATCTCGTCGTGGTGCCCGGTGAATTTTCCTACGGCGATTACCTGCGCTGCGACGCGATCGCCGCGCGCGCGCCGGTCATGAACCCAGCGGCGGCCTCGTGCTCGGCGTCGGTGGCTCGTAGGATGGGTTGAGCCCTTCGCGAAACCCATCATCTTCGCAGATCGCCATTGATGGGTATCCGCGGTGCTCTACTCATCCTGCGCTGAGATGGCGGTCGACGAAGGGCGTTGTGAGCGCATGTCCAGATCGCCTCAAGGACCCTCAAGTTGTTCTCTATATGTTCGATTCATTCCCGGTTGGCACTTGCGTGGCGCGAAGGTAGAAGATACCTGATGAGGAGCCTAGGAACCTTATAAAATGGCTCTGAGCATAAAAGACCCTGAAACCGAGCGCTTGGCCAAGCGGCTGGCGCAGCTCACCGGCGAAAACATCACGACGGCAACCAGACGCGCGATCGAGGAGCGGCTGCGCCGGCTTGGCGGGGAATCCCGTAAAGCGACGCTGTTGGAGGATATGGCCGAAATCCGTCGGCGCTGGAGTGAAATGCGGATACTGGATGACCGGACACCAGAAGAAATTCTCGGATATGACGAGCACGGATTGCCACGCTGATGGTGATCGACACCTCCGCGATCGTGGCCATCGCTCTCAACGAACCCGATGCCTCGGAGATTGAAATGCGGATTGCCGATGACCCCATCCGGCTGATCTCCGCGGCAACCGTGCTCGAAGCGACGATGGTGCTGGAGACGCGGCTGGGTGAGGCGGGCGGGCGCGAGTTTGAGCTTTGGCTGCTCAGGATCGGTGCCGAGATCGTCTCTTTCGACGCCGAGCAGGCCGATGCGGCGCGGCGCGCCTGGCGTCGCTACGGCAAGGGGCGTCATGCCGCCGCGCTGAATTTCGGCGACTGCTTTTCCTACGCGCTGGCGGTGACCCGCGGCGAACCCCTGCTGTTCAAGGGCGAGGACTTTGCAAAGACCGATGTCAGTCGACCGGGCGAAGCGTCAATCCGATAGCGCGTAGGAGAGGTTGAGCCCTTCGCGAAACCCATCTTCACAGCGAGCGTAGCCTGGATAAGCGCAGCGATATCCCGCGTCTTCGCCTCTGCTATAATTCCCGCATGTCGCTGCGTTCATGCGGGCTACTTGCTGCATGGCGCGACTATCTTCCTAAGTGCGGGGAAGCCGACTTCGAGGCGTGGCGCGCGGACGCGGCCTGGACAGCGGACAAATACCGGCGTTGTAGCGGAGGCGAGCGCATGGCTCATGATTGGCGCCGGGGAGCTGATGAAAATTCGATGTGCCTGTCGAGCTCCCCGACTTTCTAGGGCAGCTCTGTGAACTTGCCGAAGCTGTCGACCACGAGGGACACTTCCTTACCGGATTTGACCGCTCTGTAAGTGGTGATTTTACCGGATCTGATTTCGCGGATTTGCGAGTACCCAGCGGATTTGAGCTTAGCTACAAGCTCCTCTGTGGTCAGCCCATAGGCCGGCGAGAAAACTGTGATGATCTCGAATACGCACACCATCGCCTGGACCAATCGCAACACGATCCGTGCTCCTCGTTTCCGCAAACCACACGGCCCAGGTTCCAGAAGCTGACCACGGGCAACGCGAAAGCCCAAGCGGAGATCCATGAAAACTCCGCCCGCTGGCACGGCCGCCAAGCGACAGCGCGCGGCATCCGCAACGCAACGACGGAATTCCGCATCCAGGGGCCATCGATCCTCGGTGCGAGGATGGCTGGGCGGAGAGCCGCTGTAAAGGCTGGCCTGCGGCAACCGCCTTCGGAGGCTGTCGGCCTTGACAGCGGCTCTCCGCCCAGCCGTCGTTAGCCACCATCGGCTCGAATGGAGTGTGCACGTAAACCGGGACAGTAGAATTAAACTCGGCCGCCGAACAGGCGTCTTCGGATTGCGCGGCCATCCTCCGGAAATCAACTGGACCCCATTTCTTTCTCCGCGATGTGGGAAATATCGCAAGCTGTTGCGGGATGCAAAATAGCCTCAGTCGGAATATTTTTCCTTTTCGACGGGACGCGCGGCCATCGGGGGATTGTTCCGCCTCGCCCGCGAAGTTATCAAACCGCCATTGTCGGACCTATTGCTGGATTTCGCCATGCCGGTCGCATTGGCTTGGGCGGCCAGGATTGTGCGGGCGGGGGCTTTGATGCGTTTTGTCAGGAGTATGCTGCGGCTGAATGCCGTAGCAGCAGGGTTGATGCTGGCCTCATGCGTGACGGCGCCGGTAGGGCCGGACAATCCGGGGACCCGGGTTCGCTTCAAGTCGCCGGACGTGCAGAAATGGGTCATGTCGCAGACCTTCGACCGGCGTACGATCTACCGCTGCCGGCCGCTGGCATGCGCGGAAGGTTCTGTGGTCAATATGCGCACGATGCAAAGTCCGACGCGCAGCCCGGATCCGCAGGCGCTGGAGAAATTTGCCCAGGAGGATGCCGAGCGAACGATAGCGCAAACCCAGCAGGCCTCGTCGGGAACGGTGGGGGTCCTTCACGATATCACGCCGCTCACTTCGCGGGTAACCAAGGTCAAGGATTATCCGGCCGTCCACTGGGAGTATCGGGCGATCGGTCCAAACGAAAAAACCGTCTATCTTGTCCGCGAACTGGTGTTCGCCGGCAACAGCATGATCGAAATCGTCTCGTCGTCGTTCGGCCTTGAGGTCGCCCGGCGCAACGGCGTCGATTTCGCGGGCATCATGGAGATCGATGACTTCGCGCCGCCGGCGCGGTGAGTGGAAGGCAGCGCTAGCTAGCTCAGCTTATGTCACCAAAGGTGGTGTCAATTTCAAGTTTTTGCTGGTTCTGTCTCAACGATTGAAATCTATGGTTGAATACATTTGTATACACAACTAACCGCATCCAAAGTTGCGCCAATAACGCAAAAATGTGATTGATCGCAGTGACATGAGCGATCCGGGGGTCTGGCGAAAGTCCGTCAGTACCTGACCGAAAATTGCGGGCCCCTGGCGGGCGAGGGCGGAGGGGTAAGCTCGATGCGATCAGGATCAGCCGTTGCTGCTGGCGTCAACCGGCGTTCGCCGCTTCACCCGCTTGATGGTACCGGAAAACGCGAACAGCGCGCGTTCGCCGGATTTCAGCACCCCGCGCAGAAAAATCAGCGAACCGCCGGCGCGCATGATTTCACCGTCACATTCGATCAGCTCGCCCTCGCGCGCGGCGTCGAGAAATTCGCAGGCAAACGATACCGTCACGCCCGGCCCCTGCAGCATCGGTGCGGCCATGGCGAACAGGCAATAGTCCGCGAATGTCATGAAGCAGCCGCCATGGACATTGCCCATGCCGTTGAGATGTTTCTTCTCGACCCGGAAGGCGCAGCGCACGCGGCCGTCATCGTCCAACCGGTGCCAGAACGGGCCATTATTTGATTCGAAGCTGTCGCGGCTCCAGGTGCGCCAGCCCTTGAATTCGCCGGAGGTTTCGACGTGCAGGTCGGGGCGGCGGTGGAATGCGGATTGGGTCAGGTCGTCCAAGCGATGTGGCCTTGGTTTGCGGGCATTTGATCCTTAAATCCGATTGGCACGTGATGTGCAAACTCCGGGCCACGCTGCACCCAGCGGCAAAGCTCTGGACAGCGGGAAAGTGCGCCATAAAAGGCCTTTTCCACCCCTGCCGATCTCCCTAATAAGGGACCTCAACCGCTTGAAGAGCCTCATGAACCAGCCGCCAATCACCCCCGAACTGGTTGCCGGCCACGGCCTCAGGCCGGACGAATATGAGCGCATTCTCAAGCTGATCGGCCGGGTGCCGAGTTTCACCGAACTCGGCATCTTCTCGGCGATGTGGAACGAGCACTGCAGTTATAAGTCCTCGCGGCTGCATCTGAAGGGATTGCCGACCAGGGCGCCCTGGGTCATCCAGGGGCCGGGCGAGAACGCCGGCGTCATCGACATCGGCAACGGCCAGGCGGTGGTTTTCAAGATGGAGAGCCACAACCATCCGAGCTACATCGAGCCCTATCAGGGCGCCACCACCGGCGTCGGCGGCATCTTGCGCGATGTGTTCACCATGGGTGCGCGGCCCATCGCCTGCCTCAATGCGCTGAGTTTCGGCGCGCCGGAACATCCCAAAACCCGCCATCTCGTCTCCGGCGTGGTCGCCGGCGTCGGCGGATACGGCAATTCGTTCGGGGTGCCGACCGTCGGCGGGCAGGTCCGTTTCCACACCCGCTATGACGGCAACATCCTGGTCAATGCGATGGCGGTCGGCCTCGCCGATGCCGACAAGATCTTTTATGCGGCGGCCTCCGGCGTCGACATGCCGATCGTCTATCTCGGCTCCAAGACCGGCCGCGACGGCATTCACGGCGCCTCGATGGCGTCGGCCGAATTCGACGACTGTTCGGCCGAGAAGCGGCCGACCGTGCAGGTCGGCGATCCCTTCGCGGAAAAACTGCTGCTGGAAGCCTGCCTGGAGATCATGGCGGCCGATTGCGTGATCGCGATCCAGGACATGGGCGCGGCCGGCCTGACCTGCTCGGCGGTGGAGATGGGCGCCAAGGGCGATCTCGGTGTCGAACTCGATCTCGATTGTGTGCCGACCCGCGAAACCGGCATGAGTGCCTATGAGATGATGCTGTCGGAAAGCCAGGAGCGCATGCTCATGGTGCTGAAGCCTGAGAAGGAAAAACAGGCGGAGGCGATCTTCCGCAAATGGGGACTGGATTTTGCCGTCATAGGCCACACCACGCCGAGCAAGCGTTTTGTTGTCAGGCACGGCGGCGATGTGATGGCCGATCTGCCAATCAAGGAATTGGGCGACGAGGCGCCGCTGTACGATCGCCCCCATGTGCGTTCGCCGCATCTGCCGGTGGTCCACGCGCGCGAGATAAAACCCCCGGTCGGAATTGCCGCCGCGCTGGAAAAACTGATCGCGACGCCGGAATTGTGCTCGAAGCGCTGGGTCTGGGAGCAATATGACCACGTCATCTTAGGCAATACGGTGCAGCGTCCCGGCGGCGACGCCGCCGTCGTTCGCGTGCAGGACGGACCGAAGGGGCTGGCGCTGACCGTGGACGTGACGCCGCGCTATTGCGAGGCGGATCCGGTCGAAGGCGGCAAGCAGGCGGTGGCCGAAGCCTGGCGCAACATCACCGCAGTCGGCGGCCGGCCGCTGGCGATCACCGACAATCTCAATTTCGGCAATCCGGAACGGCCTGAGATCATGGGCCAGTTCGTCGGCTGCCTGCAGGGTATCTCACAAGCCTGCCGCGCGCTCGATTTCCCGGTCGTGTCCGGCAACGTCTCGCTCTACAACGAGACTAACAGTCGCGGCATCCTGCCGACGCCCTCGATCGGCGGCGTCGGCCTGCTCGATGACTTTACCAAGTCCGCAACCCTCGCCTTCAAGGCCGAGGGCGAGGCGATCCTGTTGATCGGCGAGACCCATGGCTGGCTTGGGCAATCGGTGTATTTGCGCGACATCTGCGGCCGCGAAGAAGGCGCGCCGCCGCCAGTCGATTTGACGGCGGAAAAGCGCAACGGCGACGTCGTGCGCGGCATGATCCACGCCGGCACCGCGACCGCGGCGCACGATATTTCCGATGGCGGGCTATTGATCGCGCTGGCGGAGATGGCCATCGCCGGCGGCATAGGAGCGCAGCTCCTGGCCGCACCCGCAGCGATCGTGCCGCACGCCTGGTGGTTCGGCGAAGACCAGGCGCGCTACCTTGTGACGGTGCCCGCGCTCGATGCCGGCCGGGTATTGGCGAAGATGAAGGGCGCCGCACTGCCATGCCAGCGCATCGGCACGACGGGCGGCAGTGCCATCGCTATCACCGGTGAGACGCCGGTATCGATTGCGTCGTTGAAGGCCGGTTTCGAGGGCTGGTTCCCGGCCTATATGAGCGGCGCAGCCTGACGCTCACAGCACACGCGTCGCGCCGGGGATCCTGCGCAGCGCCGCCGTCGCAGCCCAGCTCAACGCGACGGTGAACACCAAGGCGACCAAGGCCTTGACGATGGCGGGCAGATCGAAATCGAATAGCCAGTATTGTATCCACAGCACGATCGGGTAATGCACCAGAAAGATGCCATAGGCGTCGCCCT
>NZ_JBEKXH010000317.1:0-7643 GCF_049512235.1 Bradyrhizobium sp.
TTGCCCGGCTTCATCACCACGATCGCCTTGACCGCCTCGCCCCATTGGTCATCGGGCACGCCGATCACGGCTACTTCGGCGATTTCCGGATGGTCGCAGATCGCGCTCTCGACCTCGGCGGGATAGATGTTCTCGCCGCCGGAGATGATCATGTCCTTGATGCGGTCGTGGATATAGAGATAGCCGTCCTGGTCCAGGTAGCCGGCGTCGCCGGTGCGCAGCCAGCCGTCGCGGCCCAGGGTCTTCGCGGTCTCTTCCGGTAGATTCCAGTAGCCGGCCATGTTGGACCCTGAACGGGTCGCGATCTCGCCGACTTCGCCCGGCGGCAAGGGGTTGCCGTCAGCATCGAGGATAGCGAGCTCGACGCCGGGCAGCGCCTTGCCGGCCGAACGCATCCGCTCCAGCCCCTCGACGTGATCTTCCGGCGGCAGCGCGACGATGGTGCCGGTGGTCTCGGTCATGCCGTACATCTGCACGAAGCCGCAGCCGAACACCTCGATGCATTCCTTCAGCAGTGCCGCCGGGATCGGCGAGGCGCCATAGAGCATGTATTTCAGGCGCGAGAAATCCACCTTGCGGGCACGCGGTTGCCGCACCACGAACTGCATCGCGGCAGGCACCATGAACAGTTTTGTGATGCCGGACTGTTCGAAGAAATCCAGCACTTTTGTCGGGTCGAATTCCCTGGCGATCACGCCCTTGGCGCCGTGATAGAATCCCATCACGCCCCAGCCGGAGCCGCCGATGTGGAAGATCGGCATGGCCACCAGCGAGACGTCATCCTCGAACCATTTGTTCCAGTCGGGCTTTTGGTCCGTGCCGGTCTCCACCAGGTTGAAGAAATTGGCATGCGACAGCATTGCGCCTTTCGGCTTGCCTGTCGTGCCGGAAGTATAAAGCTGGATCGCGATGTCCTGCCGGCTGATCGGGACTTTCGGATCGTCGCTGCTCTGTGCCTCGCGCCACGCCATGTAATCCAGCCATTCCGGTGCGCCGCCCTCGGTCGTGATGACGGCGCGCAGGTCAGGCAATTGCGATTTGATGTTGCGGACATGGGTCACGAACTCGGGTCCGACGAACAGCACGGGCGCCCTGCAATCCCCGACGATGAAGGCGATCTCGGGTCCGGCCAGCCGCCAATTCACCGGCGCCATCACCACATTGGCTTTGACCGCACCCAGCAACAGCTCGAAATAGATATCGCTATTCTCGCCGAGGTAGGCGATACGCTGGCGCGGCTCGACCCCGAGCGCCTTGAGTCCGTTGGCGACGCGATTGGTCTTGGTATCGAACTCCGCAAAACTGGTCAGGCGGCCTTCGAACTCGAAGGCAATGGCATTGCCACGGTTCTTTGCCAGCGTCCGCACCATATCGGCGAGGTTGGCCGGTTCCCGGATGTCAGACATTCTGTTCCCATGGCTTTATGGGTTTGCCGCCGCAATATTGGCGGTGTCGCGCGGCAAAGGCAATGCGGGTCACCCCCTTGCGGCGCGGTCCTTCTCGTTTTGCGCCTTGATCGCGTCCCTGGCCTCGGCCCAGTCGGCATCTTTCCAGTCGCGCAATGAATAAAAATTGCCGCCCATGGCCAGCGCTTGGCCGCCGTCCATGGCGATGGTTTCGCCGTTGATCCAGTCGCAGCCGCCGGAAATCAGGAACACTGCCAGGTTCTGCAGTTCTTCCATCTTGCCGACGCGCCCCATGGGATTGACCGCGATGGTGCGGGCGCCGGCTTCGTCGCCGGGTTTTATCCGTTTGCTCATGCCTTCGGTCGGAATCTCGCCCGGGGCAATGGTGTTGAGCCGGATGCCATAATGTCCCCATTCCGCAGCCAGCGACATCGTCATGGCGTGGATGGCGGATTTGCTCATCGCGGAGGGCACCACATAGGGGCTGCCGTTGCGAACCCAGGTCACGGTGATCGACACCACGTTGCCGGGGTGTTTCCCGGCGATCCAGCGCCGGCCGACCGCGTGCGTCACGTAAAAGGTGCCGTGCATGACGATGTTGGCGACGGCATCGAAGCCGCGCGGCGAAAGCTCCTCGGTACGCGAGATAAAATTGCCGGCGGCGTTATTGATGAGATCGGTGAGGGGACCTTGGGCGAAAATGGTCTCGACCATCTCGTCGACCGCGAGCGGGTTTCGGATATCGACCCCATGGCTCGTGACCCGGCCGCCATGGAGGTCCATCAGTTCGGTCGCGGTCTCGTCGCACACGCCTTTGCGGCGGCCGCAGATATGGACATCGGCGCCGAGCTGAAGGAAGCGCGCCGCCATCGACTTGCCGAGCCCGGTGCCGCCGCCGGTGACAAGAATGCGCCGGCCGGCGAGAAGCTGTGCGTTGAACATGGTGTTCCACCCTGATGTCCGTTCATTGGTCGATTGACTAAATCCGGACAACGGCTTTCTGTAAAGCTGCAACCACCAGGAAGTGAAGGGGAGATTTTGCATGGAAGAGCGTGTTTCGGTGTCGATTTCGGATGGTGTTGCGGATGTTCGCCTGGTGCGGGCCGACAAGATGAACGCCCTCGATGCCGCCATGTTCGATGCGCTGGTGGCCACTTCCGAACGGCTCGCCTGCGAAAAGGGCCTCCGGGCGGTCGTCTTGTCCGGCGAAGGCCGCGCCTTTTGTGCCGGCCTGGACATGGGCCGGTTCGCGGCCATGAAAGAGAAAGGGGGTAACGGGATAGCGGGAGGGGAACAACGCGACCTCGCTGCGCGCACCCATGGACAAGCCAATTTCCCGCAAGCCGCCGTGTGGGGATGGCGGCAGCTACCGGTGCCGGTCATTGCCGCGATCCAGGGCGTGGCGTTCGGTGGCGGCTTCCAGCTCGCGCTGGGCGCCGACATGCGATTTCTCGCCCCCGATGCGCGGATGTCCATCATGGAGATCAAATGGGGGCTGGTACCGGACATGGCGGGGACACCGATCCTGGCGAGCCTCGTGCGTGACGACATCCTGCGCGAGCTGACCTTTACGGGCCGGATTTTCTCGGCGCAGGAGGCCCTGAGTTACGGCTTGGCGACCCGGATCTGCGACGACCCGCACGCCGCGGCCTGCGAGGTCGCACGCGAAATCGCCGGCAAGAGTCCGGATGCGATCCGCGCCGCCAAGCGTCTCTTGAACAATCTGACCGTTGATCCCGGACCGGCGCTGTTGGCCGAATCGGTCGAGCAGCAGAACTTGATCGGCAGTCCCAATCAGCTCGAGGCGGTACGCGCCAACATCGAAAAGCGGGCGCCACGCTTCAACGACGTTTGACTCCCTACCCTCCGTCGATGGCCCGGCTTGTCCCGGCCATCCACGGTTTCACTTGCTAAAGTAAGACGTGGATCACCGGGACAAGCCCGGTGATGACGACAACCCAAATTCTCCTGCGGTAATGAATAGGGAAATGACCGAAACGCCATCGCTCTTCCTCGGCATCATCTCAGGCACCCGACGGCGCGGTCACGCCGAGGTGGCTGAACGCGCCGACCGTATCGCCGGCGGATTGCACAGGCTTGGCGTCAGCCAGGGCGACTGCGTGTGTATCCTGATGCGTAATGACATTGCCTTCATCGAAGCGGCCTATGCCGCGATGCGGCTTGGCGCTTACGCGGTCCCGCTCAATTGGCACTTCAAGCCGGAGGAAGTCAGCTACATCCTCGGGGATTCCGGGACCGCTGTCCTGATCGGCCATGCCGACATGCTGCATGGCCTGCGTGACGCGATTCCCGCCGGTATAAAGGTGCTCAGCGTGCCGCCGCCGCCTGAAATCCTTACGCATTACACGATTGCCCCCGATCATCTCGCCACGCCCGACTTCGCGACCGACCTGGAATCCTGGCTCGAACAGCAGCGGCCTTACGATGGGCCGGCGCTGCCGCAGCCGCAGAACATGATCTACACCTCGGGCACGACGGGGCATCCCAAGGGCGTAAGGCGCCATGCACCGACGCCGGAGCAAAGCGCTTCGATGGAGCGGATGCGCGCCATGATCTACGGCCTTCAGCCGGGGGCGCGAACGCTCTTGCCAGGACCGCTGTACCACTCCGCGCCGAATTCGTTCGGCCTGCGCGCGGGCCGCCTCGGCGGCGCGCTGGTATTGATGCCGCGGTTCGAGCCAGAGGAATTGCTGCGGCTGATCGAGGCCGAGAGGATCGACACCATCTTCATGGTGCCGACCATGTTCATCCGGCTGATGAAGCTGCCCAAAGCCGTGCGACGGAGATATGACATGTCGTCGCTGCGTCATGTCATCCATGCCGCCGCCCCCTGTCCGGCCGACGTCAAGCGCGCCATGATCGGCTGGTGGGGGCCGGTGATCTGTGAATTCTACGGCTCTACCGAGTCCGGCGCGGTCACGTTTGCCAGTTCCGACGACGCGCTGACAAAGCCCGGCACCGTCGGCCGGATCGCGCCCGGCGCGGAGCTGCGCTTTATAGGCGAGGACGGAAGCGTGCTGACGCACGGCGAAATCGGCGAGATTTATTCGCGCATCGCCGGTAATCCGGATTTCACCTATCACAACAAGCCGGAGAAGCGCGCCGAGATCGAGCGCGACGGTTTTATCACGTCAGGCGATGTCGGCTATATCGACGCCGACGGGTATGTCTTCATCTGCGACCGCAAGCGCGACATGGTGATTTCAGGTGGCGTCAACATCTATCCCGCCGAGATCGAAGCCGCCCTGCATGCGGTTCCCGGCGTGCACGATTGTGCGGTTTTCGGCATCCCCGACGACGAATTCGGTGAGGCGCTGATGGCGGCAGTGGAGCCGCAAGCCGGGGTGATGCTGGACGCGGCGGCGATCCGGGCCCAGCTCAAATGCTCGCTGGCCGACTACAAAGTGCCGAAGCACATCGAAATCCTCAACAATCTGCCGCGCGAGGATTCCGGCAAGATTTTCAAGCGGCGCCTGCGCGATCCCTACTGGGAGCGGGCGGGGCGGCGGATTTAGGCACGGTCCCGGCCGAGCCGACGGGCCCGGCGAGCTGAAGCGCCGAAATCGCCTTTTTCTTGGTCTTGCGCCGGGTCCGAAAACTTGCGACTCAAGGGGGCCGGGCAGTTTCTGGAGCAGCTCACCATGTCCCCCCAGATCATGCCTTCTGACACTGATTTGCGTTCCAACCGCGCCGAGGACGCCTCGGCGCTAGAAGAAGATGCCCGGCTGCGGAATGACATCCGCCTGCTCGGGCGCATCCTCGGCGACACCGTGCGCGATCAGGAGGGTGCCGACGTGTTCGACCTGGTCGAACGCATTCGGCAGACCTCGATCCGGTTCCACCGGGATGAGGACAAGCCGGCGCGGCGCGAGCTCGAGCTCATCCTCGACAGCATGTCGACCAGCCAGACCGTGCGTATTGTACGCGCCTTCAGCTATTTCTCCCACCTCTCCAACATCGCCGAGGACCAGAACAACATCCGGCAGATGCGGACGCGCTCCAGTGCCGGGGGAACGCCGCGCCCGGGAACGCTGGCGCTGACGCTGTCGCATGCGCGCGCGGCCGGCTTCAGCGCCGCCGACCTGCGCAAGTTCTTCGCAAGCGCCCTGGTCAGTCCGGTTCTGACCGCACACCCAACCGAAGTTCGCCGCAAGAGCACCATCGATCGCGAAATGGAGATCGCGGAGCTCTTGGATCGGCGCGAACGCATCCAGCTGACGCCAGAGGAGGTCACCGCCAGCGACGAACAGTTGCGCCGCGAGGTGCTGACGCTGTGGAAGACCAACCTGTTGCGTCGTACCAAGCTGACCGTGCTCGACGAGGTCGCCAACGGCCTGTCGTTTTATGATTACACCTTTCTGCGCGAGGTGCCGCGGCTGCATTGCGCGCTGGAGGATCGGCTCAACGAAGGCGACGGCGCCGCGTCGGGCGAACTGGCGTCGTTCCTGAGGATGGGAAGCTGGATTGGCGGCGACCGCGACGGCAACCCGTTCGTGACGGCGGAAGTGATGCGCGGAACGCTGAAGTTGCAGTCGAGCCGGGTGCTGCGCTTCTATCTCGAAGAACTGCACGTGCTCGGCTCCGAACTATCGCTCGCGGCACATCTCGCCGACGTCTCGAAGGATCTGCGCGCGCTCGCCGCGCGCTCGCCCGATACGTCGCCGCATCGAAGCGGCGAGCCTTATCGGCTGGCGGTGTCCGGCATCTATGCGCGGCTCACCGCAACCGCCGCGCGACTGGACGTGGAAACCACCCGGGCGCCGGTCGGCGAAGCCGCGCCCTATGCCGATGTCTCCGAGTTCAAGACCGATCTCGACATTATCTATCGTTCGCTGATATCGAACAATTCGCGCGTGATCGCGCGCGGACGGCTGCGCTATTTGCGCCGGGCCGTGGATTGTTTCGGCTTTCATCTGGCCAGACTCGATATCAGGCAGAATTCGGCTGTGCACGAGCGCACGGTCGCGGAACTGATCGACGCGGCCATGCCCGGCATGTCCTATCTGGCGCTCGGCGAAGAGGCGCGGATTGCGCTGCTTACCAGCGAACTGCGCAATACCCGGCCGCTGACGTCATCCTTCGTGAAATACAGCGAGGAGACCGTAGGCGAACTTGCGGTCTTCCATACCGCCGCCGAATCCCACGCCAAATTCGGCGCCGATGCGATCCCGCAATGCATCATCTCGATGTGCAAGGGGATGTCCGACATGCTGGAGGTCGCGCTGCTCCTGAAGGAGGCCGGCCTGGTCGATCCCTCGGGCCGCAGCGCGATCAATATCGTACCGCTGTTCGAGACCATCGAGGATTTGCAGGCCTCCGCCGGCATCATGGACCGGATGCTGTCGATTCACGACTATCGCAAACTGGTGGACAGCCGCGGCGCGGTGCAGGAAGTGATGCTCGGCTATTCCGACAGCAACAAGGATGGCGGCTTCGTCACCTCGGGCTGGGAACTCTACAAGGCCGAGATCGGCTTGATCGAGGTGTTCGAGCGCCACCACGTGCGCTTAAGACTTTTCCACGGCCGCGGCGGCTCGGTCGGCCGCGGCGGCGGGCCGAGCTATGACGCCATCATCGCGCAGCCGGGCGGCGCGGTGAACGGCCAGATCCGGATCACGGAGCAGGGCGAGATCATCTCCAGCAAATATTCCAACGCCGAGGTCGGCCGCAATAATCTGGAGGTTCTTGCCACCGCGACCCTGGAGGCAAGCCTGCTGCAGCCCAAGCACAGCGCGCCATCGGGAGAATATTTGAAGGCGATGGAGCAATTGTCGGCGCTGGCCTTCAAGGCCTATCGCGGGCTGGTCTATGAGACCGATGGTTTTGCCGAGTATTTCTGGGCTTCGACCGTGATCACCGAGATTGCCACGCTGAACATCGGCAGCCGGCCGGCGTCGCGCAAGAAAACCCGCGAGATCGAGGACCTGCGCGCCATCCCCTGGGTGTTCAGCTGGGCGCAGGCGCGCGTCATGCTGCCCGGTTGGTATGGCGTCGGGCAGGCGCTGGCCGCGTTCGGCGACGCGGGGCTGCTGCGCGAAATGCACGACTCGTGGCCGTTTTTCCGCGCCACCTTGGACAATCTCGAGATGGTGCTGTCCAAATCCGACATGAACATCGCCGCCCGTTATGCCGCGCTGGTCGAGGACCGGGGTCTCGCCGGCGAGGTGTTCGCACGAATTCGCGACACCTGGTCCGGCACGCAGGAACGATTGCTCG
>NZ_JBEKXH010000318.1:0-7628 GCF_049512235.1 Bradyrhizobium sp.
CGTGCAGTTAATTCGAACCCTTAAACTTGGTTTGAATTGGCCGTTATTTGGCAGAGAGTAATAGAGTAAATTTGAAATTAAGGCGTTGCGGGAATGCCGATCTGGTTCGATCGCGCCCACCATTATCGTCCATGATTATTCCCGCTATTGTCGGGATCTCGCGAGGGTGCCGGCGCGCGCGATTCACGGCTCCTTAAGGGGGTGCGAGTATCCCGGTGATACCCAATCTGTGAGGCATTCATGTCCAATTTGCCGCTGGAAATCATCGAGATGCTCGGCGGGACCATCGCCAAGGTGGTGCCTGTCACGATCGCGCTGGCTCTGGTGTTCTCGGTGCTGTCGTATTTCTGGGCCTGCAACCCCGGCGCGCCCTGGTGGCGCAAGCGCGAACTCGTTACCGACCTCTGTTACTGGTTCTTCGTGCCATTGTTCGCGCGCGTATTGCGGATCGGGCTGCTGGTGCTCGGCGCCGGCGTATTGTTCAACATCCACGACGCCGACGAGCTGATCGCCTTTTACGACAACGGCCATGGTCCTCTGGCCGAACTGCCGCTGTGGCTGCAGGCGGTATTGTTCCTGGTGCTGTCGGACTTCATGTTGTACTGGCTGCACCGCATGTTTCACGGCGGCGGCTTCTGGAAATATCACGCGATCCATCATTCCTCGGAACAACTGGAATGGATTTCGGCCGCGCGCTTCCACCCGGTGAACCTGTTCCTGGGAACTATCCTGGTCGACGTGATCTTGCTGGTCGCGGGTATCTCGCCGAACATCATGCTCTGGGTCGGGCCCTTCACGACGTTCCATTCCGCGTTCGTTCACGCCAATCTGAATTGGGCGCTTGGCCCGTTCAGATACGTGCTGGCGACCCCGGTGTTTCACCGCTGGCATCACAGCCCGCTCGACGACGGCGGCAACAGCAATTTTGCCGGGACCTTTCCGGTCTGGGATATTCTGTTTGGAACCTTTCGGATGCCTGAGAACCGGCTTCCGGAAAATTATGGCAAGGACGAGCAGGCCATCCCGTCGGAGATTGTCGGGCAATTGGCGTACCCGTTTCGTCGATAGAGCCTGGGTCTTCCTTGGTATCCGCAGACTTTGTCGGCGGCATATTTGGGGTTCGTTCATCTATTAAGGCCAGATTAGCCTTGGTCCGGGCACGCCCGGATCAGCGTATCTGCGGTCCTGGAGCTATCGACCGGACCGCAGCACTTCGAAGTCAATAGAGTGGCGTGTAGAGAGTAAAGCGTATGAAAACCGCGCGCATTGTCGTTCTGGCCGTGGCACTATTGGCCGGCGGCGTCGCTGCCTATCTTGCGAGCAGCTCTGAACCCAAGACCGTGGTGTCCGAGCCGGTGGCGCAATTGGCCACGGTCGACGTTTTGGTGGCGAAGTCGGACATCGGCCTCGGGCAGACCGTTGGCCCCGACGATCTGCTATGGCAGACATGGCCTTCGGTCACCGCGAGCAACAACTTCATTCGCCGCAGCGATCGCCCGGACGCCACCTCCCAGATCGCCGGGTCGATCGCACGGTCTCCGTTCATCGCCGGCGAACCGATCCGCGAATCGAAGCTGGTCAAGGCCAATGGTTCAGGCTTCATGGCGGCGGTGCTGCCGGCCGGCATGCGCGCGGTTTCGACCGAAATTTCTCCTGAAACCGGCGCCGGCGGCTTCATCCTGCCCAACGACCGCGTCGATGTCATCCTGTCGAAACGGGAGAAGAATGCCGAACGTCCCAATGCCGGCGACGTCGTCACTTCCGAAATCATTCTACCCAATATCCGCGTTCTCGCCATCGATCAGGCGCCCCGGGAAAAGGATGGTCAGAATGCGGTCGTCGGCAAGACGGCCACGCTCGAATTGAAGGCCGGGCAGGCCGAGGTTCTCGCCCGGGCACGCCAGATCGGCACGATCTCGCTCGCCTTGCGCAGCCTGGTCGATGCTCGCGCGGCGGACGCACCGCGTGTTGCGGGACCGAACGACGGGCTTGTCACGGTATTTCGTGGCGGCGAAGAGCGCGACATCTACTCCTGTACGCCGCTTTGCAAGAGGGGCGCCGGCGGCACCTGACCGTTCTTGCCGTGGTTAATGCGCGCTCAATGCAAAGGCCAGTTTGTCGCGGCCGGGCGCAAGCTTTTCACAATGAATGCGCTTTACGATTGGCCGTCAATTCAATGCTGCGCTTTCCGGGATTCGCCATGCTGTCGGCCGTACCTTCAACAGCCTCTGTGCGAAAAGCCCTGCGCCGGTTTCGCCGCAGCCGCCGGGGTTCGGCCGCCGTCGAATTCGCCCTGGTGGCGCCGGTGTTCTTTGCGCTGTTGTTTGCGATCATCGAAACAGCGATCGTGTTTTTCGCCGGCCAGGTGCTTGAAAGCATTACCCAGAACTCCGCGCGCATGATCCTGACCGGTCAGGCGCAGAGTGGAGGCTATACCCAGGCCCAGTTTCAAAGCTATGTCTGCGGTCAGATCCCCGCTTTGTTCACCTGCAGCAATGTTTATGTCGACGTCGAGAGTTACCCGTCCTTTTCGAGCGTAACCATCAACAGCCAGATCGACGGCAGCAACAATTTCATCAACAACATGAAATATTGTCCCGGCAACGCCGGCGACATTGTCGTCGTCAGGTTGTTCTATCAGTGGCCGCTGTTCGTTACCGGGCTCGGCTACAACATTTCGAATTTGTCGGGCAGCAAGCGATTGCTGGCGGCGACCGCGGCATTCAAGAACGAGCCTTTCCTCGCCAATCCCTCCCCTTGCTAGTCAGGCCGCGGTGATGAACTCGAAATCGATGTCACCGATATGGCTTCGCATCCGGCGTTCCGCCGTCGATCTGTTCGGAGATCGCAGTGGCATCGCAGCGACCGAATTCGCCGTAATCGTTCCGATCATGCTGGTGATGTTCTTTGGCACGGTCGAGCTGTCTTCGGGGGTAGCGGTCGATCGCAAGGTGACGCTGATGGCGCGGACCCTTTCCGATCTGACCTCGCAGTCACCCTATGTCATGGACAGCGACCTGACGAACTTCTTTGCCGCCAGCAACGCCATCATGACCCCGTATTCCTCAACGCCGACGAAAGCCACGATTTCCGAACTGTATGTCGACCCGACCTCGCTGCTGGTCTATGTGCAATGGAGCGTAGGTTCGGTGCCGCGCGCGGCGGGTTCTACCATTGTGATCCCGTCGGCTCTGGCGGCCGGCGGGGCATGGCTGATCTTCAGCGAGGTCAGCTATCTTTACACGCCAGCGGTCGGCTACGTGATGTCAAAGGCCGGGGTTACCCTGAGCGATACGGCCTATACAAGGCCACGCCAGTCGGCATGCGTCAACTACGACAGTTCGTCGACGAGCTGCGTTCCGGTGGAGTGAACCGGTCGCGCGTTCCACGCAAACAGAGAAAGGCCGCGCAGTCCGCGCGGCCTTTCGCCTTATATCGTCGCAGTTGATTGCAGATTGGATTTTCCGGCCCAAGGCCGAAGCACCCTTAGCCGGCGGCGCGCAGATTGTCGGCCGAAGACTTGCCAGAACGGCGATCGGCTACGATCTCGTAGCTGATCTTCTGGCCTTCACGCAGCGTTCCAAGGCCGGCACGCTCGACGGCACTGATGTGCACGAACACGTCGTTGCCACCGTCATCCGGTTGGATGAAGCCGAAGCCCTTAGTCGCGTTAAACCACTTCACGGTTCCCATGCTCACGGGATAGTCCCTTCTCAAGATAGATATAGTAGAAGCCCACTTTCGATGGGCTGGTGAGATCGAATTTTTGGAAGGGTCGTCAGCGTCTAAACCGGCTGTACCGGTGGATAGCTAATGTCGTCCGGCCGAAAATCGATGGCAGTATGTTATGCGAAGCCAGTCCCCAAAACAATCCTGACGTGCACGTTTTTTTGATGTCAGAGCGATCGCAAGTTGCAGCCTGTCACCGCGCACCAACAGCATGTTGTAATGCCCCGATTTCGAGCCGGCCGCGAGCGGCCTTACCTGCGGCGGAACTGGCCGCGCGGCGGTGCTCCACGCGGGGCCGAACCGCCCGGACGCTCGTCCTTGTGACGGAAGATCAGCCGGCCTTTTTCCAGGTCATAGGGCGACATTTCGATCGTCACCCGATCGCCGGCCAGCGTCTTGATCCGGTTCTTTTTCATCTTGCCTGCGGTGTAGGCGACGATCTCGTGCCCTGCATCGAGCTGCACGCGGTAACGCGCATCGGGGAGGATTTCGGTCACCAGTCCTTCGAACTGGATCAGCTCTTCCTTGGCCATGGTTATCTCCAGATCGATCGACGGCTAGCGTGGTCGTTGGCTGCGGTTGGGTTTAGTATTTGGACGGCTTTCGCGATGCAAAAAGGCGACGCCCTGCATACCCTCGGCCTTGCCGCTGTGCGACGGACGTGAATCCTGCCGATTGACCTCGTGGTGGTTGGTTTGCGAAGCGCCATTTGTACCACCGGGACGATGGCGGCGGCGAGGCCCTTTCGCGCTGGGGGCGGCTTCATTTGCCCTGGCATGCAGCCGTGGTGCGGTTCGGCTGCCCCGATGTTGTGATGCCGCCGGCGCGGTATCGCGGTGGCCCGGCGTCCGGCGGTCTTCCCGGGGCAAGGCCGTGCGAATGAGCTTTTCGATGTCGCGCAGATAGGCCATTTCCTCAGCCCCCGCGACCAGCGAGATCGCGGTGCCGTCGGCGCCGGCGCGCGCCGTGCGGCCGATGCGATGGACATAGGTTTCCGGCACATTGGGAAGATCGAAATTCACCACATGGCTGATGCCGTCGACGTCGATGCCACGGGCGGCAATGTCGGTGGCGACCAGGGTGCGGATCTCGCCGGAGCGGAACGCCGCCAGCACCCGCTCGCGTTGATTTTGCGACTTGTTGCCGTGGATGGCCTCGGCCCCGATCCCGGCCCGCGCCAGGCCCTTCACGACCTTGTCCGCGCCATGCTTGGTGCGGGTAAAGATCAGGGCGCGATCGACCGGCTCCTGCTGCAGGAGCTGCGCCAGCAGAGCGGGCTTGGCCGAGTGATCGACCTGGATGATGCGCTGGGTGACGCGCTCGACCGTCGATGCGACCGGCGCCACCGCCACCCGCGCCGGATCGCGCAGCATCTGTTCGGCGAGTTCGGCGATATCCTTCGGCATCGTCGCCGAAAAGAACAGCGTCTGCCGCTTGAGCGGCAGTTTGGCGACAATTTTTCGGATGTCGTTGATGAAGCCCATGTCCAGCATGCGGTCGGCCTCGTCGAGTACCAGAAACTCGACCTGTCCGAGCCTCAAGCCATTGCTCTGCACGAGATCGAGCAGGCGGCCGGGCGTGGCCACCAGGACCTCGACGCCCTGCATGATCGAGCGGACCTGACGTCCCATCGGGACCCCGCCGATCACCAGCGCCGAAGTCAGCCGCATGTGCCGGCCATAGGCATTGAAGCTTTCGAGAATCTGACTCGATAATTCGCGGGTCGGGCTGAGCACAAGCACCCGGCAGGCCTTGGGTTGCGGCTTCAAGCGGTGTTCCAGGATGCGATGCAGAATCGGAAGCGCGAAGGCTGCGGTCTTGCCGGTACCGGTTTGGGCGATGCCGACGACGTCGCGGCCGGCGAGTGCAAGTGGAATGGTTTGAGACTGGATCGGTGTGGGCGTCAGATAATTCTCTTCCTTGAGCGCACGCGAGATGGGATCGGCGAGGCCGAAATCCTGAAAGGAGGTCAAAAGGTGGGTTCTTTCCATTATCAAAAGCAGGCGCCCGGCAGCGAATGCCAGGAGCGCGCGAGGGGTGTCAGAGACACCCGCGTGTCCGGGGCGTCGGTTTTGGTTAGCTGAAGGGGCAAGCCAGAAACCGTTGGACGGGCTCAGAACACGCGGCTCGCAAGGACCCGATGATTCCCGGGGTCATGCAGAGCATATGGCGCACGAAGATGGCGCTTTCAAGCTGAATCGCCAGATCAGGCGATGTGCAGTGAACAAAAAGCCCTGAAAAGAGGTTCTTGGCCGCCGAATTCCCGCCGTGAGTCCATTGCAGTGCAAAAAAGGAGGTGCCGTTAATTTAGTCAGAACTGAAAATTTGCTTATAGATTGAACATTTTGCTGACGGAGCATACATTTTTTCTGTCTATTTTTTAGGCAAAAGCCCCGCGACGCGGCTGCGCGAATGAGAATTAGTGAATAAAACCATTACGTTATGGCATCTACATACCGTGGCATGGTTCTTGCGATTCGGCTAGCGCAGGCGGCCGTGGGGCCGTTTCGCAGCGTCTAAACGCCTGCGTAGGGAGATGATACCTCATGCTTACAAAACTAACTCACGATATAGCGACGCCATTGAGCCGCCGCCGCTGGCTGGCGGCGACCGCCGGGCTGGTGCTCGGCTTGGCGGCGTTTACGTCCGCGAGAGCGGCGGACGACACCATCAAGGTTGGCGTTCTGCACTCGCTCTCCGGCACCATGGCGATCAGCGAGACCACGCTGAAGGATACCGTCCTGTTCATGATTGATGAGCAGAACAAGAAGGGCGGCGTTCTCGGCAAGAAGCTCGAGGCCGTGGTTGTCGATCCGGCGTCGAACTGGCCGCTGTTTGCGGAAAAAGCCCGTGAGTTGATCACCAAGGACAAGGTTGCGGTGGTGTTTGGTTGCTGGACCTCGGTGTCGCGCAAATCCGTGCTGCCGGTGTTCAAGGAGTTGAACTCGATTCTGTTCTATCCCGTGCAGTACGAAGGCGAAGAGAGCGAGCGCAACGTGTTCTACACCGGCGCTGCGCCGAACCAGCAGGCCATCCCCGCCGTCGATTACCTGGCGAAGGAAGAAAAGGTGAAGCGCTGGGTGCTGGCCGGCACCGACTATGTGTATCCGCGCACCACCAACAAGATCCTCGAAGCCTATTTGAAGTCGAAGGGCGTCAAGGACGAAGACATCATGATCAACTACACGCCGTTCGGTCATTCCGACTGGCAGACGATCGTCGCCGACATCAAGAAGTTCGGCTCGGCCGGCAAGAAGACCGCGGTGGTCTCGACCATCAACGGCGACGCCAACGTTCCCTTCTACAAGGAACTGGGCAACCAGGGCATCAAGGCGACCGACATTCCGGTTGTCGCGTTCTCGGTCGGTGAAGAAGAACTCGCCGGCATCGACACCAAGCCGCTGCTCGGCCATCTCGCCGCCTGGAACTACTTCGAGTCGATCAAGACGCCGGAGAACGAGGCCTTCATCAAGGAATGGCACGACTTCACCAAGAACCCCAAGCGCACCACCAACGATCCGATGGAAGCCCATTACATCGGCTTCAACATGTGGGTGAAAGCGGTGGAGAAGGTCAAGACCACCGCGCCCGACAAGGTGATCGCGGCGCTGCCCGGCATCAAGCAGGCCAACCTCACCGGCGGCATCTCCGAAATGCTGCCCAATCACTACATCACCAAGCCGGTCTTCATCGGCGAAATCCGCGCCGACGGCCAGTTCAACGTGGTGTGGAAGACCAAGGGCCTGGTGCCGGGCGACGCCTGGTCGCCCTACCTGCCGGGCTCCAAGGACCTGGTCGCCGATTGGGTCAAGCTCAATTGCGGCAACTATAACACCGTCACCAAGACCTGCGGCGGTTCCTAAGCGCGGCGCCCTCGGCACCGCCGTAACGTCACGGCC
>NZ_JBEKXH010000319.1:0-10046 GCF_049512235.1 Bradyrhizobium sp.
CACCGGATCGAGCGCCGACGGATCGGATTTAGCGGTATCTGACTGCGCAGGCGCAGGCTGCAGCCGCTTCCTTTCCCGTTCCCGCATGAACTCGTCGTATTTGGCTGTGCCGGGCCGCGGTGGTGCGTCGGCCGGCAGGCCGCCGAGCCATTGCGGAATATAATCGCCTAATCCATCGGCGAGCTTCTCATTGATGGTTCCGCACCCGCTCAGGCTGCACGCCGGGAGCGCAACCGTCAGCAGCAGGACGAGATGGCGACTGTTGAGGAGCATCTTCAGAGCGTGCCAGCCTTACCCAATTGAAATGACGCGCCGGTTCGCCCGATGGATCGAGCGGTGTGCCGAACCGGCGCAACCGCGTCAGTGGCGCCAGGATCGCGAAGATAAAGCCTAAAAGGATAAAATTGGCTAATTGTGGAAGCTCATGGTATTTAGACACCATAATCGAATGGATGCCGACGGAATCGACCGGCCGGCTCACCGCGCCCTTCGTCGTGATTGACATCGCCGCGCGCGTGGGACGCCATGCCGCGCCGATACAAGGCTGAAAATTAATGGTTTATGGTGCGGCAAGGGCCGGGGACTCGGTTCGAGGCACGAATTCGACCAGGGAGGAGCGTTGATGTTGATTTGCACGAGGATATTGTCGCAGGCCGCGGCCGGGTTTGTCATGGCAGGCTCGGTTGCCCTGGCGCCGGCGCAGGCGCAGGAGAGCGTGAAGATCGGCCTGATCGTGCCGATGACCGGCGGCCAGGCCTCGACCGGCAAGCAGATCGACAATGCGGTCAAGCTCTACATGCAGCAGCATGGCGACACCGTCGCCGGCAAGAAGATCGAGGTCATCCTCAAGGACGACGCCGCCCTTCCGGACAATACCAAGCGCCTCGCGCAGGAGCTGATCGTCAACGACAAGGTCAATTTCATCGCCGGCTTCGGCGTCACGCCGGCGGCGCTGGCGGCGGCGCCGCTGGCGACGCAGGCCAAGATTCCGGAAATCGTGATGGCCGCGGGCACCTCGATCATCACCGAGCGATCGCCCTATATCGTCCGCACCAGTTTTACCCTCGCGCAGTCCTCGACCATCATCGGCGACTGGGCGGTCAAGAACGGCATCAAGAAGGTCGCGACCCTGACCTCCGACTACGCTCCCGGTAACGACGCGCTGAATTTCTTCAAGCAGCACTTCGTGGCCGGCGGCGGCGAGATCGTCGAGGAGGTCAAGGTTCCCCTCGCCAATCCCGACTTCGCCCCGTTCCTGCAGCGCATGAAGGATGCCAAGCCCGACGCCATGTTCGTGTTCGTTCCGGCCGGCCAGGGCGGCAATTTCATGAAGCAATATGCCGAGCGCGGGCTCGACAAATCCGGCATCAAGGTGATCGGCCCCGGCGACGTCACGGACGATGATCTCTTGAACGGCATGGGCGACGCCGTGCTCGGCACCGTCACCGCGCATCTGTATTCCGCCGCGCATCCATCGGCGATGAACAAGGAATTCGTCGCCGCCTACGAGAAGGCTTTCAACGCGCGTCCGGGCTTCATGGCGGTCAGCGGCTATGACGGCATGCATCTGATCTATGCCGCGCTGGAAAAGACCGGCGGCAAGACCGATGGCGATGCGCTGATCGAAGCCATGAAGGGGATGAAGTGGGAAAGCCCGCGCGGCCCGGTCTCGATCGACCCGGAAACCCGCGACATCGTGCAGAACATCTATATCCGCAAGGTCGAGAAGGTCGACGGCGAACTCTACAACGTCGAATTTGCGACCTTCGAGGCCGTCAAGGACCCCGGCAAGACCAAAAAGTGACCTCCCTGTTCACCAACCTGTTCGACGGCGTCGCCTACGGCATGCTGCTGTTCGTGCTTGCCTGCGGATTGGCGGTGACGCTCGGACTGATGAATTTTGTCAATCTGGCCCACGGCGCCTTTGCGATGACGGGGGGATATGTCTGTGCGGTTCTGGTCAATCAATCCGGCTGGCCGTTCTTTGCCGCGCTGCCGCTGGCGTTTGTTGCGAGCGCCCTGATCGGGGCGGTGTTCGAACGCGCGCTCTACCGTCATCTCTACAGCCGCAGCCATCTCGACCAGGTGCTGTTCAGCATCGGCCTGGTCTTCATGTCGGTGGCGGCGGTCGACTACGTCATGGGATCGTCGCGGGTTTTCATCAAGATTCCGGCCGCGCTCGAAGGCCAGATCGATTTCTTCGGCGTCGGCATCGGCCGCTACCGGCTGATGATCATCGTGATCTGCGGATTATTGACCGCGGGCTTGCAGCTGGTGCTGGCGCGCACGCGTTTCGGCAGCCGGCTGCGGGCGGCGGTGGACGACCCGCGCGCCGCCATCGGCCTCGGCATCAACGTGCCCAGGGTGTTCGCATTGACGTTCGCGTTCGGCTGCGGCCTGGCCGGCCTCGGCGGCGCGCTGAGCGCCGAGATCCTCGGGCTCGATCCGTATTTTCCGCTGAAATTCATGATCTACTTTCTGATCGTGGTGACCGTCGGCGGCTCCTCCAGCATCACCGGGCCGTTCCTGGCCTCGCTGATGCTCGGCATCGCCGACGTCGCCGGCAAATACTACGTTCCCAAGCTCGGCCCGTTCGTGATCTACACCCTCATGATCGTGATCCTGATCTGGCGTCCAAACGGACTGTTCGGCCGTACCAATGCCCGTTGAGCAGAGCGCCATGACCGCGCCGGCCGAGGTCGGATATCACGCCAGGCAGCACGGGCGCTGGCACTGGAGCGAGGCCGCGTGCTGGATTCTGGCGCTGGCCTGCGCGCTCTTGTTTCCTTCCCGCTACCTGATCATGACGGAAGTGGTGCGGCTGGCGCTGTTTGCGCTGTCGCTCGATTTGATTCTCGGCTACGCCGGAATCGTGTCGCTCGGCCACGCCGCTTTCTTCGGCGTCGGCGCCTATGGCGCCGGGCTGCTGGCGTTGCATGGCCTCGTCACCGAGCCGGTCGTGGCGCTGGTCTTGTCCGGCCTTGTTGCCATGGCGCTGGGCTTTGTCACGAGCTTCCTCGTGATCAGGGGCGCCGACCTTACTCGCCTGATGGTGACGCTCGGGATCGCGCTGTTGCTGGAGGCGCTGGCGGAGCGCTTTTCCGACATTACCGGCGGTACCGACGGCCTGCAGGGCATCGAAATGCAACCGATCCTCGGCCTGTTCGGCTTCGACATGTTCGGCAAGGTCGGATTCTTCTACTCGCTTTCCGTGCTGTTCGTGCTGTTCCTGCTGGCGCGGCGGATCGTGCACTCGCCATTCGGCCTGTCGTTGCGCGCGATCCGGAACAACCCGCTGCGCGCAGCCGCCATCGGTATCCCCGTCAACCGGCGGCTGATCGCGGTCTACACGCTCGCGGCCTTCTATGCCGGCGTCGCCGGCGCGCTGTTCACCCAGACCACGGCCTTGGCCTCGCTCGACGTGTTTTCCTTCGAGCGTTCCGCCGACCTGATGCTGGTGCTGGTGATCGGCGGCACCGGCTATCTCTACGGCGGACTGATCGGCGCGGTGGTGTTTCGCCTGCTGCAGGAAGTATTTTCGACGCTGACGCCGCAATACTGGCAGTTCTGGATCGGTCTCGTGCTGGTCGTGATCGTGCTGGTCGGCCGCCAGCGCCTGCATCGCTGGGCGCTGTGGGCGCCGAACCTGATCATCGGGCTGCTCGGCGGACGCAAGGCCGTGGTTGCCGTTCCCGAAAGCGATGCGCCATGACGCCGGCGCTGGAAACCATCGGGCTGGAAAAGCACTATGGCGGGCTCAGGGTAACGCGCGATCTTTCGCTGCGGATCCCGCTAGGGGCGCGTCACGCTCTGATCGGCCCGAACGGCGCCGGCAAGACCACCGTGATCGATCTGCTCACCGGCGTCCGCAAGCCCAATGCCGGGCGCATCCTGCTGCAAGGCGACGACATCACCGGCCTGCCGGTGCACCAGCGGGTGCTGCGCGGGCTGTCGCGAACCTTTCAGATCAACCAGCTCTATGCGGATCTGACGCCGCTGGAGACCATCGGGCTCGTGGTGTCGGAACGGCTTGGCGGCGGCGCCGACTGGTGGCGCCGGATGGGCACGCGCGACGACGTCAACGCCGAGATCGCCGAAAATCTGGCGCGCTTCCATCTGCTCGACGTGATGAACGAACGGACCGCGACCTTGCCCTACGGCAAGCAGCGCCTGCTGGAGATCGCGGTCGCGATTGCCGCCAAGCCCCGGGTTCTGCTGCTCGACGAGCCCGCGGCCGGCGTGCCCGAGAGCGAGCGTCACGATATCCTTGCCGCGGTCGCCGCCTTGCCGCGCGACGTCACCGTGCTTTTGATCGAACACGACATGGACCTGGTCTTCAGTTTTGCCGACCGCATTTCGGTGCTGGTCAACGGCGCGCTGCTGGTCGAAGGGCCGCCGGAGGCGGTGGCGCGCGATGCCAGGGTCAAGGCGGTCTATCTCGGCGAGGCCGCCGATGTCTGATTTGCTCGCCATCGAAAGCCTGCGCGCCGGCTATGGCGAGGCGGTGGTATTGCCCGATACGTCGCTGCGCCTGCCGGAAAGCCAGGTGCTGGCGCTGCTCGGCCGCAACGGCACCGGCAAGACCACGCTGATCAATTCCATTGTCGGGATCACCCGGCGGTTCGGCGGCTGCATCAGCCTGGGCGGGCTGGATATCACGCCGCTGCGGCCGGACCAGCGGGCGCGGGCGGGCATCGGCTGGGTGCCGCAGGAGCGCAACATCTTCCGCTCGCTGACGGTGGAAGAAAACATGACCGCGGTGGCGCAGCCCGGACCCTGGACCGTGGCAGAGGTCTACCGGATGTTTCCGCGGCTGAAGGAACGGCGCAACAATATGGGCAACCAGCTCTCCGGCGGCGAACAGCAGATGCTGGCGATCGGCCGCGCGCTGACGCTCAATCCCAGGGTGTTGTTGCTGGACGAGCCGACCGAGGGACTGGCCCCGATCATTGTCGAGGAACTGCTGGCGGCGCTTGGCACCATTACCCGCGCCGGCGGCATGTGTTCGATCATTGTCGAACAGAATGCCCAGAAGATTCTGGGGCTGGCCGACCGCGTCGTGATATTGGAGCGCGGCGCGATCGCTCACGAGGCGGCCAGTGCCGCGTTGAAGGCCGATCCCGCGGCGCTGGAACGCTATCTTGGCGTCGCCGGGGCCGCGGCGCAGAAATCCCTGAGGAAGTAAAACCATGCACAGAACAAAAGCTCCATTCCGCGCCGACGAGGTCGGCAGCCTGTTGCGGCCGCCGCGCATCAAGGAGGCGCGCGCCAGGCTGGAGCAGGGCGAGATCTCGGCCGACGATCTGCGTGGGATCGAGGACATCGAGGTCGAAAAGGTCGTGCACAAGCAGGCCTCGATCGGCCTCAGGCTTGCGACCGACGGCGAATTCCGCCGCTCGTGGTGGCATTTTGACTTTCTCAAGGATCTCGCCGGCTGCGAGCTGTTCCATCCGACCGAGGGCATCCAGTTCGCTGGCGTCGAGACCCGGCATGACGCCGTGCGGGTGATCGGCAAGCTCGACTTCCCCGAGCATCATCCGATGCTCGATCACTTCCGCTTCCTGAAGAAACATTGCGAGATCGCCCATGTCATGCCGAAGATGACGATTCCCTCGCCGGCGGTGCTGCATTTCCGCGGTGGCCGCAAGTCGATCGCAAAGCAGGTCTATCCCGATCTCGGCCCGTTCTTCGAGGATCTCGGCAAGACCTACCGCAAGGCCGTCAAGGCCTTTTACGACGCCGGCTGCCGCTATCTGCAGTTCGACGACACCGTGTGGGCCTATCTCTGCTCGCAGGACGAATTGAAGAAGGCGCGCGAGCGCGGCGACAACCCGGATGGCCTGCAGGAAATCTACGCCCGCGTCATCAACTATGCGATCGCCGGGCGGCCGGCCGACATGACGATCACGACCCATGTCTGCCGCGGCAATTTCCGCTCGACCTGGATTTCCTCCGGCGGCTACGAACCGGTGGCCGAAATCATGCTGGCCGGCACCAACTATGACGGCTATTTCCTCGAATATGATTCCGAGCGCGCCGGAGGCTTCGAGCCGCTGCGGTTCTTGCCGAGGGGCAACAAGATCGTAGTGGTCGGCGTCATCACCTCGAAGAGCGGGACGCTGGAGAATAAAGACGACATCAAGCGGCGGCTGGAGGAAGCCTCCAGATACGCCCCGCTGGAGCAGCTCGCGCTGTCGCCGCAATGCGGTTTTGCTTCCACCGAAGAGGGCAACATCCTGACCGAGGAAGAGCAATGGGCCAAGCTCAAGCTCGCGGTCGATGTCGCAAGCGAGGTGTGGGGGAAGTAGGGCAGGGCGTCTTGCCCGTACGAGCAGACCATGGCTTCGGTCGTAGTTCACAAGGTAGGCAAACAAAGGTGCCCTTTGCGCCGTACCCACCGTTTCGGATGCGAAAAGATGATGGGCACGCCATCTCCCTGCGCGTTCGCGGGGTCCGTTGGCTTTGCCCAAACGACCACTGTACTCGACAATGAACACTGACTTCCGCTTAATTCGTCATTCTGATCGCGCTTGGCACGATCGCTTCTTTGGTTTCGTCGCATCGAACTTTGAGGGCGGCCGCACGTTTTCCGCTTGGGGCGCGCGGGGTGGCTGGGTCGATGGATACGACGTCTTTGCGGTGGTCGTCGACGACCATGTCGTCAGCACGGTGGGCCGGCAGTCCATGCGGTATGTGATCAATGGCAAGGAGCGCAACGGCTACCAGCTCGGCGCAGTAGCAACGCATGCCGACCACCGCAACCGCGGGCTTGCGCGGCTGCTAATGGACAAGGTTCTGGGTGATCTCGATGCGCCAGATCAGCCGGTTATTCTGTTTGCGAATTCGAGCGTGCTCAACTTTTATCCACGGTTCGGCTTTCGCAGGTTCGCGCAAAGTAGCTTCTTCGGGCATATCGGTGTGCATCCCGCGGGCACGCTTGCCCCACGCCTGGACCTCGCAAGCCCAACCGACCGCGCGTGGTTGGCCGATCATTGCGCTAGAGCCGGTGCTATCGGCCGGGGCTTTAGCGCGCGCGACTACTATCCGACCTTGCTGTTTCATCTGACGCGTCAGCCGCGAATAGCCTTCAGACTGGATTCATTTGGGGCGGTTGTGATCGTGCAACAGGATGGCGATCGACTGCTGATTGAAGACCTGCTTGCGACACGGCCCTTTGGGTTGACGGGTGCCTTACCCCATGTCTGCGCAAAACCGGTACGGACGCTCGAATTTGGTTTCGATCCAGAAGCCTGGTGGCCAAACGCAGAGAGCCAATCCCTGGACGATGGCGGCTCGCCGCTTTTTGCGCGGGGCGCGGCTTTGGAGGTCGAGGAGCCCATCCGGTTTCCGGACTTGGCCCAGACGTAGTAACCTCGCCGCGGGATAATCCCTGGCCTCGACCGGAAAGAAGAAAAAGGGGTCATAGTGGAATTAGAGTAGAATAAGCTGCTCGGCTCAGGTCTCGCTGGAGTCGTCAACAGGCCCGCTCTGATCGGGCACCGGATGGGTTCGGCTTAGCCGGCGCGCTTGAGCGCTTCTGCCTTGAGCTGCGCAACCTCATTCTTCATGGAGCGCTTTTTATCGTGCGTGATTTTCCGCTCCAGGTCGGTTCTTCATGGAGCGCTTTTTATCGTGCGTGATTTTCCGCTCCAGGTCGGTGAGCTGATCGAGAAAACGGAAGCCGTCCTTGACGCGCCGGATCATGTCGTTCAGATTCGGGCGCTGATCCCTGCGGAGCAGATTGGTAAGCTCGTTCAGATCGTAATCCTTACCGTTCTCGACCTGGGCCACGAACTTCGCATAGTCGAGATTGTCCTGATCACTCTCCCATAGCTTGACCACCACCAGCGATCGCAACAGGCCGCGGTCAAATTCCCGGCCTGCAACTTCGGAGAGGTCGTGGAGGTCGCGGATCTTCGATCGCTGCGAAGCAGCCCTCACCTTTTCGGACAGGACTTCTTCATGGGCGAGCGACGGGATGTCCGCGGGCTTGAATTGCAGCAGCTTGAAATAGTCCTGGGTGAGTTGCGGCAGCGCGCGGACCGGAAGAACCGGCTTTTCCCGCAGGCTGACCTCCAGCTTGACCTTGACACCCCGCTCGTTGCCGGCATGCACGCAGACAGGGTTGGCGGCGAGACTTTTGTCGGTGAAGTACCAGTCCTTGTCGCGATCGAAGCGGAAGGACAGATCGTGATAGGGTTGACTGAGCGCGTCCAGCATCATCTCCATGATGTCTCCATCGCTGACGTCGCTCCGTCGGGTGAAATCGAGATCGGTCGAGTAGCGGCCGCGCGGGCCGAAGATCATCTTGCGCAGCATCGAGCCGCCTTTGAAGGCGACATGGTCTGTGATGCCCTTCTCGTGAAAGCGCTGAAGCAGGAAGGTCAGAATGATGTCGGTTTCGACCTTGCCGATATCCCTGGCGCCCGACTGCTGCGCGACCTTGCGGATTTGTTCGATGGTCAGCACGGCGTTATCCTGCTTTCCTGATGCGCGGGACCTCGGACAAGAGATCGCTTCGCCGCGCGTGGACGAACAGGCCCCAATCGGCGATATAACCGATATCGTCATCCCTGCGCTCGGGCCGGCCAAAGGTCGAGCGGGTGCTTTTCGGGATCGCCATCCGCAGCCGGGTGCGCCATTCGTCATGCAAAGGTCGTTCGACGAGATCGGTCAGGAAGCCGAGACGTTGCAGCAGCGAGGTGGATTGCATCTGCAAGGCGGCGTCGACAAGCTTGGCCTGATCGATGTCCACCATGGCGGCGTAGACGATGCGCGTCAGTTCCATGGGTCCGCCGGCGAGATCCGGGCGATCGGTGCAATCGATCACGGTCTTTTCGGGGTCGGAGATGGTCACGGCGCGGCCGTAGACAGTGTAGGATTTTGCGCCGAAGAACTTGCGGGCAGGAATCGTCACGAACCTGATTTCCGTGTCCTCGACGGTGCGGGCCCTGGTCTGCCGCTTGACGGCCACGAAGACGGTCGCGGGCATCTGCGTGGTGAAACTGTGGAACGCGGCGGCCGACCACCATCCGACATAGGAGTCTTCGACGACGGCGGCGGCGACGGCCAGCGGATTGTTTTCGCCCATGCTTTCCGCCCCGCGCTCGGGCGGCATCAGCATGTAACGTCCGCCGATAAGGCGCGTGAGCCAGCCCTTGCGGAGTAGATTCCGGATGACTTTGCGGCCGGTCTGTTCGGAATGCAGCAGCCCGATGATGTCGCCGGCCTCGACGACATTCCGTCCCTGTTCCAGGAAGGACAGCACGACACGGGTTTCAGCCGGTCCCAGCGTGCGTAGAGTAGAATTCATGACAGTCTAGCCCTCTGTAGGCTATTTTGTCGTACAAAATAATCTAACGCAGCCGCTCCTGTCAATGCAGTGATTGGTTTATACATCATTTTTGACCTATAAGGGCAAATTTTACATAAATATCAATCCGGATCCCCCACGTGCTTCCCCTGGGCAGAAATCCGGCGTCGCCACCCGGACCCGATGGGGCGGTCGTCCGGGTCCCCGCAGATCGGCTTCGGTCGAACTGAGGCCCGCAAATGCCTGAACCTAGTCTCGCAGCATATGCGTCTGTCGTTCCGCGCAACGTCGAAACGGCACAGGCAATGGCTTGCACTTGGCGGGAAACGCCGCCCGAAGGTGGACTTCAACAAACTGCCAAAGCGGAAATTTTATCGACGCGACGAAGACTAATAGTGCGACCAGTGAGTCTACTCTGCGCGCGGCTCCGTTGGCATCTGGAATCGTTCCTCGCGCTATAATGCGGGTATTGAAGCATCTGGGGCAGCGCTATGTCCAGCACGTGAACCGGACCTACCGGCGCGGCGGCATGCTATGGGAAGGGCGCTTCCGCTCCTGCCTCGCCCAGTCGGAACGCTACGTGCTCGCCCGCTATCGCTATATCGAGCTCAATCCCCACCGCGCCGGCATGGCGAGCCATCCCCGGCAATACCGGTGGTCGAGTTACCGGATCAACGCTGAAGGCAAGGCGAGCGATCTGATCGCACCGCACGATCAATGTGCATAGAATGAG
>NZ_JBEKXH010000320.1:0-7603 GCF_049512235.1 Bradyrhizobium sp.
GAGCTTGCCGCCGAGCTGATCGGATTGGCCGCCGCCCGATCCTCCTCCGACCAGGCCGCCCAGCGCGCCCAGGCCGCCGCCATTGGCGCCGAACAGGCCCTGGCCCATGGCCTTCAGCCTGGCATAGGCGGCATCGGGATTTTCCAGAATGCCGCTGACGTCAGGATAGATCCGCGGCTCGGCCCAGGGGCCGTCGATCACGACGGGAATGCCGAGGCCTACGGGGTCGGAAGTCCGGCCCTGGCCTTCGGTCGTCATCACGAGCTTGGGCTCGACCCGAAGCGAAAGCGACTGCGCGGCGAGGTCCACGGTGCCGGCGCCGCTGACCCGCACCAGCGGGCCGACCAAATTCAGATCGCCGGTGGTGGCCTGGCCGTTTTCGATCCGGAACGAGGCGCTGAGCTGGGTCAGGTCGGTCGAGCGTTCAGTTTGCTCCTGCCATCCCGACAGCGTGCCCGATGTCAGCGCGCGGATCATCTGGGCGACGTTGAGACCGCTGATAGCGCCGTCCTGCAACACCGCGAATGCGGTTCCGCCGAGGTTGGAGATGATGGCGTGCTGGCTCGCGCCCGCGCTGTGCACGGCGATTTTCGCCTGCATCTTGCCGTCGAGCTTGTCGAAGCCGGCAGCGGCTACGAGCAGCGGCAGAGCGCGGACGCCGCTGAGATCGCCGCGCAGCGCGTAAGCGGGGTTGCCGGTCGACGCATCGATGCTGAGGTCGAAACTGGCCTGGCCGCCATAGACCCCGAGATTGGCAAACCGCGCCTTGAGGACGCCGCCGGCGACCGCCGCCTCGACCGCGGCCGGCGCCAGCTGAGCGTCGCCGAAATGAAGCTCGGCCGCGGAGATCCTGGCCTGGACGTCGGCATAGTTCAAGCCGATGAGGTCGATCGAGGTGTTGCTCTGGGGTTGCAAGGTCGGCGCGGCGGGGGTGCCGCCTGCCTTCGCAGTCCCGATCTCAAGCCGCTGGAAGTCGAGATCGAGCTTGACCAGAGGCTTGCTGGAAAGATCGGCCGACGCCCAGCCATTGAACGCACCGTCGCCGAGCGTCCCGGTCAGGCCGTTGATCATCAGCACCTTTCCGTTGAGCCGGACCTCGGCGCGGGCTGTCAGGGGCGCCTGCAACAGGTCCGCAGCATCGAGGGTGAACTCAAGGGGAAGGTTCTGCCGCGCCAGCGGCGGCACCGGCGCCGTGGCCTTGACCGCAAATTGCAGCGGATGCTCGCCGGCGCGGGCGCGGCCGCTGATCTCGATCTTGCGGTCGGCGTCGACCGCGACCTCGGCATTGATGCCCTCGACCCGGTTTTCCACGCGGTCTTGCGAATTGGAAAACACGATGATGCCGTCGGCAACGGTGACGCGATCGATGCCGGGAATATTGGCATCGGCCTCGCCGGAAGACGTCGAAGATCTGGAAGAGGGATCCAGCGCCCGGGTACGCTCGCGCAGCAACGGCACGCGCAGCACCGGACGGACGATCGAAAGCCGGGTGATCTGCCGATGGCCCGACCACACGCCGCCAAGCGTCATTTCGGCCTGTATGCTGCCGATGGTCAGACCGTTGCCGGCGTCGCGGTCTTTCGGATCCTGCAGCTTGACGTCGTTCAGCGTCACCTTGAGTTGCGGCCAGACCCCGATCCTGGTTGCGCCGTGGACCGTCAGCCGATAGCCGGTTTCGCGTTCGACCCTGGCTTGTATCGCCGAGGTCAGAAAGCCGGAAGGCAGGCCTGCGATCAGCAGCAGTGTGACGATGACGACGACGGCAGCAATGGCGGCGCCGGCAAATTTCAGGATTCTCATCACGACATTCCAATGGGGACAGCGGCATTGAATTCGCAGCAGCCCGCTCCGGGCGCGGCCGATGGCCTTCAGTCTATCCCGGAAAGTGGAGGCGGCTCAAAGCTGTCCAAAAATTATCCGGGGGTGCTGCAAAGCTCTGTGACTTATGACACACTTCGCAGATTGCCGATTTTGCGAACGACCATTGCGGAAGGCATTGCGATGAGCAAACAGGCCGAATTTGCGGTCATTCTGAAGATGAATCCGATGTTTTCGGATTTGGGCACCGAGGAATTGCAGCGGATCTCGGGCCTTTGCCAGACCCAGCATCTGGCGCTGGGCGAGGTGCTGTTCCAGAAAGGCGATCCCGGCGACGCTTTGTATGGGGTCCGCCGCGGACAGATTCGCATTGAAACCGGCGCCTCCGATGGCAGCCGCCTGACCCTGAATTTTCAAGGCCCGGGCGATCTGTTCGGTGAGGTCGCGGTGCTCGATGGCCAGAGCCGCACCGCGGACGCAACCGCCGGCGAGCCGACCGAACTGTTCGTGCTGCGGCGCGCGGATTTTCTCTCCCATCTCGAGCGCGAACCCAGGGTGGCGGTCAAACTGATCCAGCTGCTGTGTCAGCGGATCCGCTGGATGAGCGAGCGGATGGAGGAGTCGGTGCTGCAGCCGCTGCCGGTCCGCCTGGCGCGCCGGCTTTGTGCGCTCGCCAGCGACTACGGTTCCGAGGTGCACATCTCGCAGGAGCAGCTCGGAATTTTTGTGGGTGCGGCGCGCGAAAGCGTCAATCGCCAGCTGCAGCTATGGCGCAAGGACGGCATTGTCGACCTGCAGCGCGGCCGCATTTTACTACAGAACATCGCCCGGCTGACCGCGGTGGCGCGCAACGAATAGAGCGAGCGGTGCGCACTGACCCACATGATTTCAGCTCACTCACTTATCTTATGGATTTTGTTTGGATCTTGGACCACCCGATGGCGTGGATGAAGCGTGCCATCGTGTGCCTGCGAAATCATCTCATTTGGGACATCAATATTCTGAAATTGGACCATTAATTATTTTTAACACGCAGAAACAAGTGGAAACATTCCGCGTTGCGGGGCGCCACCGGTTTGTAATCCTTTGCGGCGACGGACAGGTCGGACGTGTCCATTCGCAACACGTTGTGAGTTTGTGTGCCTATGTGTCATGCGTTGTCTGTTCGTGCGTTATCGGCCATGGCCGCGCGCTCGGAATTGTCGCCTGCGCCCTGGCGGAAGCCGTTTGCGAAGTGGATGGATGGGGTCGAAGCGGGCTGGGGCATTCCGCTGCTGCTGCTCGGATTTGTCGCCATCTGGATGGTCTATCTGTCGGTCGCCTATTACGGCGGCGACCTTCACCCCGACGTGCTGGAAACATGGACGTACGGACGCAGCATAGAATGGGGCTATACCAAACATCCGCCGCTGATGGGATGGGTCGCGCGGGCCTGGACTTCGGTCTTTCCGCTCACCAACTGGTCGTTCCAGCTGCTGGCCCTGACCAATTCGGCGATCGCACTTTGGGCCGTCGACCTGATTTCACGACGCTTCGTACGCGGCGACAAGAGAATGGTGGTGCTGCTGCTTCTGATGCTGATGCCGACCTATCAGTTTCATGCGCAGCGTTTCAATGCCAACACCATCCTTTTGGCGGCGTGGCCCTTCGCCACCTACTGCTTCCTGCGATCGTTCGAAACGCGCCACGCCGGATGGGCAGTCGCTGCCGGCGCGACCGCCGCGCTTGCGATGCTGGGCAAATACTATACGGCGTTTCTGATCGCGAGCTTTCTGTTCGCCGCGATTTGCCATCCGCAACGGCGCGCCTATTTCAGTTCGTTCGCTCCCTGGATTTCCGCAGCGGTCGGGCTGGCCGCGCTTGGACCGCATTTATATTGGCTGGCGACGACCGGCGCGAAACCGATCAACTACGCGCTCGTCTTGCATGCGGGCAAGGACTTTGTTCCTTCGCTGAACGAGGCGATGCTTTTCCTGCTGGGCGTCTCACTCGTTCTTGCGCTGCCTGCTGCGACATGGGCCTTGATCGTGAAAGAGCGCCTGAAACATTTCGCCAGGGAATTCCGGGCGATGGATCCGGGCCTGCTGCTGCTGTTTCTGATCGGCGCCGGGACGATCGCCTTCCCGGCGATCACGGCGGTCGGATTTGGCACCGACATGCCGACGGTCTGGGCCCTCCAGGGTCTGTTCCTGTTCGCGATTCGCGTCGTCGGCAGCGCGAGCTATCCGATCGAACGCTTCTATACGGTCAATCTGGCGGTATTTGTCATCGCGATCGCGGTGGCAAGCGCGCTTGTCGGGGCACCGCTTCATGCCCTCTATCGCAACGACCATCCATTGCATGAGGGACGCAATTTCTACCACCAGGCCGCGCTGGAATTGACCGGGCGGTGGCACAAGCTTTCCAACGCGGCGCTGACCGCGGTCGGCGGTGACGATGTGCTGGCCTTCGCCACGGCTTTTTACAGCCCGGATCACCCGGTCTATGACGAGCGCCTTGCCCTGGTCGATCACGAGCCATTGCCGCCGACGCAGACCTTTGAGGGAGGATGGGCCGCGATGTGCTTCGACGGAGATGCGCCTTGCATCGCCAAGATGGAAAGTATCGCGGCGCGGGCTTCCTACTTCGCCAGGTTCGAGTTCGAGCTGCAGTCAACACTGCTGGGCCAGCCCGGCGCGACCGAGCGTTTTACGGCCCTGATGGTGCCGCCTTCCGCTGAGCCAGAGATCATGCCGTCGCCGGCGCGATGATCGCCGGCATTCGAGGGCCCCGGCCAACATGATTCGGACGGCGCGCGAGAATACGATCCCAATTGGAAGGCTGCGCTTTGCTACTTCGCCGCCAGCCAATGCACGATGTGGGGATCGGTTGCAGGAAGGTGCCGAACAGGAGCACCAGCACCGCATAGACCATCATCAGGTCGGCGGTGATCGCGGTGGCAAAGCCGTCCGACAGCTCGTTCAGGCTTTCGGCGTCGCCGGACTCATCGCCCGATCGGCAGCCTTCGCCGCCGCACGCGATCCCGATCGACGACGATGATACTGCTGGCAACATCCGCTTCACTCAGCGCGGCAAGGACTTCGCCCAATCGAATGCGGACGTCAGCTTCGGACCAGTTGCCATTGCGAAACAGGATCAAATTCGGCTCGCTTGCGCGGGCAACTGCGAGCAGGCGCGGATAGTCGAGGTCGGCGGTGATGATAGTTCGCGCCTCGTGCCTCGCTCGCTCCATGATCTCGCCGTCGGTCGCGCGGCTAAGTCCCAAATCGGCCGCATGCACGGCGTCATGCCCTTGGTCCGAAAGCCACGACGCCAGAGCCGGCGAAAGCGGCATATCGATCAGAAATCTCACTTCGCAGGAACGGGGGGCCGCAGCTCGACGGTTTCGTCTTCAGCGAGGAACGCGGCGTATTGCAAAGCTTCGTCGATGTCGCCAGATTCGATGTAAGGATAGGAGTTCAAGATCGCCTCGCGCGTCTCGCCCGCAGCCATCAGCCCAAGGAGCCGCGCCACCGGAAACCGAAGCCCGCGGATACAGGGCTTTCCCGTGCAGACTGCGGGATCGACGGTGATGCGGCTGAAAACCATGGCTACAGAATAGCCGGCTTTGACAAATTTCGCCAGTGCTTCCTGCGGCTGGGAGTTACTCAGCTCCGGGTCTGCCCAGTTGGAAAGGGCCACGATGAGGCTATGCTCACTCCGGCCATGCGACGCTCAGCGGCTCTGACCTTGCAGTGGGCAGGCCCGGCGCGCGCTTTCGGAACGTCGCCGGGCCGCTCGCCCAAGAGCTATTTGCCCTCTGTTTCGATTTTCTTCTTTTCGTCTTCGTTCATTTTTCTAACGGTCGGACTCTGGTTGCTCGCGCCGGTTGTCTGAGTCGTTGTGGCTGGCGGGCCAGCGTTGGGAACGGAGGTTTGCTCCGGACCCGCCTTCGCCGGTCGCGTTGCGTTGGTACCGGGTGAGTTGGCTTGCGCGGCCGTTGTCGGCGTTGTTGCCGGCGTCTGCTCGCCGCCCGACTTCGGAATGACCGTATTTTTCATGTTGGTTGGCGGCATGTCGACCTTATTATCTTGGGCAAATGCCGGCGCGGATAACAGCAATATTGCCACTGCGAGCTTGTACATCATTTCCTCCTTGAAATCTGATTGTGACTAACCCCAACACAATCCAAGGCAGCGGGTTCCCTTGCGGAGACGAAACGGTTGACGACCGGCAATCGGGCCGTCCGCCATCGGCGGGGCCATTGCCCGGTGGTATACTTGGGTGGTATCACTCGCTCAGCAGGCAAGCTGGTTTGTGCCCATTTTATCGGTGTTCTTGAGAGCGCCCTTCGTCTCCCCTCGGGAGCGCCATTTGGCCGTCTGTTTTAGCGACGGACGATTCGCGATCTTCCTGGTCACTCCGCCGCTGGCGAATGCACGATGCTCGGCGGCGATGGTCCGGGCCCGGCGGCATGACCTTCCGCAGCGCTCTCGCTCTCCCCGCTGGTGACCAGCATTTTTTTCCCAAAATGCCAGAACAGCGCGCCGATGTCGTCCATCAGCATGAACATCGCCGGCACGAACACCAGCGACAGCACCGTGGAGAACAACAGGCCGCCGATCACGGCCAGCGCCATCGGCGAGCGGAATTCGCCGCCTGCGCCGAACGCCAGCGCCGATGGCATCATGCCGGCGGCCATCGCGATCGTGGTCATGACGATGGGCCGCGCCCGCTTCATGCCGGCGTCGATGATCGCCTCCTCGCGCGGCTTGCCGCCGCGCAAGGACTCGACGGCAAATTCCACCAGCATGATGGCGTTCTTGGTGACGATGCCCATCAGCATCAGGATGCCGATCCACACCGGCGTGGTCAGCTGCTTGCCGGTCAAGAGCAGCGCCACGATCGCGCCGCCGATCGAGAGCGGCAGCGAGAACAGGATGGTGATCGGCTGCAGGAAGGTGCCGAACAGCAGCACCAGCACCGCATAGACCATCATCAGGCCGGCGGTGATCGCGGTGGCAAAGCCGTCCGACAGCTCGTTCAGGCTTTCGGCGTCGCCAGACGGAGAGACCTTGACGCCCTTCGGCAGGCTCTTCGTGACCGGCAGGTCGTAGATCTTCTTGGTGGCGTCGCCGAGCGCCGCCGCGCCGACCAGGTCGGCTGCCACCGTGGCCTGCCGTTCGCGGTCGTAGCGATTGATGCTGGTCGGGCCCTGATCGAGCTTGATGTCGGCGACCACCGACAGCGGCACGCCGCCCTTTTCGCCGTGCTCGCCGAGCGGCACCCGCAGCTGCTCGAGCAGGCCGAGATCGCCCCGCGCGGCGTCTTCGAGCTCGACCCGGATCGGCACCAGCCGGTCGCCGGCGTCGAACTTTGCCAGCGCCGGACCGACGTCACCGATGGTGGCGACGCGGATCGTCTGCGACAGGCTTTCGGTCGACACGCCGAGCCTGGCGGCGAGATCCGCCTTCGGCTGGATACGCAGCTCGGGCCGGTCGAGCGCGGTTTCCGAAATCACGTCGGAGATGATCGGAATCCGCTTCATCTGGGTTGCCAGTTCGCTGGCGACGTTGTTGACGATGTTGCTGTCCGTTCCCGTGACCACCAGCGAGATGGCGCGCAGACCGTTTTCGTCGAGGAACCAGTAGCGGATGTCCGGGACGTTCTCGAGCTCCTTGCCGATCTCGAGCTCGAGCTCGCGCTGCGTGATCTTTCGCTCGGTATTCGGCGTGTAATTGATGATCAGCGCCGCGCGGCGCACTTCGAACGTTCCCGGCGGGACCCGGCCGCCGTCGACGAAGAC
>NZ_JBEKXH010000321.1:0-7574 GCF_049512235.1 Bradyrhizobium sp.
TCTCGGGCCGGCTCACGCTCCCCACATGCAGTCCGGGCGGACACTTGAGCTTGCCGGCCGCCCCACCAGCCCCTGTTCCAGCCCAGATGGCTCAAGCCGCTGCCGCTCCTGCCGCCGCTGCGACGGCCCCGATCTCGGACTACAGGGGGATGTACAGCAATCCCGGATATGGCGACCTCGTGGTCAGCAGCGCCGGAAATCGCCTCCAGATCAGCTATTACGAGTCCAGCTGGGAGTTGAGGCAGCTCAGTGACCTGCAGTTCGTGTTCAAGGTGCTGGCGTTCGGGACCGAATTTCCCGTGCTCGTCATGTTTTCGAAAGACGCCGGCGGCGCCATCACGGCGTTTTCCGCCTCGCTGGTGCTTAAGCCGCAAGTGCTGATGATCCCGTTTGCCAAACGCTAGCTGGCGCGGCATCTCGGCCAGGTGCGGCTTTGACCATGGAAACATCCCCTGTTCCGCTATACTCTCGTCAGCGAACATGGGCGTCAGGGTCCGGCGGATGCTTTGCCGATACTGCAGCAGCGACAATCGTGCGACCAATGCATTCTGCGAGAGCTGCGGAAAGCGGCTCCAGATTGTCTGTGCGGCGTGCGGCCATATCAACGGCCCCAGCAGCCGATTCTGCGGCAAATGCAGCGCGTCGTTGAGCGTCCCCACGCAGCGGCCGGAGACGGAGGAGATGTTGCAGGCGCTGAGCGTCGCCGGCGGCGAGCGCAAGCAGCTCACGGTCATCTTCGCCGACATCAGCAACTCCACGGCCTTGATTGACCATGTCGATCCCGAAGACGCCATGCGGCGGATCCAGCCTGTAATCGACGCCATGCGGCGGAGCGTCGAGCGCTACGACGGCATCGTCAACAAGGTGCAGGGCGATGGCGTGATGGCGCTGTTCGGCGCCCCGGTGCCGCGCGAAGATCACGCGGTGCGCGCCTGCGCGGCGGCTCTGGCGATCCAGGCTTCCGTAGCCGAGCTGGGCGACCCCGGCCTGAAAGTCAGGGTCGGAATGCACAGCGGCGAGGTCATCGTGCAGGCGGTGGTCAACAGCCTCTATCGCACCTACGACGTGGCCGGATCGGCAGCCCATCTGGCGTCGCGGATGGAGCAGATGGCGACGCCGGGCGAAATCCTGCTGACCGGCGTCACGGCCGCAGCCGCCCGACACTCCGTGGAAACAACATCACTTGGGTCTCATGCGGTTCGCGGCGTGTCGGAAGAAATCGAGATTTTCAGGCTGGAGCGCCTTCATTATGCGCCGGCCAGCGTCATTTTTCGCAGCCAGACGGCGCTCAGTCCGCTCATCGGCCGAAGCGCGGAACTCGATTTGCTTGAGGCGGAACTTGGCAGCGCAGCGGCCGGATCGCCCCGCGCCGTCGGCGTCGTCGGTGAAGCGGGATCGGGAAAAAGCCGGCTTTGCTTCGAATTCGCCGAGCGCTGCCACGATCGCGGCTATCGGGTCTATGAAGCCCGGGTGACCGCGCACGGCCACGCGACGCCCTACCAGCCCATCCTCGAATTGGCCCGCGACTATCTCGGCATCGAGCCTGCCATGCAGGCCGATGAGGCGCGGCAGAAGGTGGCCGGTGTGCTGTCGACGCTGGCGGTCGACAACGATGCGCTCCCGCTGCTGCTCGGTTTTCTCGGCCTGGTCGACCCGGCGGCCCAGCCGGCGGCTCAATTCGACCCTGCGATACGCAAGAGGCGGCTTATCGATCTGCTCCGTCTTTTCGTGCGCTCCGGCCAGCAGGAGCGGCCGGCTCTCGTTCTCATCGAGGACCTGCACTGGATCGATGCAGCGAGCGAGGAATTCATCGATGTGATGGTAGACGCCACCATCGGTACCAAGACCATGCTGCTGTTCAATTTTCGCCATGGGTACAGCGCGCCCTGGATGCAGCGAAGCCACTATCGACAGATCAACCTGTCGCCGCTCAGCCCGGCGGAGGCCAAGGGGCTGTTGAGCGAACTTCTCGGACCCGATTCCTCGCTTGGGCTTATTTCGCGAAATATCACCCAGCGTGCCCAGGGTAATCCGTTCTTTCTCGAGGAGCTGGTGCGCTCTCTGGTGGAGAGCGGTGAATTTGAAGGAGATCGCGGCGGCTATCGCCTCGCAGGGGGCATCAAGGCCATCCCCTTGCCCCCGACGATCGAGGCCCTGCTGGCGGCCCGGATCGATCATCTCGATGAACCGGCCCGCCGGGTGCTGCAATATGCCGCCGTGATTGGCCGCGAGGTGCCCCTCACTGTTCTTGAAGCCGTGACGGCATTGCCATCGGCCGAGCTGGCCGATGCGCTTGTACGATTGCGCCGTGCTGAATTGCTGCGCGAATTGACGCTTGACCCCGGCGTCCATGCCTTCTCGCATCCGCTGGTCCAGGAGGTCTGCTATCGGATGTTGCTACGCGAGCGACGCGTCCGCATTCACGCCGACGTAGCGCGGATCATGAAACTCCATTTTACGGACCGCAAAGAGGAGCGCGCAAGCCTTCTGGCCTACCATCTCGAGGAGGCCGGCGAGCCCATGGAAGCGGCTCAGGCACTCATCCGTGCCGCGTTGTGGATCGGCACGCATGATGCGAGCCAGGCGCTTCGAAGCTGGAAAAAAGTTCATCAATTGCTGGACGGCCAGCCGGCATCCGACGCCATCAACTATCTGCGCATGCATTCCTGCATCCAGGTCTTGTCGTTCGGCTGGCGGGAGGGCGTGTCGGCCGAGGAGGCGCGGCGCTGGTTCGAGGAAGCGCGGCAATTGGCGCTGTCGTCCGGAAATTCGCGGGCCAATGCCTGGATCCATGCGGCCTATGGCCGGACGCTTGCGGCAGGCGGTTCGGCTGACGATTACGTCTCGCGGACGCGCGAGGCGCTTGCGCTGGCAACCGGAATGCAGGACCGAAGCGCGGAGGTGATGCTGACCGCCGTGCTGTCGCAGGCGATGCGGCTGTCGGGACATCTGGATCTGGCGCTGCAAGCAAATATCGAAGCGACCGGCAGCGCTGACGCGATCGGCGAGTTCGAGCGTCAGCTCTTCAATTTCGACGTCGAGCGCTGGCTGACCGTGATGCGCGGACAGATTCTGGTCCAACTCGGCCGCTTCGACGAAGCAAGGCCCTATCTTGACCGTTTGCTGCAGACCGACATCGATCCCGGCGACATGACGCTTCATCTCGTCAGCGTAGCCTATGTCGACCTGGCGTGGGCGATGAAGGACAGCGAGCTCGCCGATTTTCACGCCGAGCGCGCCATGACGATGGCGACTGAAACTGGCAGCCCCTATGTCCGCGTCAACGCGCTGGCCTGCCGCGGGGTTGCGCATCTGGTTGCCGGCCGATTCGGCCATGCCGTCGACAATCTCGACAAGGCGTTGCGCTTTGCGCGGTCGCTCAAAGCCGGGCTGGAGGCTGAAGCGCGGATCCTTGCCGACCTCGCCAATGCTCATCGTCTCAACCATGATCTTGAGAGCGCAGGGCGCGTTGCCGTCGAGGCCATCGAGGTGGCGACGGCGCGGGCGGCACGCGTTCCGGAGTGTCTTGGCCGTATCGTTTATGCGGACGTGCTGCAGCAGGCCGATCAAGCCGAGCGGGCCCGCTCCGAACTGGCGAGGGCCCGAACCTTGATGGAGGAGACCGGTGCCAGGCTCTATGGCGCGCTGCTGGACGAGGTCGCGACCCGCATCGAGCAAAGTGCCGGCCAGACCCCTTCAAAAGATGCGATGCACGCGAAGGTCCGGAATAATGGGAGTTGCGCGTAGTCCGGAGAGGTGCCACTCTTACGTTGTGACGAATTCGCTGTAATCATTTGAGTGGAGATTGTGGATGCCCCATCTTCAAACGGCGCTGGGTACTCTCAACACTGCATTTTCGAGGGACAACATTGCCAAGCTGGTGCCCAATCGGCCGGCGTTTCGTGAAGGTCAAGAACTTGCCCAGGGTGTTGTGGTGCACCAGAAGATGGCGCTGCACGCGGACTGGATGAAAATCTTGCGACAGATACCCGTGGGCATGCAGGAAGCAATCCGTGCGATGATCCATCACGCGCTGGGAACGAACCCGCCGACGCCGATCACATTCGCCTGGGCGCCCGGCTATGACTATGAGCTTTCGATCTGGCAGGCGCCGGATACCCGAACATCGCGCGGCGGCATCACCATGCTGATCAAGAGCCGCTATCCTGACGACGACCATCCGTTGAAGAACGAACCGCCTTACGGATCCTGAACCGGCGGCACTTCCCGGAAATGGATGCGTGGCCGGAGTTCGTCACGTCGCGCGGGCGGCGTCGGCGAACTCTCCGCAGCGCGCCTGCACCCATGTGAGATAGTCCGCCGAACGATCGATAACCAGGCTCTTTGAAAGGCCGAATTGCTCGAGCGTATAGGCGTGCGGCGGCCTTGCGGCGGCTCGCTCGCGATCGAGATAACGCGTCATCTCCTGATCGAAATTCGCGCAATACGGATAACCGAAGCGCCGGTAGATGCTGCGCACCGTCCTGATCGGGTCTGCGACGAGATCTTCAAAGCGAATGTCGGTGATATGGTCCGCCTTGCTCGCCGGCGCTGCGATAGACCGGTTCATGTGGTCGATGAATATGTCAAGCAGCGTGGCCGCGACCTCGCGATAGTCCACCCGCGGCGCAAACAGCCGGCGATAACCGGATACGAGACTGCACATGGATGGTACAGCGTGGCACGGATGACGGTGCAGCCTGACTACATTCGCGTCGGGAAAGACGTCAAACAGCACGGGCATGAAATGCAGATGGGTTGAGGCCTTGCTCACCCAGAAATCGCGCCGAATCCAGAGCTGTAGATGCTGGATCTGCAGCCGGTAATGCGAATAGAGATCCTTGAGTTCGCCATTGTCGAGCTGCTTCAGCCATTGCCAATATTCAGGCACCTGATAGAGCATCGGCATGAGTGCGGAGTGCCGCATCATCCAATGACACTCGTCAGGCGCGCGGGCTGCCATCGGATGAATTTTCCGGATCAACGGATCAGACGCCGTAAATGCGTCCAGCCGCCGCTGCGCGATCTCGATGCGTGGATCGGAAGCCACCGACTCGGGACGCGGCGGGGGCGACGGATTCAACAGTTCCCATAATAAAGGGGCGCGCGCATGGCGATCGAGCGCGAGCAGGTTGTGAAGGAGAGTGCTCCCGGTGCGGCCGAATCCCGTGATCAGGAGCGGGCGCCTGACCGGAATCTCGGCGATCTCGGGATGGGCCGCGATATCGCGGGACACGCTGAGGTCGGCCAGGATGCGGATAAACAGTTCGCGCTGCAGGCGACGCAGCGCAGGCTCGTCGTAACGGCCCGGGATCTCAAGCGCCGAGGCCAGACAGCGCAATCCATCGACGTATACATCTTGCGGCGGGTTCGGAGAGGCGCGAACCTTTCGCGCGGCGACGCGCCAAAGGTCATCGATATCGATGACGCGAGTTGCTGGCATTGCCGCGAAACACAGCGCTTTCCGCGGTCGACCGGCCTGGCCGCCGCACTCGAAGTTCAAGGCGAGGCTACGCGCGCCGACAAGGGCATTCAAGACCCCGCGGGCGCCGGCGCGGTACTCAATCGCCGCTTCGGACAAAGTTCTGGTGCCGTTCAAAAAAGGATTTGACACGTCGGGCAAATCACCGGTATATGTTCATGATCGCAGAAGTTACATCCCGCGCCGGGAAATCGGTCGCGGGTTTTTATTTTCAACTGGCGTCGCGCCAGGCCCATAAGGTTTGCGCCAGCTACCAAATCCCGTCGCAACTATCGCGCTGGAATGTCTCCGATCATCAATGCTCCCTTTGCCGCCTTGACCGTATTGGGCATCTCATCCTCGTCGAAGTGCGCCTTCCCCCACGGTCAATCTCAATCGCAGACTGATCGGCGGAGGCGACACACCGGCGTCGGCCGCGGGCGCGATCGCCGGGGATGAGGATCGCAGATCGATTCGAAAATCCCAGAGGTCGGTATTTGTACGGGTTTAGAGCTTAACTCGATGCTAGCAGTATCCGGGCATTCTATACCCAAGCGGACATGGGATCGGTTGGACATTGGCTGACGATGACGAGCAACCGGCGTGGTTGTCGACCGCTTGTGCCGGACGGGCCGATCGGCGGCTCGCGATCCCGACCGTGCTTCTGCTGGCCGCGATGTTCGCCATCATCGTACCGTTTGCCAAGCATCCGCTGGGTAGCATCCCTGCGTTGATTCCATCCCACCTGACCGCGGTGGCCATCGTCGATCTATTGACCGCGGGCTTGCTGTTCGCGCAATTCAATATTACCCGCTCGCGTGCGTTGCTGGTGCTTGGCTGCGGCTATCTGTTCACTGCCCTCGTGATCATTCCGTTCGCGCTATCCGTTCCCGGCCTGTTTTCAGAGGCTGGGATACTGCCGGGCTCCGGACCGCAGACCACTGTATGGCTTTATTTGTTTTGGCACGCTGGTTTTCCGCTCGTTGTGATCGTCTTTGCCCTGGTGAAAGATGACGACCGGGCCCAACGCGAAATCGAGCCGTCGAGGAATTCGAGCGGCCCGGCAATTCTTTGTGGCGTCGGCATTGTCCTGCTGGCGGTGGTGGCGCTGGTGCTGCTTGCTACAATCGGTTCGGCGCTGCTGCCGCCAATGTTCCAGAACCAGGTCTATACGAGCGAAAAGAACATCGTCGTCACTGCTCTCTGGATGATTTGTGCCACGGCCCTGCTGGTGCTCTGGCGACGGCGGCCGCACTCGGTGCTCGACCTCTGGCTCATGGTCGTGCTGTTCGCATGGCTGTGCGAGGTCGCACTCACTGCGGTGTTCAGCGGCGCGCGGTACGATGTCGGTTTCTATGCCGGCCGTCTGTTCGGCCTGTCGGCCGCAACCTTCGTCCTGATGATGATGCAGGTTGAAACGGCGAAAATGTATGCCCGGCTCACCCATTTGTTGGCGGCCGAGCAGCAGAACCTGCGCCACGAGGCAGCGCTGCGGCGGCGCCTGTCCGATACGTCGTTGATCGAGCAGCAGGCCGCGAATGAAGCGGTCAAGCAGGCGCTGACGCGCCAGCGCGCGGTGTTCAACTCCGCCTTGATCGGCATCATCACCCTGAACGAGGACGGCAGCATCGAAACCCTCAACCCCGCCGCAGGCACGATGTTTGGTGTCGAGATCGCGGACGTTGCGCGCTTTGATATCGGCAAATTCATAGATCTCGGCGGCCACGGCGAAACCGGCATGGCGGTCCTGCTTCCCGTCATGGTGGCCGAAAAGGCAGGGGTGCGCGAGCGCGTGGCCTACCGCTCCAACGGCGCAGCCTTTCCCGTGGACTTCGAACTGGTCGACATGCAGACCGAACGGCGAATGTTTGTGGTATTCGTGCGTGACATCACCGACCGCAAACGCGACGAGCGTTTGAAAGGCGAATTCGTTGCCACGGTCAGTCACGAACTGCGCACGCCCATGACCTCGATCATGGGCTCGCTCGGGCTGCTGGCCGGCGGCGCGGCGGGAGAACTCGGCGATTCCGCCCGTCGTCTGATCAGCATCGCCCATGGCAATTGCCAGCGGCTGGTGCGGCTCATCAACGACATCCTGGACATCGAGAAGCTC
>NZ_JBEKXH010000322.1:0-7569 GCF_049512235.1 Bradyrhizobium sp.
CGCTGAGGCCGAGGCCGATCGGGCTTCCCGTATATCGTTCGAGAAATGTGAGATCCGCCGCGGTCAGCGTATTCCAGCTGCCCTGCTGCGGCGTGCTCGCCAGCGCCTGCGCCTCGGTCGGCCGGGCGATGGTGTTTCCATTCGTATCGAGAACGGGTTGACCGCTCGCATAGGCAAAGTACGTGCCCTGGCTGTCCTGCTTTTCGATCAGGAAGTCATAGACGGTCGCGCCCTGCTGGTTGGTGGCACCGACGAAATTAAAATCCCGCGTTGTCGCCTCGGTCCCCCGCGTGCCGGCGGGCACCGGCACCGCGCTTTCCCAGGCGTAAAGGATCGGGCGAACGGCATCGCGCAAGTCCGCCAAGGACAGCGTGTTCAACGAAGGCAACGCCGCATCGACCACGGAAACGAGGCTCGGGGCGAGCGTCATCGCCACATGCAGGTCGGTCAGCGTACCGAAGCCCTTGAGGTCCGGCCGGCTTTCGGCATCCGAGCTCACCGAGGAATCACCGAGCCACTTGGTATCGAAATTATCGGTGGTGAGCTGAACGTCGGCCATCGTTCCGGTGGTGCCATCGGCGCGCTGGAACGTTCCCGTTTCCGTGATGGCGTTGTTGCCGTCGGTTGCGGTTGATGGCGTGGAGTCGAGCGAGATCGAGACAATATTGTAGTCGGACAGCGCGTGCAGTTCGCCGGGATCGACTTGCCCGTTATCGTTGGCATCGACCCAAACCTTCAGCGAATCGAGGGTATCATTGGAATCGATGACGCCGTCGCCGTTGAAATCCACCAGCCCGTTATCGCCCGCATCGACCTTGCCGTCGTGATTGCCGTCGAGCAGGGCCAGTTGCGCAAAACCCGACGACGAGGGCCCGCCGAACATCTCGCTGTCATTATCGATCTTGCCGTTGCCATTCAGATCGCGGACCAGGAAACCGTTGCCACCGTTGCTATCGGTCCAGCCGACGCCGAGCGCGTTGATCTGGGTTTGCGAAAGCGTGAACGGATCAGCCATGTCTCAGTCTCCCCATGTGCGGAATGTCTAGGGCGGTCGTCTATTTTTTCTTTGTCAGGCTATCGAGCCAAGCTCGGAGATGAGAGTCGAAGGCAAGGACCCCCTCGGGCTCGAGCATCGTCGGAGGATCCTTTTCCGCTTCTGCGATCGGCAGTCTGTCTTGCCGAAACTTGTAGTCCACGGTGAAAGTACCAAGATACGAATAGGCAATCGGTGTGAAGCACGTCCGGCCCGGACCGGGCGTGTTTGGCCGACTTGGGTCTCCTCCGCACGAGACCTCAACGAAAGTTGGCGGCTTATTGCCCACTCCCGGATACACCACTCGATAAACACGCGGTGACTGCGGCGGGAGACGTGTCACACGGAACGCGAAACTCGTTATATCTTCCACGTAGGGCTGTTCGGTCTGCTTTAGGGGCGGAGTGTCCCGTAGTCCGAGTTTAGTCATCCGTTTGGGGGACAGCGTTGCTTCATCCCTGATCACCAAAAAAAAGAATGGCTGGCCAAGCCCCCCCGGAATTTTCGCGGCGTCCAGAATGGAGTTGTCGAAATAGAGCTTGGAAATTGTGATCGGCTCAGACGGACATTTCGGGCCGAACCGTCTCCATAGAGGGACCTCCGACTCGATGGCGAGCCAATGCGGATCGATATAAAGCGCTAACGATCCGATCTGAAACTCGAGGCGATGCCCAGACGGACATACGTCATAGAAATTGGCAGGCGGCGGTAGATTCTTCGCGATCTTCAATGCGTCTTGCGCATATGCGAGCCCACACCTCATTGCTAACAGAAAGCTCGAAACCACGAGCAGCGCACGTTGCCGGGTTGAAACTTTTCTTCCAATCATTCGCGCACCATGCCCTGACGTTCACCATAACGCTCCTTCAGCATAGAGCCACCGGAGATTGTTGGATGCTGTCTTCCTGGTTTGGACCGAGGCCCTGCCACACGTCGTGGATAACGTCGTTGCGGAAGTTCGGTGCCTCGGTCCGGCGCACTCTCGCCATTCCTCGCGCGTCGCCTTCTCGATGCTGGCTCCGAAGAACTTCAACTGGGACAGCGGGCTGTTGTAGGAGTCATCAGAAGCATAGGCGATCCCGAACCAGGGCGCGTCGGCGTTTTCATAGGTGACGACTAGCGGCAGCAGCGTCTTGGGGACCTTGCCGTTCTCCGTGGTCTCGCCTTCGCAGGCTTCCGGCGGCTTGACCACCACACCATGGCCGTCCTTCATCCTCAGCCCGTACAGCATCGGCGCGACGCCGACTTCGACCGTCCGATCGTTGTCCTTGTAGGTCGTGATCCTGACGTTGCAGCCGACCACGATATCGAAATCGAGCGGCTCGCCCTTGTAGGCGAGATTGACCTTCAGCCGAAAATAGGTGGCGCGGTCGTCGCCCGCGGACTTGACATCCAACGACTTGGTAAAGCTGAAGCGGCCAGGGTAGCCCCGTTCGCCCAATGTTCGAACGCCGAACAGCAGGCCGAACAGCGCCAGAACCGCAACGAGCCAACGATAATTGGTTCTCATGCCGCGATCCGCCTGAGGGACAAAGCTCGCAGCAAGGCGGATCGGCCCCGACTCGGCCGCCGTAGCTCTTAGGACAAAGGCGAAAGGCGTAGTCCGCCGTGCGGCTTGCAATCCGCCTTATAGGCACTAACCGCAACTTGAGACATTGCATCGCTCGCCGGCCGCGCATTCCCGCGACGTGCTGACATATACGCCTGACCCCAGCCAAAACGGAACCGCCCATTCATCATCCGATGAACCAATTCGATCCATTGCCCTGAGGTTGACGCTAGGCCGTTTCACCCAAGAGTTGCAAACAAAATCTGCACGATGGTGCGAATCGCAGCAGGTTCCCTGAATTTCGGCGCAAGGAACGCTGTGATTTCCAGGCTGCGAAATATTGCCGTATCTTGAAGCCGCGCATTGACAGCGCGCGTGGCGGCAAAATCGCCGATGAAAGAGAGAACAATCCTGTCCTTAGCTCGTGGCAGAAGCATTTAGTTCTGGAACAATTCATTCGACTCATGGTGCTCGCCCGCCGCCAGCCGGGACACTTAGCCACAGTCACGCGGCATTTTGCATACGAGGCGCTATAACTCCGGGCGGCCGCAAAGCGGCGGATCGTCGTGTCCTCCACCGCGTGCCTAAGCCCTTCAGTGAAGGACCATCAGCGATTTTCAGTTTCTCCGCGCTGATCGCGAGTCATCTTCATCAAAATGACCGAAATTGTCGCTCCTTCCGGATAGGTAATAGTTGGATCGAAGGTACGAGCGAAATTTCTGACTTCGTCTACCATTGCACGCGCACGGTCTTCGTCGTCAGAGCCCATTACGTCTCGAAACCTCCGCATAAGCTCAAGATTCAAGGCTACTTTCCTTGCGACTGGTGTGAGCTCCTCGAGCGAACGCATCGGCGCTCGCTGCAAACGTGGCGGCTCGTCCGACGTCTTTGGTTCACGCGGGGAAGGAATTCTGATGATTCCCTTCGAGGGCTTATCGTGTGGCATCCAGCCTCCCAATAGAGCTACAGTGAAACGCCTGCGGTCGCGGCTGATTTAACGCTCCCGCAAACTCTCATGCCGATAGCGCAGCAGCGGCGACATCAGGAACTCGATGATCCGGCGCGTCCCGGTCTTGATCTCGACCGTCGCCGCCATGCCCGGCGCGAGGTTAACCATTTTGTCCTCGACCTGCATTTGCGTCTCCTCAAGCGAGATCCGCGCCGAATACAGCAGTTCCTGGCCCTCGGGCTCGCTGGTATCGGACAGCGCGCCGCCGGATTTTGCATCACCCTGTTTTGCATTGGGCTTGTCGCGGACGATGGCATCCTGGGAGACGCTGACGACCGTGCCGTGCAGCAGGCCGTAGCGGGTGAAATTGAACGTGTCGATCTTGACCTCGGCCGGCTGACCGGCGCTGACAAAGCCGATGTCGCGGTTGGAGATCATGGCTTCGGCTTCGAGATGGCTGTCTCCGGGCACGATGACCATCAATTGCTGCGCCGGCGTCACCACGCCGCCGACGGTGTGGATCGCCAGCTGCTGCACGGTACCGTCGATCGGCGAGCACAGGATCTGCTCGCTGGTTTTTTCTTCGGCCTTGATGAGATCCTGGCTGAATTCGGCGACTTTTTTTTCCGCGTCCGCCAGATCGTTCAGCACCTGATGCTCGTAAGCCGACTTGGTCTGCTCGATCTGCTGCTCCAGCGCCTGGCGCGCGGCGGTGACTTCCACGATCTTGTGCTGCTGCACGATCCGTTCGTTCTGCTGTTCGACCAGTTTTGTCTGGGCATCGAGATAGGCGATGCGGTTGCCGAACTCGATGGCCATCGCCTTTTTCCGGACCGAGGCCTGCTCTTCCACCAAAGGCAACGAGGCATCGATTTTCGCAATGGTCGCCACGATCGACTGCGACTCCGCCTGCTTCTGCTCGATCTGCCGCACGATCGAGGTGAGTTTAGCCGATTGCTCGCCGGCCTGCGCCCGCATCGACGCCCGCGTGCGCGCCACGTCTGCCTCCGATGCGCCGGCAGGCGCTTTCAGTTCGGCAGGTATCACTGCCGCGGCAAAATTGTCGCGAAGGGTCGCAAGGCGGGCAACGTCGAGCTGGCTTGCGATCAGATCCTCGGCGACGTGCTTGCGCTCGGCCTGCGTCACCTTGCGGTCCAGTTCGATCAGGACCTGGCCAGCGGCAACATGGTCGCCATCCTGAACGGAGATCGCCGAAACGATCCCCGCCTCCAGCGGCTGGATGGTCTTGGTGCGCCCGGTCGGGACGATCTTGCCGGAGGCGGTGGCAATGATGTCGACATGGCCGAAGACGGCCCAGACCAGCGCGAGAGCGAAAAACAGGATGATGGTCGCCCCGATCGCCCGGCCCGCCGGCGAGGCCGGCGTCTCCAAAATCTCCAGCGCGGCGGGCAGAAATTGTCGCGCGGTGTCTTCGCGTTGCCATCGCGGCGCGGCCGGTTTTGCGTTGATATCCTTTGGCGGCACCTCAGCCGACGACATGCAAACCCGCCTGCAATTGGTGGAGGCTGGCGTAGCGGCCGGCCTTTTTCATCAATTCGTCATGGGTGCCGTCCTCGACCAGCCGCCCGGCCTCGATGGTGATGATGCGGTCGGCCTGACGCACCGCCGACAGCCGGTGGGCGATGATCAGGACGGTGCGGCCGGTCGAGATCTTGCGCATGTTGCGCTGGATGATGTTCTCGCTCTCATAGTCGAGCGCGCTTGTGGCCTCATCGAAGATCAGGATTCTCGGGTTTGTCACCAGCGCCCGCGCGATCGCGATTCTTTGCCGCTGGCCGCCCGACAGGCTGGCGCCGCGCTCGCCGACCACGGTGTTGTAGCCATCCGGCAGCTCAAGGATAAACTCATGAGCGCCGGCAAGCTCGGCTGCGGCAATCACCCGATCCATGCCCATGCCGGGATCGGCGAGCGCAATATTGTCCCGGATCGACCTGTTAAAGAGCACGTTTTCCTGCAGCACCGAGCCGATCTGGCGCCGCAGCCAGGCGACGTCGGCGACCGTCAGATCGACGCCGTCGATCAGGATGCGGCCGCTCTCGGGCACATAGAGCCGCTGCACCAGCTTTGTCAGGGTGGATTTTCCGGAACCGGAGGGCCCGACGATGCCGATCACTTGCCCCGCGGAAATCTTCAAGGAAATGTCCTGCAGCGCCATCGGGCCGTCGACGCGGTAGCGGAAATTGATGTGATCGAAGGTGATATCGCCGCGGATCGGGGGCAGCGCGGCCCGGGAGGCATTGAAGGCCGGCTCCGGCGTCGTGTTGAGAATGTCCCCGAGCCGCGCGATCGAGACCCGCGCCTGGTGAAAATCCTGCCAGAGCTGCGCCAGGCGCAGCACCGGCTGGGCCACCCGGCCCGCCAGCATGTTGAAGGCAATGAGCTCGCCGACCGTCAATTGCCCGGCGATGACGAGATGGGCGCCGAAATAGAGCGTCAGCGCGGTGACGATCTTGCTGATGAACTGCACCGCCTGGCTGGTCCAGTTGCCGAGCGACAGTACATCGAAGCTGGAACCGACATAACCCGCGAGCTGCTCTTCCCAGCGCCGCTGCATCTGCGGCTCGATCGCCATCGCCTTCAGGGTCTGGATCGCGCTCACGCTTTCGACCAGAAAGGACTGGTTCTCGGCGCCGCGATCGAACTTCTTCTCCAGCCGGCGGCGAAAGACCGGCGTCACCCCCGCGGACAGCGCGATATAGAAGGGAAAGGAACCGACCACGATCCACGACAACAGCGGCGAGTAGTAGAACATCACCGCCATGAACACGAAGGTAAAGCCGAGATCGATCACCAGCGTCAGCGCCGAACTGGTGAGAAAATTGCGGATGTTTTCGAGTTCCCGCACCCGGGCGACGGAATCGCCGGCGCGGCGGGCCTCGAAATAGGCAATCGGCAACGCGACCAGGTGCTTGAACAGCCGGGCGCCCAGTTCAACGTCGATCCGGTTGGTGGTGTGGGCAAAGACATAGGTCCGCAGCGCGCCCAGCACGGTTTCGAAGACTGTGACCGTGATCAGGCCGACCACCAGCACGTCGAGTGTGGTAAAGCCGCGGTGGGTGAGCACCTTGTCGGTAACGACCTGAAAGAACAGCGGCGTGACCAGCGCGAACAGCTGCAGAAAGAACGATGCGATCAGGACCTCGCCGAGCAGCCGGCGGTATTTGTGCATCGCCTGCAGGAACCAGGTGATGTCGAACCGGCGCGCCACGTCGGCGAGCGAGGCGCGGCGGGCCATCAGCACCACCCGGCCGGTCCAGTCGTACTCGAACTCGGCGCGTTTGATGATCCGGGGACGATTCTCGGCGGGATGCTGGACCAGCGCGCCGTCCTCGCTCACCTTGCCGACAATGATAAAAGTCTTGTCTTTCAGCTCGACGATCGCCGGCAGCGGCAGCTTGCCCAGGCCGGCCCAGTCTTCGGTGACCACCCGCGCCTTCAGCTTCAAGTCCTTGGCACAACGCAGCATCTCCGGCACGCCGATCGCGGCGCCGGAGAATTGATGAGCAATTTGCGCGGGATCGACGGCAACCTGATGGAACCGCAATAGCAGCGCCAGGCACTGCAAGCCCGTGTCTCTCTGAACGGCTTCCATATTGATGCACTCAACCCCAAGTCGATTCGACCATTGCATGGCTGCATGCATAAGGACACACATGAAATGAACCGCTTCGGAGGCGGTCCGTCCATGGGTCGGCGCCGCCAGTGGGTACCGATACGAAACCTCGGCCCCCGAGCATGGGGGGCACGTACAGCACCTCATCAACATGAGTCCTCGCCCGACATAGCCGTCCGAAGGACGGCGTAGCTTTCGCTTCGTCTATGACCGGGCGACCCAGCAATCACAGGCGTCTGCGTCTAACCACAAACCTCGGCGTTTACGGGATTGCCCGGTCAAGCCGTGCGACGACAGCTGTGCTGCATCTCGGTGCTTCGGCGTATCACAATAACCGACCGGCTAGATCCGGTGTTTCGGGGTTGTCAAGTCCCATTACAAAAAATATTCATGTTTACTTTCTG
>NZ_JBEKXH010000323.1:0-7542 GCF_049512235.1 Bradyrhizobium sp.
GATAAAGAAGGTAGCTGAATTAGGCTGGCAACCGCTGTTCATTATCAACAGCACCGGTTCATCAACGGGAACCGTGATGATTCCGGCTGGATTGGAAAACAGCCAAAACATAATATCCGCGGCTTTTCTGAAAGATGCCACTGACCCGCAGTGGAAATACGACGCAGGTATCAAAAACTTTGATGCCTTCCTTATGAAATATTTCCCGGAGGGGAATCGTGACGACCAAAATTTGGTATTTGGCTATAGTGTTGCTCAAACGATGGTTCACGTTCTCAAGAAGTGTGGCGACGATCTTACTCGTGTGAATATCATGAAGCAGGCCGCGAACATCGAGGGTCTGCGGCTCGAAGGGCTGTTGCCTGGTGTCACTATCAACACCAGTGCAACTGACTTCGCTCCAGTCAAGAAATTTCATCTCAAGAAATTCAAGGGCGATCGTTGGGAATTATTCGGCGATCTCATCGATACCGAGGTCGAGGAGTAACAAAAGAGATGATCGAGCTACGCTGGCGGCTGCCGCATCGCGCCAGGCTGCTTTCACGGGCAACGACAGGCCTTCCTCACAGCCACGGCGCCAGCCGGTCCATCGCAATCAGTTCCTCGACCTCTACGCGAGGCCGCACCACGGCGTATTGATCGCCCTGCACCAGCACTTCCGGTACCAGCGCGCGGGTGTTGTAGGTAGAGGACTGCACCGCGCCATAGGCGCCGGCGGTCATGATCGCCAGGAGATCGCCGGCCTTGGGCTCGGGCAGGGTCCGTCCGAGCGCGAGATAGTCGCCGCTTTCGCAGACCGGCCCGACCACATCGGCGACGATGGTGGGCGCGCCCGCCGCGGCCTGGCGGACGGGGAGGATATCGTGGTGGGCTTCATACAAAGTCGGGCGGATCAGGTCATTCATCGCGGCATCGATGATGACAAAATTCTTGGCGTCGCCGCGCTTCACATGGATCACGCGGCTGACCAGGATGCCGGCATTGCCGACGATCAAGCGGCCGGGCTCGAACATCAGGGTGCAGCCGAGATTGTGCGTGACGCGTTTGACCATGGCGGCGTAGGCGGAAGGTTCCGGCGGCGCTGCGCGATCCATGTAATAGGGAATGCCGAGCCCGCCGCCGAAATCGACGTGGGAGATGGTGTGGCCATCGGCGCGCAGGGTCTGGACGAATTCGGCCAGGATCCGGAACGCGGTCTCCATCTTGTCGAGATCGGTGATCTGGCTGCCGATATGCATGTCGACGCCGGTGACCTCAATCCCCGGCAGCTTGGCGGCGCGGTCATAGACGGCGCGGGCGCGCGCCAGCGGCACGCCGAACTTGTTCTCGGACTTGCCGGTCGAGATCTTGGCATGGGTGCCGGAATCGACATCGGGATTGATCCGGACCGAGATCCGGGCGGTGCGGCCGCGGTCGCCGGCGAGCCGCGACAGCAGTTCGAGTTCGGGCTCGGATTCGACGTTGATGCAGAGAATGTCGGCGGCCAGTGCCGCGCGCAGCTCGGCCTCGGTCTTGCCGATCCCGGAGAACAGGATCTTCTCAGGGGGAATGCCGGCGGCCAGCGCGCGCTTCAGCTCGCCGCCCGAGACCACGTCGGCGCCGGCACCGAGTTTGGCCAGTGTGCGCAGCACCGACTGGTTGGAGTTGGCCTTCATGGCGTAGCACACCAGCGTCTTCTCGCCGGCGAAGGCCTCGCTGAACACGCGAAAATGGCGCTCCAGCGTCGCGGTCGAATAGCAATAGAAGGGCGTGCCGACCGCATCCGCCAGCTCGATCAGATCAACCGCCTCGGCGTGCAGCACGCCGTGGCGATAGTCGAAGTGATTCATGGCTTGCTCGGTCCAGAACTTCCTGATTCCAGCAGCGGATCGAGAATGAAGGCTTTCTTCTGGCCCTTGGCCGCGGTCGGCGGCGCGTCGGTGCCGTAATAGGGATTGAAGACGCTTGGTTTGCTCGCCTGCTCGGCCGCGCTATCGACTGGCGCCGCGGTCATGGACGGTTGCGCGTCCGCGGGCCTCGGCGGCAGATCGAGCCCGGCCTTGCGTCCGCAGCCCCCGAGCGCGAGCACGGCCGCGCCCAACAACAGCATGACCCATCCCGACGCTGTCGGGCTGTAATTGCGTTTCACGAAGATATCCCCACTAGTGCCGGCACCATACAAAGAATGCCCTGATCTGGCGAGAGCCGGACCATCATGAAATTGCAGCGAATTTCATGGTTCAGCCCAATTTTCGCTCTTTTTCCAACCGCTTCAGCCAGGCTTTGGCCTGCGCCAGCACGTTCTTCGGGGCGGTCCCGCCATAGCTGGTACGGCTTTTGACCGAGGCTTGCACGGAGAGCACGTCCAAGACCTGGGCCGTGATGCGGGGTTCGGCCGCCTGCAACTGCGAAAGCGGCAAAAGATGCAGCGCCACACCCGCCTCCGATGCCTTGGCGACAATGCGGCCGGTGACGTGATGGGCCTCGCGGAAAGGCATTTTCAGCGTCCGCACCAGCCAGTCGGCGAGATCGGTGGCGGTGGCGTAGCCCTCGCCCGCGGCAACTTCCATCCGCGCCTCCTCGGGCACCAGGTCGGCGACCATTCCGGTCATCGCCCGGATCGAAAGCGAGAGCGCCTCGAACGCCTCCATCGCGCCCTGCTTGTCCTCCTGCATGTCCTTTTGATAGGCCAATGGGAGGCCCTTCATGACGATCAGGAGCCCGGTCAGCGCCCCGATCACCCGTCCGGTCTTGGCGCGGACCAGTTCGGCGGCATCCGGATTGCGTTTCTGCGGCATGATCGAGGAGCCGGTGGTGAACTTGTCGGACAGCCGCACCAGGCCGACCAAGGGCGAGGTCCAGATCACGAGCTCCTCGGCAAAGCGCGACAGATGCATCGCCGCGATCGCCGCCGCCGCCAGGGTTTCCAGGACAAAATCGCGATCCGAAACGGCGTCGAGCGAATTGGCCATCGGCCGGTCGAAACCGAGCGCTTTTGCGGTCAAGTCGCGATCGATCGGAAACGAGGTACCCGCCAGTGCCGCGGCGCCAAGCGGCGATTCATTGAGGCGCTTGCGGGCGTCGGCAAAGCGGCCGCGGTCGCGCGCCGCCATCTCGACATAGGCGAGCAGATGATGTCCAAACGTCACCGGCTGCGCGGTCTGCAGATGGGTAAAGCCCGGCATCACGGTGGCGGCATGTTGCAGCGCCCGCTCCGCCAGCACCTGCTGGAACGCGGCCAGCGCCGCGTCGGTGGCATCGATGACATCGCGGACATAGAGCCTGAAATCGGTCGCCACCTGATCGTTGCGCGAGCGCGCGGTGTGCAGCCGGCCCGCGGCAGGGCCGATCAATTCGGCGAGCCTGCTCTCGACATTCATGTGAATGTCCTCGAGCGCGCGTTTGAACGTAAACCGCCCCTCGCCGATCTCTGACAAAATCGTGTCTAGACCATCGGCGATATTTTTCGCATCGTTTTCGGTAATAATGCCCTGCGCGGCGAGCATCGCGGCGTGGGCCTTGGACGCTCTGATGTCCTGGGCATGGAGGTGACGGTCGACGTCGATGGAGACGTTGATTTCCTCCATGATCGCATCGGGGCGCTCGGTGAACCGGCCCCCCCACATCTTGTTGCTCATGACGGCTTACTCACGGCTTATTACTCTGGTTACTCATGGCTTGTTGCTGGGGATGGCCATTCATCGTCGTCGCAGCGAACCGAATGCCCCGGACCTCGTTACCGGCTCGAACCGGGTTGCTACCCGGTCCTGCATAGCCGCATCTGATACGGGATGACAAACGATATGCCTGAACACCCCTCGCCCCGCCCGGCGGCCACGCGCCGGATACCCTTCGCGATCGGGGCCGTGCTGATCGGGGCGGTGATCGGATTTGCCGCCGTCCACGGAATTGACGGGCTGCGGCGCAGCGCGGCCGGCGACGCCGCCTGCCGGCCGGCGGTCGATCTGGCGCGCAAGCTCGCGCCATTGGCGCAGGGCGAGGTGGCGGCGCTGACCATGGCCACGGTCCCGCTGCGGCTGCCGGACCTCGCCTTCACCGACGCCGGCGGCAAGCCCAGAAAGCTCTCGGACTGGCATGGCCGCACCGTGCTGCTGAATCTGTGGGCGACCTGGTGCGTCCCTTGCCGCAAGGAGATGCCGGCGCTCGACCGCCTGCAAACCAGGCTCGGAGGCGCCGACTTTGAGGTGGTTGCGGTCAATATCGATACCCGCGACCCGGAAAAACCCCGGAATTTCCTGAAAGAGGCCAATCTGACCCGTCTCAGCTATTTCAGCGACCCGAAGGCCGTGGTTTTTCAGGACCTCAAGGCCGTGGGCCGGGCGCTGGGGATGCCGACTTCGGTGCTGGTCGACGGCGACGGCTGCGAAATCGCCACCATTGCGGGACCTGCGGACTGGGCCAGCGACGACGCCATCAAGCTGATCACGGCGGCGATGAAGCCGGCCAGGGCCGAATTCTAGAGCACGATGCAGAACAGTGGGAACCGGCCTTCCTCGGACAAACGCGGAAACGCGTTTGCTCGGAGATCATGCTCAAACAGAAATATGAGATCATGATCCGATGCAATCGGATCGTGATCCACGTCGCAATCATGATCTAGGCCGCTATATTGAGATTGTCGCCAATGCCGGCGCCGACATTGGCCAGCGAGGAGAAGCTTTGCTGGGGGGCACCCAACAGGGTCTGGACCGCGAATTTCTCGGCGGCGTCATTCGACTTCATCATCAGGGCCGCGGCCTGCATCTGCACCCTGCCCGCCTGAGCGGCAAGAATGCCCATGACCATGCTCATCAAATCCATACGCAATACTCCAGCACGGCAAGCGTTAGGCGAAAGCCGTTAACGAAGACTGGACAAAGCGAGAGAATGTGGGGGCCGAGCGATCGGTTCGCGCGAACGCGCGCATCCGCTCGGAACCAGTTGCCCGCGTCGCGAATTTTGTTGCAAGCGCGCGTGAGGAGTGAATAGGCTTCCTGGTTCCGAACGCGACCGAGGACGGCCCCGGATTGCGTCGGCAGCTTATCGACGCAGGTCCTTCTATGCCGGGTAGGCAAATATTCGACAAAGCTGCCCTCGAAAAGGCATTTGCGGAGCTTGGTAAACGGGCTCAAGCCGCTGGCAAAACCATCGAGATATCGATCTATGGAGGATCGGCTCTTATTCTGACCTTCGATCAACGTCCCAATACCCGTGATGTGGACGGCGTTTTCGAAAAGGACAAGGAGTTCGTACGGGCAATGGCCATCGATTTGGCCAACGAGTACGGGTGGGACCATGGCTGGCTAAACGACGGCGTTAAAGGTTGGCTGAGCGTCGTCGATTCGCAACCGGAAGCCAAAGCGCTTTTTAAAAGCTATCCATCTGAATCCGAACCTGGCCTACAGGTTTCTTTGGCGAAGCCAGAGTATCTTTTCGCCATGAAGTGTCGTGCCATGAGGACCGACGCCGCAAGCTCCGATATCGATGACATCAAGCTTTTGGCCGGGCAACTCGGCTTGACGAATTCCGAGGATGCCTTGGCTCTAGTCGCCAAATTCTACCCTCATAATGTGCTGGAGCCGAAGACGAAGTTTGGATTGGAGGAAATATTTTCGTATATCGACTGGGGCCGCAAAAGATGAGCGCTGATTATTTTTCTTTCGGAAACAGGCCGAAAACACTATCCGAAGTCGCCTTGCGTGTCGGCGCCGGCGAGCAGGAGTTCGGACTTGCCGTCAGGGAATTCCTGGATTCATTTTATTTGAATCAAAGCTCCAGAAATGATGCATTGCGGGAGCGTCCTCGGAGTATCGACGCCTTTCACGACGCCTATTTTGCGGCTGTGGGAGAGCACCTGGCCCGGACCTATGGCCTGGAGGTTCCGCAGTGGACTGAAGATCATGGCAACGGACTTCACGAGCCATATTTCGCCGGCGGGCTGGAGTCCCTGAAGGCCATATTGTTCGTCGAGAGCCCGCTTGCCTTTCGTCGCAGGCTGCTCTTCGTCAGCAGGAACGCGTTGACGAGGGCCTCCATGCTTGCCGGGTCCGAAGATGCCGCCGCCGACGCTGCCGCGGCCGTGTTCAGGTGAAGTTGCCCCGTGAGACCTCGGGCGCCTGGGCGGTTCATGGTTATGATCCAAATCACCGTCAGCAATACCCGCTCCGTGGCGCAGAAGCAGAAACTCTATCGGCGCATCGTCGAACGGCTGAGCGACAGCCCCGGCCTCCGTCCCGAAGATGTATTCATCAACCTGGTCGAGGTGTTCCCCGAAAACCGGTCGTTCGGCCACGGCGAGGCGCAATACGTGCGATGATTCTCTTTGTCGCCCCGGCCCCCGCGCCGGGACGACGGCGGAGAAAATCGCGCTGTCAATGCGCCGCGCCGGCATTCGATGGTTGCCGCGTTAGCACAGACCTTACCGCGTCGGCACCGGCTTGTCGCCGCGATAGTCGTAGAAGCCGCGCTGGGTCTTGCGCCCGAGCCAGCCGGCCTCGACATATTTCACCAACAGCGGACACGGCCGATACTTGCTGTCGGCGAGCCCCTCGTGCAGCACCTGCATGATCGACAGGCAGGTATCCAGCCCGATGAAATCGGCCAGTTCGAGCGGCCCCATCGGATGATGGGCGCCGAGCTTCATCGCGGCGTCGATCGCCTCGACGTTGCCGACCCCCTCATACAGCGTATAGATCGCCTCGTTGATCATCGGCAGCAGAATGCGGTTGACGATGAACGCCGGAAAATCCTCCGAGACCGCGATCTGCTTGCCGAGCCGGGAGACGAATTCCTTGGCGGTGTCGAAGGTCACGTCGTCGGTGGCGATGCCGCGGATCAGTTCGACCAGTTCCATCAGCGGCACCGGATTCATGAAGTGAATGCCGATGAAGCGCTCCGGCCGGTCGGTGGTCGCGGCCAGCCGCGTGATCGAGATCGAGGAGGTATTGGAGGCGACGATGGCTTCGGGCTTCAGCACCGCGCAGAGATCGTGAAAAATCTTGCGCTTGACCTCTTCTTTTTCGACCGCGGTCTCGATCACCAGATCGCAATCGGCAAGCCCATCCATCGTGTGAGCGGGGACGATCCGCTCCAGGGCCTGCTTGCGCGCGTCCTCGGTGATGATTTTCTTGGCGACCTGGCGCGACAGGTTGCCGTTGATGGTCGCCATTGCCGATTTCAGGCGATCGGCGGACACATCATTGAGAACCACGTCGAGACCTGCGAGCGCCGCCACATGCGCGATGCCGTTGCCCATCTGGCCCGAACCGATCACGCCAACCTTCTTGATCATAACCGCCATCTTGTCATCTCACCGCATCATCTCGCAGCGACGCGCGACTGGCGGCTGCCCATCCCTTGAACCAGCACCGGCCGGAGTCCGCCCGTCCGGTGCAGCATCTTGACTTCGCGCCTATTCCTATCGCAGGCCGCCACCTTTGCGGAATACGTGCTCTAACGTGGTTACTTTCCGAGCTTGCCGAGCGCCTCCGTCAGTTCGGGTACCGCCTGATACAGATCGGCGACCAGGCCGTAATCGGCGACCTGGAAGATCGGGGCGTCCTC
>NZ_JBEKXH010000324.1:0-7431 GCF_049512235.1 Bradyrhizobium sp.
ACCGCTGCTTCGGTGTACGCCGCGCCACCCCCCACCCCCGACCCCTCCCCGCCCCGCGCGGGGAGGGAGGGGAGGAAGAGGACCGAGAGCGTGGATATGATGCCTTTCATGGGATCGATCCTCTAGGCATGGACAGCACCTTCGATGGCGCTGCCGCGCGATCCCGGCATATCGATCGCTCTCAACGCGACGACGACGGTCTCGCCGTGGAGCCGCAGGGCGGCACCATCGATCAATCCCGCGGCGAGCAGTTCGCCGGCGCAAGCCGCACCAGCACTGACCGCCCTGGCAATCTCGGATCCTGACAACGCGCCGACTTCGCGCGTGACAAGCCGCGCGCCGAGATCGCTGTCGGGCTGCAAATCATGGGCCGGACACCTGACCACGGCAGGGTGCCCAGGGAGGTCGACGGCGTTGGCGATGATGGTCGCGGCGGCGTCGGCTTGCGACGCGGTCCGCGCCAGGACCGTCACGGCGTCGGCAATGCCGAGCGAGAAACTGCGGCCATGGCGGCCGCTGGTCGCAATGCCCCGCGCCGGATCGTCGGCACCGACCATCGTCGTCTGCACCACCCCCTGCGCGTCCGGCCGGTCCAGCAAGCCGATCGTAAAACGTTCGCCGCAGGAAAGGTGCAGCGCGATGTCGCCGCCATTGTTGACGTAAGCCCGGGTCACGCATGCCGCGTCCAGCATCGCGCCGAGAATTTCTTCGGCGACGGCGCCCGCAACCGCCGCCATGGGGGTGATAAAATGATCCGACGCGAATGGCGCCACGGCGGCGTGCATGCGGCGTGCGACCGGGCCCCGCATGGGGCATCTGGCGGCATCGGATTGCTGTCGCAACAGCGGCAGCTCGTCGCAGAGTTCGTCGAGCAGGCCGGTAAAGCGATGTCCTGCGGCGCTGTAGGCCGTCTCGATTTCCGCCGCGCGTCCGCGGGCTTCCACGATCAGGTCGATCGGACCATCCTGCAGATGAAGCCGCCTGCCATCCGCCAGATATGCGATTTGCGGGCGCCTTGTCATGGCCGCTGTCCGGGCTGCGCAGGCAATTGGCGGATTTCGGTACTGTCCTTCAGCGAGGCCAGTGGACGGACGTGATCCATATGTCCCCCCAGCGCCGCATAGTCTTCAAGCCGCAAGGTAAATTCGATCGGCGCCACCAGCGCCGGGGTCGGCACATAGCCGAAAGCGCCTGCCGGCAAGCGCGTCACATCCACCATGAAGGTGATGCCGCCGCCGGGCCAGACATAGACCGGAGCGCCGCCGCTGGTGACACGCGTCAGCGCCTCCTTGACCGACCGTGTCAGCCGCACCGGATTGTCGGTAACGCCGGCCCGCAGCGAGCCGCCGGCGCCGGCCATGAACAGCACGGTGCACAGCGCCGGTTCGCAATTCTCCTGGATGCGCTCGACCGAAAGAATGAGTTCAGCCGGCATCATCTTCTCGATCGGCTTGAGCGCCGCGTCGAGCTCATAATAGGCCGCGTGTTCGCCTGTTGTAGAGACCATCAGCATGGTCAGGCCCTGCCGCGCCACCTTGGGGTCGAACGGACCCAGCACCGAGAGCGGATCTGAGATCATGGTGCCGCCCCAGCCGGTGCCGGGCTCGGCGACCTGGAAATAGCGGCCCGGCGTCGAGCGTCGCCCCTTCAGCTTGATGCCGGTATCGGGAATATCCAAGAGCTTGCCGGCCTGATGTTCACTGAGAACGCCGGTAATGTGGTCGTCGACCACGACGACCTCATCGACCTTGCCATGCCATTGCCTGGCGAACATGCCGATGGTCGCCGAGCCGCAGCCGACCCGCATCCGCTCTTCGGCGACGCCGTTGACGACGGGCGGATGTCCGGCCCTTACCACCACGGTCGCGCCGCCATCGATAACAAGCTCGACCGGCTTGCAGTTGCTCAAATCCATCAGCGCGTCGCAGGTGACGCGGCCTTCCTTCTTCGAACCGCCGGTCAAATGATGCACGCCGCCCAGCGACAGCATTTGCGAGCCGTACTCGCTGGTGGTGACGTGACCGACGGCCTCGCCCTGCACCCGAACGTTCGCCGTCTCCGGACCGAGATAGCGATCGGTGTCGATCTTCACCTTGACGCCGCAATAGGAAAAAATGCCTTCGGTCACCACCGTGACCATGTCGACGCCGTCGATCTCGGACGACACGATGAAAGGCGCGGGCTTGTAATCGGGATAGGTGGTGCCGGCGCCGATCGCGGTGACGAACACGTCGCCCTGGTGGACGATCTTGCCGTCCCAATCGCCACCGGCCTGGAACGGCACCAGCCGTCCGCCATGGGACACCGTTCGCTCCAGCACAATATGCGGATCGACCCGCACCAGTTCGCCGTTCTGATTGGCGTAGCGATCGCAGGCCCCCGCCGCCCCTGGCTTGATGTAGCACATGACAGGGCAGGCATCGCAGCGGATCTTGTCGGCGGCGGCTTTAGTCGCATCAGTCAGCATGAAGAGCTCACAAGCCAGCGTCAGACTGTCGAACGGCCAAACGGGGCAGTGGCAGCGATTTCAGCCCGGCGGCAAGGCTGTCGCCCGACGGCGACTTCGTTCGTATACGAATGACGTTGCGCGCGCCTCGCCGAGCTGTCAAGCGCGCCTCGCCGGCGAAAGCGAGCGTTGCCGAATATTAGCTCATTTGCCTGCATCGGCTGTTCACAAACCGGGCAATGGTTGTCGCCGGGAACGGCATGCTTGCACGTTTGTATGCAAACGGTATCCTCGCGCGCATTGAACGCGATGTATCGCAGGGCGCAACGATTGGGCGGGAACCCCACACGCATGACGCAGCCGAAGATCCGCCTGACGGTCAATGGCAGGATCCATGACGTCGCCGCCGCCGCCGATACCGCGCTATTATACGTGTTGCGCAACGATCTCGAATTGAACGGACCGAAATACGGCTGCGGGCTCGGTGAATGCGGCGCCTGCACGGTGCTGATCGATGGCGCCGCGGCGCGCGCCTGCGTGATTCCGATCGGCGGCTGCGCCGGCCACGATATTCTGACGCTCGAAGGCCTTGGCTCGCGCGCCCATCCCGATCCGGTGCAGCAGGCCTTTATCCATGAACAGGCCGCGCAATGCGGCTACTGCCTCAACGGCATGATCATGACCGCCAAGGCGCTGTTGATGCGCAACATCAACCCTTCCGAGAGTGAGGCACGGGAAGCGCTGCGCCATAATCTGTGCCGCTGCGGCGCGCATGTTGAAATCATGCGCGCGGTGATGCGGGCGGCGGGCGAGGCCGCCGAGGTACCGGACTGATGGCTGCATCCGATGTGCCCGACCATCGCGAGCGTCAGGCGGGATCGCTGTCGATCGTTCGCGCCGCGCGCTCGGGCGCGCCGGGCACGTTCGAAACTTTTATCAGGATCACGGCCGATGGTTCGGTCACGGCCTTCAACGGCCATGTCGACCTCGGCACCGGCATCCGCACCGCGCTCGGGCAGATCGTCGCCGAAGAACTCGACGTGTCCTTTGCCCGTGTCGTCGTCGTGCTCGGCGATACCTCGCGCGTTCCCGATCAGGGCGCCACGATTGCGAGCGAGACCATTCAGGTTTCGGCGGTGCCGCTGCGCAAGGCCGCGGCGCAGACGCGACATTTCCTGCTGGCGCGCGCCGCGCTGCGCCTGGACCTTCCGGTCGAAGACCTCACGGTCGAAGACGGCCTGATCCGCGGCCGCGACAACCGCAGCGTCAGCTACGGCGAATTGATCGAAGACGAGACCATCCGGCTCGAATTGGCAAATGACGCCGTCGTCAAAGCGGTCGATACCTACAGCATTGTCGGCCAGTCGGTGCGGCGAGCCGACCTTGTCGCGAAAGCGACCGGCGAACAGGTCTATGTGCATGACGTGCGCGTGCCCGGCATGCTGCATGGCCGCGTGGTGCGGCCGCCTTACGCCGGCGTCGATGCCGGCCCGTTCGTCGGCACCAGCCTCATCACGGTCGACGAAGCTTCAGTGCGCGATGTTCCGGGGCTGGTTGCCGTCGTCACGATCCGCGATTTCGTCGGCGTCGTCACCGAGCGCGAGGAGAATGCGGTCAACGCGGCCGCGCAACTCAAAGTGACCTGGAAACCGGCGCCGGCGCTGCCCGACCTGAAGAATATCGAGCGCGCGCTACGCGCCAATCCCTCGACGCCGCGGACCCTGATCGACAAGGGCGACGTCGACGCCGCGATATCGGCCGCCGCCAAGCCGATGGCGCGGACTTATGTCTGGCCCTACCAGATGCATGGCTCGATCGGGCCGTCCTGCGCCGTCGCCGATGTCCGGGACGATGCCATCAGGGTGTGGTCGGGCACGCAAAATCCGCACATCCTGCGCGCCGACCTGGCGCTGCTGCTGGCGCGGCCGGAAGCCGACATCGAGGTGATCCGGCTGGAGGCCGCCGGCTGCTACGGCCGCAACTGCGCCGACGACGTTTCCGCCGACGCGGTTTTGTTGTCGCGCGCGGTCCGCCGTCCGGTCCGCGTGCAGTTGAGCCGTGAACAGGAGCATGCGTGGGAGCCGAAAGGCACGGCGCAACTGATGGATATCAGGGGCGGGCTGCGCGCCGATGGCGGCGTCGCCGGTTATGATTTTGCCACCCGCTATCCATCCAACAGCGCACCCACTTTGGCGCTGCTGCTGACCGGTGCGATTGCGCCAGTCGCGGCGGTATCGGAAATGGGCGACCGCACCGCGATCCCCCCTTATGATTTTGACGACATCCGCGTGGACGCGCACGACATGCCGCCGATCGTGCGCGCGTCATGGTTTCGCGGCGTCTCGGCGCTGCCGAACACCTTCGCCCATGAATCCTATATCGACGAACTGGCGAGCGAGGCTGGCGTTGACCCGATCGAATACCGCCTGCGCTATCTAAGGGATCAGAGGGCGGTCGACCTCATCAAGGCCGTTGCCGCGCGCGCCGCCTGGACCCCGCGCCCACAACGTCAGCAACCGGTAGCGGAGGGCGACATCGTGCGCGGGCGGGGTTTTGCCTACGCGCTTTATGTGCACAGCCAGTTTCCCGGTTACGGCGCCGCCTGGTCGGCGTGGATCGCCGACGTCGCCGTCAACACGGCGACCGGCGATGTCAGCGTCACCCGCGTGGTCGCCGGCCAGGATTCCGGGCTGATGATCAATCCAGAGGGCGTCCGCCACCAGATCCACGGCAATGTGATCCAGTCGAGCAGCCGCGCGCTGATGGAGGAAGTCTCGTTCGATCGCACCTCGGTTGCGAGTCGCGAATGGGGCGCCTACCCCATCATCAAATTTCCGGACCTGCCAAAAATCGACGTCTTGATGCTGCCGCGCCCCGATCAGCCGCCGCTCGGGATCGGCGAGTCGGCATCGGTGCCGAGCGCGGCCGCGATTGCCAATGCCATCTTCGATGCGACCGGCGTGCGGTTTTGCGAGCTGCCGTTCACCCCGGATCGAATTCTCAGGGGATTGCGCGGCGAACAGGATGCGGCAGCAACTGCGCCGGCATTGGCGGCGCCCAAGGCAAAAGCTTCGGCCGGCCGATGGCGAAATCCGTTCGTCAGACGGCGCGGCGCGCTGGCGACGATCTCGGCGGTATGCGCCGCCGCCGTCGGCGTCGCCGCCGCGGTGCTGCCGTGGCGGGCGATCGCGCCGATCGCCCCGCCGGATGCGTCGGTCTATTCGCAATCGACCATCACCCGCGGCCGGCAACTTGCCGCGCTCGGCGACTGCGCCGTGTGCCACACCCGCACCAGCGGCGCCCTCAATGCCGGCGGCCGCGCCATCGAGACGCCATTCGGTATCATCACTAGCACCAACATCACGCCTGACCCCGAGACCGGGATCGGCGGATGGTCCTACCCCGCCTTCGAGCGCGCCATGCGCGAGGGCATCCATCGCGACGGCCGGCATCTTTATCCGGCCTTTCCCTATACTCATTTTGCCGCGACCAGCGATGCCGACCTGCAAGCGCTCTACGCTTTTCTGATGGCGCAGGCGCCGGTGCGCGCCGAAAATCGCAAAACCACGCTCGCCCTTCCATTCAATTGGCGCCCATTGATGGCGGGATGGAATGCGCTGTTCCATCGGTCACATGCGTTCGAGGCCGAGGCGACGAAATCAGCGATCTGGAATCGCGGCGCCTACCTGGTCGAAGGCCTCGGTCATTGCGGTGCCTGCCATTCGCCGCGCAATGTGCTGGGCGCGGAAAAAGCCGACGCCTATCTCGGCGGCGGTTTGGCCGAAGGCTGGGAGGCGCCGCCGCTGACGTCGCTGTCGCTCGCGCCGATCCCCTGGAGCGAGGATGACTTTTTCAGCTATTTGCGCACGGGCGAATCCCGGTTTCATGGGGTGGCGGCTGGCCCGATGGCGCCCGTGGTGAAGGAACTCGCAGCACTTCCGGACGAGGACATCAGGGCAATGGCGGTCTATCTCGCTTCCTTCAATGAACCCGCGATCGGTCAAACCAGTCAGGACGCTCTGGCCGCCCAATTGGAAGCCTCGACCCGCGCCCGGTCCGTATCCGCATCGCTGGCCGGCGCGCGGCTTTATGAGGGCGCCTGCGCGGTTTGCCATCAGGTCGGCGGCGCACCCCTGTTCGGCAGCCGGCCGTCCCTGGCGCTGAACAGCAATCTGCACGGCGCGGTGCCGGACAATCTGATCCTGATCATCCTCGATGGCATCACTTCTCCGGTGTCGAGCGATCTCGGCTACATGCCCGGCTTCAAGGACAGCCTGACAGACGATCAGATTGCGGAGCTCATAGCCTATCTGCGGCAGCAATTCGCCCCGGACAAGCCGCCCTGGACCGGCATCCGGACAGCCGTCACCCGGGCCCGGCTACGGACGCCGCGGTGACCGGCCATGCCGAAAGCCACTGGTTGCATAGCCTGCGGCGGGATAGAGTTGCGCTATGGCAGTTACCGACATTGCGTCCCGGACCTATAATCATGGCTGGCGGCTCGATCCGATCGTGCGCAGCCTGCTCGATACTGATTTTTACAAGCTGTTGATGCTGCAAATGATCCGGGAATTTTATCCGGACCAGCGGGTCACCTTCTCGGTCATCAATCGCAGCCGGCATGTGCGGCTCGCCGAGGTGATCGACGAGGGCGAACTGCGCGCCCAGCTCGATCACGCCCGCACCATCCGCTTTGCCAAGAAGGAGCTGATCTGGCTCGCCGGTAATACCTTCTACGGCAAGACCCAGATGTTTTCGCCTGATTTCATCCGCTGGCTCGCCGCCTTCCGGCTGCCCGAATACGAGCTGCGCAAGGTCGACGGCCAATATGAACTGCATTTCCACGGCCCCTGGACCCACACCTCGATGTGGGAAATTCCGGCGCTCGCCATTCTCAACGAGTTGCGCTCGCGCCAGGTAGTGAAGGGCCAAGGGCGGTTCGTGCTCGATGTGCTCTATGCCCGCGCCAAGGCCAAGCTGTGGGC
>NZ_JBEKXH010000325.1:0-7378 GCF_049512235.1 Bradyrhizobium sp.
GACCCTCCCCCGCGAAGAGCGGGAGAGGGGGCGCAGCATCGCAAGCGTCGATATGATCAGAACTTCGGAAACACTGTACTAGCGATATCCGGCGGCCTGCAGTTCAAAGAGTTCGGAATAGCGAGCTGACTGGGACAGCAACTCGCAATGCCAGCGACGCCCCGGTCAATCCGCGGCTGGTGCCCCAGACCATCTGCAAGAAGGGGCGCAGGTTCTCTAGCGCCCCGAGGCGCTCCTTGAGGGATTTGCCGGCGATCGCCGAAGAGGTGAAAGCGGCCGGGCCGGAGGGCCGCCTGGTGTCTCGACCGCCATTGCTAGTTTGCCGGGGCATCCAGATCCCTATGATCGTTGTTATCGGATGAATGGGTGTGGTGGCGCGCCATGCGGTTGATGCTCGGTCTCCATCGGAGTTGATCGTCGTGCCGGCAATATAGCAACCGAGATCGGATGGTGGAAGGCAGGCCCAATCGTGCACGAAAGCATGATCGAGTCGATCACGCGCGAAAAGCAGATCAAGGCCGGCAGCCGTACGAAAAAGCTGGCGTTGATCGAGGCGCTAAATCCCGAATGGAAGGACCTCTACGACCAGCCGCTGTGACGCTTGTCGCGATTTGCATCACGCCCGATCCCCGTCATTGCGAGCGCAGCGAAGCAATACATCTCTCGCCCAGCACAAGCCTGGATTGCTTCGTCGCAAGGGCTCCTCGCAATGACGGGGGTGGAGCGGGGGAACCTCAACGACCAGCTTTCGTGATGTGGTCGCGGGAGCAGGATGCAGCCGCGGCGAGCCACACCGACGAGATCACCACGACCGCCTTGAAAAGGTGCGACGCGCTTCGGTCGCCTAGACTTTAGTCGATGCAATTGGAACGAAGCGCGGGGTAGGTGATTGCCGGAATGGGGCGCAATCAGGAGAACTTGAAATGAGAGACTACAAGAACCTATTGGGTATCGCGGCCGCAGCGTCGCTCATGTTCGCCGCCCCGGACGCATTTGCCCAGCAGACCAAAGCACCCCAAGTGACGACGGCGCCAAGCCAGAATAATCTGACGTTCGATACGACGCCGGACGATCATGCCCGGCTCAAGGAGATTTTTGGCAACGATCATTCGGCTCAAAAAGTCAGGCATGCGAGCTTTAGCCTGGCGCCCGGCTCGGTCGTGCCCGGTTCGATCCATCTCGTCCCGCTTCCTCCGACGGTCGTCAATATTCAGCCGACGTGGCAAGGAAACGATTATTTCAGAGTGGGCCACAAGGTCGTCATCGTGGACCCGCAGTCGAAAAAAGTGGAGGGGGTTCTCACATTATAAGCTGCCTCACCTTGTTGCTGGCACCATTTTAACGCGACAGTGACGCGGCGGCTACCCGCCGCGGTTCACAAATCGGCGCACGGTGCCAGCCGGTGCGCCCATTCGGCTCTGTACGAATATGGATAACGTAAAGCACATTTGCAATGCGACGCTGGAGGGACGACCAAGGCCGGGATGCACCACCTTTCAACTTCTTTCGTGGCCCGTGTCTGAAAAAGCCACGGAGCTTTAATTCTCCGCGGCCCTTTGATTGGCATCAATCAGGATGTTGCCATCCCTGGACTATTTTTGTGCGGGGGATGATGAGCCGGCCGGGGCACCGGAGCTCGATCCCGTGGTAGTGCCGGAACTTGATGCCGCACCGTTGCTATTCATCGCCTCAAATACCGACATCCCGTGAGGACCAATCGTCATGAGAACGGGATCGCCGTTCTTTGACTTCGCTTGCACCACAAATGACTCGGCGACGACCTTGACGTCAGTGAACCCGGCATCTTGCAAATCCTGCTTGATCTTCTGGGCGGCGAGCGGATTTTGAGCGGGACTGGCGCTCATCCCAGCGCCAGGCTGGGTCGCCTGATTGGGAGATGCTGATTGTGCAAACGCTAACGGTGACACGAGCGCCGCCATGGCGACTCCTGCGAGAAGGCTCTTCATCGATTGCTCCTACAGATTTGGGACAAGCACGCCCCACCGCCCCCGGGGTGTGAGGGGGTATCGGTGGGGCCGTGGCGTCACGCGTCATTGCGTGACCACAAATCAATGAGCCACGGCGCGTGCAGTTCCGAAAAAGTTGCTTCGCTTTCCCGCAGAAGGGCGGTCTGGTGGGCCCGACTCGGCATCGCCACAGAACGCGTCAAGCCGGCGCCGCCGCGGCAGAACGGCCGTCATGAGAGAAGATGCAGTGAAGATTGCACGGCCCAACGCGCGCAGCGAGCTACCGGCTTTTCTTTTTCTTCGCGAAAATCGCGTTCCAGTTATCCTTATAAGCTTGGGAGACCGGCTTCTGTCCCTCGCCCATGCCTTGGCTCTTTGGTGCGGCGTCCGGCGTGCTTTCGGTCTTTGCAGCGGCGTCTGGCTTGCTTTCGGACTTTGCAGCGGCGTCAGCCGTGGGCGCGGCTGCGGCAACTTTGCTCTCCTTTTTTGGCGCGCGGTCTTTGGTCTTCTTATCGTCTGACATCATTTTTCCCATGGCTTGATCCGAGGAGCTTGGCTCGGCACGTCACTTTTTCAAATACGCTAAAAAACACAACGACCGCAGCAATCGCAGACAGAACAAGCGTTTCTGCCAAAGTAAACCATCCAGATCCCGGGAAGGTTTTGCCACTAAGCTGACATACGCCTAATGCGCGCGGTCGTCACGCGGATTCGGATGCCGGCTCTCGATGCAAAGCTTGATACCCCATCAGGCTTGTGGATTTCACCGGCGGCTTCTTGTGCCGCGCTCAATAGCTGCGTCGAGAGCATCGCCGCCGGCATTTTTTTCCAACGCACTGACGTCGATTTTGCCGTCAAGGAACGGGAGCGGCCAAAGTACTGGTTCGTGGCTCGGCAATTCGCCGAAACAAGGCCGCGAAGTCTATCATGGCCTTCCTCTCCTTGCGTTCAGATTCCTGACAGCGATGCAGAAGGATTTGGCCGCGGGCGGCGGCCTACCGTAGATGGTGCGGACACTTCACGCGGCTCCATGGCCTCGACGGTATCCCTGGGCTTGATGCTTTTGATCGTTGCAATCCTGAAGGAGAGGTTGACCGCGTCGGGCTTCTGCCCGTTCACGCTGGCCTCCGCTAAGGCCAGACGTCAAAACTATTGAATCGATCTGCTTCCTTCTCCCCTCCCCCCGCGAAGCGGTGGGGAGGGGTCGGGGGTGGGGGGTCCATCAGCAGGAACCGCTGCTTCGGTGAACGCCGCGCCACCCCCCCACCCCCGACCCCTCCCCGCCACGCGCGTTGCGCGTGGAGGGAGGGGAGGAAGAGGACCGAATCAGTTCTCTAGAAGTGGAAAAAGTGGAGACGGATTTTTTTCGAAAACAATCATGCTCCGTCAACGAGATCAGATCATGATCCGATTCGATCTTAGGCGAATCATGATCAAGCACCCGGCAACAGGGACTTTGGCAACAGGACTTTGGCAATAGGACTTTGAATGTATCGGATCATTCTGTTTCTGCTGTTGATTGCGCTTTCGGCCGCGGCTGCGGCCTGGGTGGCCGATCAGCCCGGCGATGTCGTGCTGTCATGGGGCGGCTTTCGTGCCACCATGACGCTGCCGGTGTTTGCGCTGGCGCTCGGCCTGACCGTGGTTGCGGCGATGCTGGCGTGGTCGGCGCTGCGCGCGTTCTGGCACATGCCGGGCCGGATCCGGCACCGTCGCCGCGAGCGCCGCCACGCCCGCGGCCGCCACGCCATCACCCAGGGGCTGCTCGCGATCGGCCACGGCGATGCCGCGGCGGCGCGGGCGCACGCCGATATCGCGCGCAAACATGCCGCGGGCGATCCGCTGGCGCTGTTGCTGCATGCGCAATCGGCGCAGCTTGACGGCGACCGCGCGGGCGCCAGGACCGCGTTCCGCGCCATGGCGGAGCGGGCGGACACCAGGCTGTTGGGCCTCCGCGGCTTGTTCATCGAAGCCCAGCGTGCCGACGATCCGCTCGCCGCGGTGAGGATCGCGGAAGAGGCGCTGAAGCATTCGCCGGGTTCGACCTGGGCCTCGCAGGCGGTGCTGGGCTTTCGCTGCGCGAGCAGCGACTGGAGCGGTGCGCTCGCCATCCTCGACACCAATCTCGATGCCGGCCTGATCGACAAGGCCGCCTGGAAGCGCCAGCGCGGCGTGCTGCTGACGGCGCGGGCGCTGGAACTGGAAAAAGTCGACCGCGATCTGTCGCGCGAAAGCGTGATGGAGGCTGTGAAACTGGCGCCGACGCTGGTGCCGGCCGCGGTGCTGGCGAGCAAATTCGAGAGCGAGGCCCATCAAACCCGGCGGTCGATGCGGATCGTGGAGGCGGCCTGGCTGGCGCAGCCGCATCCCGATCTGGCGGATGCCTATGCCCATGTCAGACTGGGGGATTCGGCGCGGCAGCGTCTGGTGCGAGTCGAGACGCTGGCGGCCAAGGCGCCCGGTCATCTCGAAAGCGCGCTGGCGATTGCGCGCGCCGCCATCGACGCCACGGAATTTGCCCGCGCGCGCGCGGCGCTCGTGCCGTTCACCGACGCGCCGACGCAGCGGGTGGCGATGCTGATGGCCGAAATCGAGCGTACGGAACATGGCGACTCCGGCCGGGCCCGGGCCTGGACGCTGCGCGCGGTGCGCGCCCGGCACGATCCGGTCTGGACCGCCGACGGCTATGTCTCGGACCGCTGGCGGCCGGTGTCGCCGGTGTCGGGCCGGCTCGATGCCTTCCAGTGGCAGACCCCGCTGGCCTCGCTGCCGTCGGACCAGCGTACGGCGATCGAGGCCAGGGAATTCCGCGAAGCCTTCGACGAAGCGATCGCGCCGCGCCGGGTCGAGCCGCCGCGCCAGCCGCCGGCGGAGGTGACGCCCGCCGCGGAGGCAGCAGCCGCGGCCATGGTGGCGCCCCCGGCGGCGCCAACGCCCCCGGCAGCGGTAGCGCCTCCGGCAGCGCCAGCGCCTCCGGCAGCGATAGCTCCGCCGGCACCGGTAGCGCCCCCGGCACCGGTAGCGCCCCCGGCGGCGGCGCCCCCGGCAGCGGCAGCGCTCCCGGCGGAACAGGACAACGCTCCCGCCGAAGCCGCCGCGCACGAGCCGGCGCCCGCCACGCCACTCCCGCCATCAGCCGAAGCGCCAGCCGTGGCCGCGACGCCCCTGTTCTTCCGCCGCCGCGGCGATATCCACACGGACACAACCAAGGACACAACCAAGGCCGCGCCCCCGGCTATTCCGCCGGTCATCCCGATCGTCCGCGCCCCCGACGATCCCGGTATCGATGACGAAGCGGCGGGCGATGAATTTGCCGAACCGATCCACCCGACCAACGGCCAGGCCAGTGGCTGGCGCGGCTTTCTCACGCGCTGGGGGAACTGATATCGTCCACCACGGGGGGCGCGTTGATCTTGCCAAGCGGAACGGTGCCGGATATCAGGAGCTGCGCGTTTTCAGCCCCGTCGGCAAACGCGAAACCGCATGGTCCGCCGCAATAGCTCAGCTGGTAGAGCACGTCATTCGTAATGACGGGGTCACAGGTTCGAATCCTGTTTGCGGCACCAGTTCGCTGCACCGCCCTCACGCCGCCTCGTAAGGCGCGATCTTCCTGATCTGGGGCGCGAGCACGTCTTCGGCCGTTTCGAGATCGAAGCGCGCCTGAATGTTCATCCAGAACGCAGCGCCGGTCTTGAAGAACTTGCCGAGCCGCGGCGCGGTATCGGCCGTAACCGGCTTTTCTTCGCGCGCGATGCGTTCGATCCGGGTCCGTGGCACTCCAGCGCGGCCGCGACCGGGTAGGGTGTCAGCCTAAGCGGAACGAGAAATTCTTCTTAAGCGGAACGAGAAATTCTTCCCGCAGGATTTCGCCGGGATGAATCGGCGGAAGTTTCTTTGCCATATGCGAATTCCTGTTCGTTCGGTGGCCACATTCGGCCGTCTCACCAATGATAGTCGATTATCTCCACGTCCTCGGGACCCGCATCGGTCCATCTGAACACGATCCGCCATTGATCGTTGACGCGGATGGAGTGCTTACCCGCCAAATCGCCCTTAAGAGCTTCAAGGCGGTTGCAGCTTTTTCTGAACAATGAGCGAGACCAAGCACGAGGCTGCGCACAGGATGACGAAGGCGGGTGGCAAGAGCAAACCGCATTTGAGCGTCTCCTATGCCGCGCGTGCGGGCGTCAAGACCCGCACGTGTCGATAGTCGTGCTCCGCAGTCGCCTTCGACAAATCGTGTGCCCGCTGCAGGTTGAGCCAGAATTCCGGCGTCGTGCGCAAAGCCTTGCCAAACCGGATGGCCGTGTCGGCAGTAACGTCGCGACGGCCGCGGATGATCTCGGTCACCCGGTTGGGCGGGACGCCAATCATCTTCGCGAAGGCCGTCGCGCTCACGGCAAACGGCTTTAAGAATTCCTCCAGCAGGAATTCGCCGGGGTGTGTCGTGATGCGGGTGGCAGAGCGTGGCATGGCCGTCTCCTAGTGGTAATCTCTGATCTCGACTTCGGACGGGTTGGGCGATCCTTTGTCCCATCGAAACACGATGCGAAATTGATCGTTTATCCGTATGCTCCAGCGGTCGGCAAGATCGCCTTTCAGCGGTTCCAGACGGTTGCCCGGCGGCGCCAGAAGGTCCTCGATATGCTCGGCGGCGTTAAGACCGTCCAGCTTGCGCTTCGCGACTTTCAGGACATGTTGCCAAGGGCACCTGCGGCTCGCCTTGCCCGTACGAAAGACGCGTTCAGTCTCCGGGTCGCTGAAACTCAGGATCATGCTGCGTTACGTATTGCGTAACAATTCGGCTGTCAAGCTTTCCTCCATTATCGTCGGCACCTCGTAAAATAGTCTTCTTGGCCGTGCCCGCGAGCAATTCCGGGTCGGCGGCTCAATGACGACGGGCCTAACTTGAACGTCGCGATTGTCCGCGGTGAATGCTTTTGAACGTGCGGCCCGCACGAGAAAGCCGCCGCACAGCGTCAAATTCTGGCTTCCGCTGTGGACATTCACAGGTGTAATCTTTGCCCATGAGCACGTCATCCGTGAACCTAGACGATCATTGGTACTACGCGACCCACAGCGGTCACGCAGGACCAGTCACCGCCACGGTAATCCAAGACTTGCTGCACAAGGGCGTGATCACCAAAGGCACGTTGGTCTGGAACAGTAGTTTTGGGCAGTCGTGGAAGCCAATCCTTTGCTCTGAATGGAGAGCCTATCAACCTGAATGCCAAGCAATCAAGCTTCGACACATTGACGGCGCGTGTTGCTATCTTGGAAGCGACGTTGGCTTCTCGACCGGCTGGTGTGGGGCACAATCGGGGTCCCGATCTCGATGAAAATCTGAGCGTTGACGAGCCGGGAATTAAGAAACCTGATCGCTCGTGTTCTCAACGCCAGTCACAGCCCTG
>NZ_JBEKXH010000326.1:0-7339 GCF_049512235.1 Bradyrhizobium sp.
CGTCTTGCGTAGCATTCCAAAGCTCACAGGCGACCTCAATGTACATCCTGCCCTGCCATGTCATAGCCAGCCCGACGCTGCCGCGTCCACCGCATCTCATCCCGCGTGTCTGACGATCGCGAAACGCCCCTCATCTGGAACGAGACGGGTGGGACTATAACTGATTCGAACAAAAAGTAAACAGTAATATTTTTTTCATATGGGGCTTGACAACCGAACTATGACAATCTGTAGGGCGGATTAGCTTCGATGCCGGGCAAGCATTGCCCGGCATCGAAGCGTAATCCGCCGTTTCGCGGCATCGCACCGTCCGCGCGAGATGGCGGATTACGCCCACCGGGCCGCGCGTTGCGCGGACCCGCTCGGCTAATCCGCCCTGCGGACTGGTTCACAAATGCTGAAGCGATACCCATCAATCGCAATCTGAGAACATGATGGGTTTCGCGAAGGGCTCAACCCATCCCACGGACTGTCGTTGTAATGCCGCGCAAGCGGCGCTACTTCAGTGCAGTTCGGGATCGGGCTCCAATGTGACAGGCTTGGCACCCGGCCGATCGACCCAGTTCTTGCCCGTGTTGTTCTCGGTGAAACTCGCTTCCGTCTCCGGCAGCATGGTCGCGTTCCAGGCATTCCACTCCGCTTCGAGGCGCGCGTAGATATCCTTTTGCCGCTGCTTGAGGTTGGCGCGTTCCATCGGATCGTCGGCCACGTTGAAGAGAAATGTGTTGTCGAGAATCCTGAGATATTTCCAGTCGCCGACGCGCGCGGCGCGCTGCCACAGCGCCTTGTAGCGCCAGAACAGGCGCCGCTCGACCGGCGCCGCCCGCGCTTCAAGCTGCGGCAGCAGGTTGATGCCATCGGGCGGGAAGGCGGGATCCGGCGACGTGCCTGCCGCCGCGACGAGCGTGGGCAGCCAGTCCATGTTGGCCGTCACCTGTTCGCTGACGAGGCCGGCTGGAATGCGCGCCGGCCATGAGATCAGCGCGGGAACGCGCAGGCCGCCTTCAAGCAGTTCGGTCTTGCGGCCGTTGAACGGCCAGGTGTCGGCGAAGCGCTCGCCGCCGTTGTCGCTCGTGAAGATCACGATGGTATTGCGCGAAAGGCCGTTGTCTTCCAGCGCCTTGAGCACGCGACCGACCTGCGCGTCGAGCGCCAGGATCATCCGCTTGTAGATCTGCCGCGAGCCGCCGTCGAAATCGCGCAGGTTGCGGCCGCCAAGGCGATCGGATTCAGCCTGGTCGTCCGGCCCTTCCCACGGCCAGTGCGGCGCGTTGAAGTGCAGGCTGAGCAGGAACGGCTTGCCGCCGCGCGCATAGTCGGCGATCACCTTGATCGCCCGATCGCCGAGCAGGCCGGTCAGATAGCCGGGCTGCGAGGCCGGCGCGTCGTCGTCCCACAGATCGGGCCTGGCGAGGCTGTCGACATGCCGGAAATAGTCGACCGCGCCGCTCCGAAATCCGTAGAAATGATCGTAGCCGCTCTGCAGCGGACCGAAATCCGGCAGATTGCCGAGGTGCCATTTGCCGACCAGCGCGGTGTTGTAGCCAGCCTTCTTCAGGAGCGACGGCAGGGTCGGATGTCCGGGCGGCAGCCCGATGCCCGGCTTAGTCGACCCTGCAAGCGGTTCTTCAAGTCCCACCGGCAACCTCGCCTGATAACGTCCGGTGATGATCGCCACGCGGGAAGCCGTGCAGACCGGCGAATTTGCGTAGGCCTGCGTGAAGCGCGCGCCCTGCGCGGCGATGCGATCGATGTTCGCAGTTGTGAAGTCGCGCCCGCCGTTGCAGGAAATGTCGGCGTGCCCCATGTCGTCGGCGACGATGAAGACCATGTTGGGCGGGCGTGACGGCGCCTGGGCCAGCGACGCGGAGTCGGTCCCGAGCACGAGCGCGGCCCCGCCTGAGGCGGCAGTCGAGAGAATAGCCCGCCGAGTGAATTTCGCGATCATGGTTTTTCCAGTTCTTGATGCCTGAACCGCCTTACAAGATCATGATTCTTGCAAGGTACGACAGCTTAAGGAGCAAGCTTCTGGTTGTAACGCTCGAACATGGCCGCCGTAATTTCGGGACTGGACGGCCATTGTCCGCGCCGCGCTCCGGCATGGGTGCCATAGTCCTGCAAGCGGTCGGGGTCGGGTTGAACCACGTTTCCGGCCTTCAGAAACAACAGCCCGATTTTATCGGTCGGCATGCGCTGGGCAAAGGCGTCGGCCTCTTGAAGGACCTGCCGCAACCGCATCATGGTCGCGGCGGCGTCAACCGGCGGATCGCTCGCCAAGCGCCGAAAGTCGGCTTCGGTGTAACGCGCCTGGCGGCGAATCTCATTGATGAGTCCCTCGGGCGTAAAGCCGGGCGCTTTTTCGACGGCGGCGACGATAACCGCCCCAAGCGGCAGAATGCGATCATGGATCGTCAGCAAATCCACCGCGTCGCGCGGCTCGTGGCGTCCGGCGGCGGCCATGACCTTGTTCATCGCGAGATCGACCGGATGCAAGACATAGCCGAAGGTTTCATCCCGCAGCGTCGGGAAAAAGCGAAAATCGCTGTCGACCGCCCATTCCAGCTTCGTGGCCGCGCCCGCCTTCGAAGCCAGCACGGCATAAAACGTCGGCTCGCGCCGCAACCATTGCAGCGCATAACCATCGGCTTCCAAAACGGCACTATCGTTGGCAGACGCCGTTGCCACCCGTTCTTCGCGGTCATGGAAAATATCGATATCACCGGAATAGCGCGGCGTGTCCTGATTTAACGGCGTACTTCCGGCAACGTAACTTTCGGGATCGCGGTGCGACGCCAGGAGGTTCAATATGTCGATCTGGATCTTATGGAGCGGCACGGCAGGCCTGCTCGATCTGCTCTGCCAAACGCCGCGCGTTGCGGTCACCCTCGACCCGCAAACTCCGCGTAATGGCGAGAGCATCGGCGGCGGTCGGATCAGGCACCGGCGTGCTGCTCCACAAGGCGCTTGCGCCGTATTCCCGGAACGCGCGCCGATAGAGGCTCGCCAGGTCTTCCAGCTGTGGTAGTGGCTCTGGGCTCATGCCCTAGGGGTATAGCACATTCTGGTCGTGGCAACGACCGCCACCGCCAAGCTGGAGGACGCGGTGACCCGCGAACCGCTGTTGATCGGCGACCTCATCCTGCTCGAAATCCTGCAGGGCGCCCGCGACGAGGTCCATGCCGACTATCCAACACGTCCGCCCGCACGCCAGCCCATTTCCCAGAAATCGGCCTCGAGCCGGGTGGCTTCCTTGAAGATCACGATCAGCTCTGCCTCGCGGGCCGGCGTGAGGTAGAGATCCGCAAGACCCTCCAGGTGCGCCTGCGCTTTCGCCGCGACCTCCTGGTATGGTGCACCGGCATACTCGGCGATCCAGGCGCGATATGGGTTCGTTGCAGCCTGCGCATCGGGTCGCGTGGCGAGCCGCGTCGCGATCTCGGCGTAGCCGATCACGCAGGGGGCAAGCGCCACCTTGAGTGCCAGCAGATCTCCGCGCATTCCCGCGTCGAGCACGTAGCGTGTATAGGCCAGCATCTCGACCGCAGGAGGGGTTTGTTCAAGATCGCCGGGCAGCAGGCCCCAGCCGGCGCAGAGCTTGACATGCAGGTTCATCTCGACGTCGAGGATGGCCGAGAGGCCGGCCGCCGCTTCGCGCATGTCGGCGAGCTTCGGCGACTTGTAGACCGATAGCGCGTAGGCGCGAGCAAACTCGATCAGGAACAGGTAGTCCTGGACCAGGTAGTGACGAAATGCCGCTTCGGCGAGCGAACCGTCTGCCAACCCGTTCGTGAAGGGATGCTCGGTGTAGGCCCGCCACTCGGCAGATGCTTCTGCCTTTAGACGATCGAAGAAACTCACGATCTTTCGCCGGGTTTGCTTTTCCATCAACGTCTTTGGCTCGCTACCAACAGCGCGTCACAAACCGGACGGTGACCTTGATCTGCGCGAGGCTAATCCATCAGCCGTCTGCTTAAAAGAACTCCCCGCGAGAAAGCCGTCCGCGCATGACTGCGTACAGTCGCTGTCAGTCACCGACCGCATCGCATCCGGTTCAATAGGCCATAGTAATCAACGCGCTAGCGGCCTTGGCCTGGTAGCAATCGCTGCAGGCGTTCTGCCTCGAGAGACTCAAGTTGCCGTCAAACATTGGGCCGAAGCCCTTGCGCCGCCGTGTCACAGGCTTATGTGGACGTTGGCTGGCACTCGCTTATTTCGACTGCCAATCCAGAAATTATCACAAAGGCCAGAAAGGCCAAGGAGGATCGCATGAAATTCCGCCCGCTCCACGACCGCGTCGTGGTCAAGCGTATCGACGCCGAAGACAAAACCGCTGGCGGCATCATCATTCCGGATAGTGCCAAGGAGAAGCCCTCGCAGGGCGAAATCACGGCGGTCGGCCCAGGTGGCCGCGACGAAGCCGGCAGGCTGATCCCGATCGACCTCAAGGTCGGCGACCGCGTGCTGTTCGGCAAGTGGTCCGGCAACGAGGTCAAGCTCGATGGCCAGGAACTGCTGATCATGAAGGAAAGCGACATCATGGGCGTTCTCACCGATCTGCCCGTCGCGAAGAAGAAGGCAGCGTAAGCACTCGACAGATTTGCCTTGTCCTGAGAAGCCGGCGCAGCCGGCGTCTCGAAGGATGAGGCCATACGCTCAAATCATCTCATCCTTCGAGACGCCCGCCAAAGAGCGGGCTTCCGGGGCTGAGGGTCCAGTTTCAAACGGAGAAATCAATGTCAGCTAAGGAAGTCAAATTCGGCGTCGATGCCCGCGACAGGATGCTGCGCGGCGTCGAGATCCTCAACAACGCGGTCAAGGTGACGCTCGGTCCGAAGGGCCGCAACGTCGTGCTCGACAAGTCGTTCGGCGCGCCCCGCATCACCAAGGACGGCGTCACGGTTGCCAAGGAAATCGAGCTTGAAGACAAGTTCGAAAACATGGGCGCCCAGATGGTGCGCGAGGTGGCCTCGAAGGCGGCCGACGCGGCCGGCGACGGCACCACCACCGCAACCGTGCTGGCGGCTGCGATCGTCCGCGAAGGCGCCAAGTCGGTAGCCGCCGGCATGAACCCGATGGATCTGAAGCGCGGTATCGATCTGGCGGTGGACGCCGTGGTCGCCGACCTCGTCAAGAACTCCAAGAAGGTCACCTCGAACGAGGAAATCGCCCAGGTCGGCACCATCTCCTCCAATGGCGACGTGGAAATCGGCAAGTTCCTTGCCGACGCCATGAAGAAGGTCGGCAACGAGGGCGTCATCACCGTTGAAGAAGCCAAGTCGCTCGAAACCGAACTCGAGGTCGTCGAAGGCATGCAGTTCGACCGCGGCTACATCTCGCCCTACTTCGTCACCAACGCCGACAAGATGCGCGTCGAGATGGACGATGTCTATATTCTCATCTACGAGAAGAAGCTCTCCAGCCTGAACGAACTGCTTCCGCTCCTCGAAGCGATCGTGCAGACCGGCAAGCCGCTCGTCATCGTCGCGGAAGACGTCGAAGGCGAAGCGCTTGCCACCCTGGTCGTCAACCGTCTGCGCGGCGGCCTCAAGGTCGCGGCCGTCAAGGCGCCGGGCTTCGGCGATCGCCGCAAGGCGATGCTGCAGGACATCGCGGTTCTGACCGGCGGTCAGGCGATCTCGGAAGAACTCGGCGTCAAGCTTGAGAACGTTACGCTGGCCATGCTCGGCCGCGCCAAGAAGGTGATGATCGACAAGGAGAACACCACCATCGTCAACGGCGCCGGCAAGAAGGCCGACATCGAGGCGCGGGTAGCGCAGATCAAGGCGCAGATCGAGGAAACCACCTCGGACTACGACCGTGAGAAGCTGCAGGAGCGTCTGGCCAAGCTCGCCGGCGGCGTCGCGGTGATCCGCGTCGGCGGCGCGACCGAGGTCGAGGTCAAGGAGCGCAAGGATCGCGTCGATGACGCGATGCATGCGACCCGTGCGGCGGTCGAGGAAGGCATCGTGCCGGGCGGCGGCGTCGCTTTGCTGCGCGCTTCCCAGCACCTCAAGGGCCTGCGCACCAAGAACGACGACCAGAAGACCGGCGTCGAGATCGTGCGCAAGGCGCTGTCCTATCCGGCCCGCCAGATCGCGATCAACGCGGGCGAGGACGGCTCCGTCATCGTCGGCAAGATCCTCGAGAAGGATCAATATGCCTACGGCTTCGACTCCCAGACCGGCGAATACGTCAACCTGATCACCAAGGGCATCATCGACCCGACCAAGGTGGTCCGCGTAGCGATCCAGAACGCGGCCTCGATCGCCGCTCTCCTGATCACCACCGAAGCCATGGTGGCCGAACTGCCGAAGAAGAACGCAGGCGGCGGCATGCCCGCGGGTGGCGGCGGCATGGGCGGCATGGGCGGTATGGATTTCTAAGTCCAACCGTTCAGCGCTCGTTCAAATAAGAAAGGCCCGGCAGCGATGCCGGGCCTTTTGAAACCCGCCACACCCCGACACAATTGCGGCGCACCCTATCTGACTTAGGCACAAATCCGGTACATTCGGCGCACCGTGCCTTGCCATCCAACTCGGCTTGGCCCAATTTGAACCTTCCAGAAAGCCCAGGGTAAGGCAATGGATAGTATTGATTGGTCACAATGCCCCGCCGTAGAGAGCATCCCCGGCAAGCGCAGCGGCGCATGGGTTTTCAAGGGAACGCGGACGCCAATCTCGACGGTGTTTGAGAATATCCAGGATATGAGCGTCGAGGAATTGGTAGAGGAATTTGGTGTGACGCGAGAGCAAGTGCGCGCGGTTTTGTCTTTCGCCGCGCGCAGTGCCGAAGCCCCTGCCCCGCACTCTTGATGCTTGTCCCGTTTGATAACGGAACGCCTCGCACCCTTGCCCGCTATCTGATCGACCATCACGCCGTCACCGAAGCCCGCGCTCGCGGGTGGGACATATTGGAAAACGGCGCGTTACTCGATGCCGCCGAGGCGGCAGGGTTTGACGTGCTGGTAACGACGGACAAGAATCTGAGCTATCAGCAAAATCTCTCGGCCCGAAAACTCGGGCTGCGCCCGCTATTTTGCCGTTGCGGCGAGGCTCCTGAAATCCACATCCGATGCCGCGGCAAGATAAACGAAGGCCGACCACACCGCGACTGCCTGGCCGAGCTGCTTTGGATCGATCTTGTCGAGCGTGTCGTCCGCGGTGTGATGGGTGTCGAAGTAATCTAGCCCGTCCTGGCGCAGCGATGCCACCGGCACGCCGGCTTTCTGCAGTTCGCCGATGTCGTCGCCGCCGAACAGCGCCGGCCGGCGATCGACGTTGGCGCCGAGCGGCGCAATAACCCGCTGCAGCGTGTGGCCGAAATCACTGCCGGCGGCGCC
>NZ_JBEKXH010000327.1:0-7995 GCF_049512235.1 Bradyrhizobium sp.
GCGTGCTTTGTGTTCGCCCATGGCGCGGGCGCAGGCATGACCCACGCATTCATGGAGCAGGTGGCGGCCGGGCTTTACGAGCGTGGCATCGCGACGTTGCGCTATCAATTCCCCTATATGGAACAAGGCAGCAAGCGACCGGACGTCCCGGCGATGGCTCACGCCACGGTGCGGGCCGCGGTGGCGGAGGCCGCGCAATGCTGCCCCGGCCTGGTCCTGGTCGCCGGCGGCAAATCGTTCGGCGGCCGCATGACGTCGCAGGCGCAAGCCATCACGCCGCTGGCCGGGGTTCGCGGCCTGGCCTTTCTCGGCTTTCCCCTGCATCCGGCGGGCAAGCCATCCGATACGCGGGCGAGGCACCTCACCGACGTCGGTCTCCCGATGCTCTTTATTCAGGGCACCCGCGACAAGCTTGCGGAGCAGCAGTTGCTGGAGCCTGTCGTCAAGCGCCTCGGGGCATCGGCGTCGCTGCATCTGGTGCAGGAGGCCGATCATGCCTTTCACGTCCCGGCGCGCTCCGGGCGGAATGACCGCGATGTGATGAACGAGATCGCAGCGACGCTATCGGCATGGATCGGCAAGCTCGTGACGTGATGCCGAGGGCGGGCGCCTGTCTCCGCTCATCCGGGCTGCGCTTGCTGATAGGGTGCATATCTTGGCTCGTCATTGCGAGCCAATCGGGCGCGCGAACGCGCGCTCGATTGAGCGAAGCAATCCATCGCAGCCGCAGAAAGAAAAGCTGGATTGCTTCGTCGCAAGAGCTCCTCGCAATGACGGTTGGAAGGTCCTCATCCCAGGTTCGCTTCGCGTTCTCGGAGTGACCGGTCATTGAGTTCGGGGCCTGAAACTCGTGTGTCGCGATCAAGAGCAAGGCGCCGCGCGGTAAATTCTCGAACGGCGGTTCCTCGTTCCGTTTCCATCGCGTGCTGTCGGAGTTGCACAAGCGCGTCTGGTCGTATCGGGGTAGTGACGCTGCCGTCGCCAAGGTACGTGCGCACCGCAATTCTGGAATTTATAGTTTCCCGGGAGAATTCGGCCGGGGATCAGAAGGTGTACGATACGGAAACACCACTTGATCCCTCAGGTGTTTCTTGCTCAGATGAAAGCCGGGCAAGAGGGCGGGCGATGAATTGGGCAAAGGAGCGCGATCTCCTGATTTCGGAAACCATGGCGTTTGTGCAGTCGATCGGGGCGGCAAAACTCGAGTTGGAAGTTCGGGACCAGCCCCGGACCGAAGCTACCGTCGGCAGTTCCACGCCCGTCGACAAAGCCGAAGCAGACAAAACATCCGAAGTAAAAAAATCCCAGGAAGTCGAACGTCCGGCCGAGCTCGTGCGAATGACGAGCCTGTCATTGGTTCCACCGGGGGCATTGCGCCAGGAGGTCGAGAGCAGGGTGGCGGCGTTCCGTGCCCACCAGCAGCTCTTTCACCGCGAGCGCGATGCGTATTTTCATGCGGTGCTGGACAAAGCCCGTGGTTCTGCGGGTGACCGCCCTCTCTCAGCGTCATTCCGGGATGCGCCTTCCAGTCGGCGATAGCCCTGTTAAACATGGCAGATCACACCGGCGTGACGAGCGATAGCTGTGAGCCGGTGCTCAGGAAATCTTAATCAATTTGTCACGATACTTGCATCGATGCTTCCAAAAGGAGTTCTCGATGGCAAAGTTTGCGATTGGCGAAAAGGTCGACAACGCGGTCGGCAACCATGATGCCGGCACCGTGATCGCCGTGTTCCCGACGGTCGAAGGCAACCTCAGATACGCGGTCGACATGGAAGGCTATGGCGCGCTGCAGTTTTTTGCCGAGGACAAGCTGGTCGTTCACGCCGGCTGATCCGCCAACACAGCGTCGGCGCTTTCAGCAGCGCGGCGGCACCGCGACGCCTTGTGGCAGGCGCCGTGGCAAACGTTTGCGATATTCCGGGTAGCAAAGGCCTTGATGCTGGGTAGCAAAGGCCCTGGCCTCATCCTCCCGGTTGCGATTCTTCATCTCCATATTGCCATCAATTGCGTCATATTGTCCGGCGACACGACAGCTCGCCCGATTTATCTTTACAGCGCCAAGATGGATTGTCAGCGTCAATCTGCCGGCCGTGAATTTCATGTCGGGATCTTGCAACGAGATCCCGATGAACTCAGTGAACGGGGTTGCGAAACCGCTTTCGAGGATGCCATGAACGAGCACGTTCAGACCGCGACCACCGCGCCGCTGTTCGACCCGCTGTCGCCGGAGTTCATTCGCGATCCCTATCCGCATTACGAGCGGCTGCGCACCACCGATCCCATGCACCTCACGCCGCTTGGCATGTTCGTCGCCAGCCGGCATGCGGAAGTCAGCTCGGTGCTGCGCGACAAGCGCTTCGGCAAGGATTATGTGGAACGAAACAAGCGGCGCTATCGACCTGAGGTCTTGGAGCAGCCGGTCTTTCGCAGCATGCGCCACTGGATGCTGTATCAGGACCCGCCCGACCACACGCGCCTACGCTCCCTGGTGGTGAAGGCGTTCACCGCGCGCCGGGTCGAGGACATGCGGCCGCGGATCCAGGAGGTCGTCGATCAGACGCTCGATCGCATTTCCGGCCAGGGGCATATGGACCTGATCGAGGATTTTGCGTTCCGGCTGCCGGTCACGATCATCTGCGATATGCTTGGGATACCCGCGGAACATCGCGAGGCATTCTACGCCGGTTCGCGCGATGGTGGACGCCTGCTCGAGCCGGTGCCGCTGTCGCCGGCCGAAATCGAGCAGGGCAATGCCGGCCAGATCATGGCCAGGATGTATTTCGAGCATCTGTTCGAAATCAGGCGCAAGAACCCCGGTGACGACCTGACGACGCAGCTGTTGCAGGCCGAGGAGGACGGCAGCAAGCTTTCCAACGAGGAACTGACCGCCAATCTCATTCTGCTGTTCGGCGCAGGTCACGAGACCACCGTCAATCTGATCGGAAACGGACTATTGGCGTTGCACCGCAATCCCGATCAGCTCGCGCTGCTCAAGGCCAAGCCCGCGCTCATCGGCAACGCGGTGGAGGAATTCCTGCGCTACGACTCCTCGGTGCAGCTGACCGGCCGGGTGGCGCTTGTGGACATCGACGATCTCGGCGGCAGGAAAATCCCGAAAGGTGAAAGCGTGCTCTGCCTTCTGGGCTCGGCCAACCGCGATCCCGCCGTTTATCCCGACCGGCCGGATCGTCTCGATATCACCAGGCCCAATGTCCGTCCGCTTTCCTTTGGCGGCGGCATCCACCATTGCCTCGGCGCCCAGCTGGCGCGGATCGAGGCGGAGGTCGCGATCGCGACCCTGCTGCGGCGCCTGCCGGAACTGCGGCTCGACCAGCCTGACAATCCACAGTGGCGGCCGACCTTCGTGCTGCGCGGCCTCAAAACACTGCCCGCAAGCTGGTGACGCCTCGCTATCGCGCGACAATAGTGTAACTTCGCCACAGTTGTCTCTATATATGACGAGGGCTGATCCGGCGTTGTTTTTCCACGCGGCGGTGGGTGAGTAGCTGCCGGTTACCATCGCGATCGCGGATTGCCGGCGAATGGACCGCGCCATGCCGCCAATGGCCAGCACGCCGGAACGTGTGCAGAGGGAGACGCCGTGCAGACGACGCTGCTCGGATTGGCGATTGCCTTTATCATCGCGCTGATGGCCGCGCTGATCGGGCCGTACTACATCGACTGGAATCAGTTTCGGCCGCAATTCGAGGCCGAGGCCACAAGGGTGCTGGGGGCCCCGGTGCGTGTCGGGGGAGCGCTCGATGCCCGTCTGTTGCCGACGCCGTCGCTGCGGCTGCGCTCGGTGGTGGTCGGCGGCCCCAACGATCTCGGCAAGGTCCGCGCCGACAAGCTCGACGTCGAGTTCAGCCTGGGCGCGCTGATGCGCGGCGAATGGCGCGCCAACGAGCTTTCGATCGAAGGCATGGCCCTCGATCTCGGCCTCGATGCCAAAGGCAGGATCGATTGGCCGGCATCGAGTGGAACGCCGAGCCTGGGAACGCTGGCGATCGACCGGCTGAACCTGACCGGACGGGTCGCGCTGCATGACGCCGCGAGCCGCAGCACGCTTGAACTCACCGAAATCGCCTTCAGCGGCGATGTCCGTTCGCTGGCCGGATCGATACGCGGCGACGGCAATTTCATGCTGTCGGGCACGCGTTACCCGTTTCGGGTATCGTCCGGCCAAAGCGCGGATGGCCGCGGCACCCGGCTTCATCTCAACATCGATCCCGGCGTCCGCGCCATCTCCGCCGATCTCGATGGCGTGCTGAGCTTCGAGGCGCGCGCCCCGCGCTTCGAAGGCGCGATGGTGCTGGCTGCCAATGCCGGGCCGAAGACGGCAGGCAAGGGCGGCGAGGCGCCGCCGCCATGGCGGATATCGGCCAGGGTCCGGGCCGATCCGGCCGCGGCGAAACTGGAGCAGCTCGAGGCCAGCTACGGCACCGAGGAGAGCGCGCTGAAATTCGCCGGTCAGGCCGACATTCGCTTTGGTTTGGCGCCGCTGCTTCATGCCGTGCTGTCGGCGCGTCAGCTCGACGCCGACAAGTTTGTCACCAGCGACGACAGCGCCGCGGAGCCGATCCGCCTGCTGCCGGGGCTGCGGGCGATGATCGGAAGAATTCCGCTGCCGCCGATAGCAGCGCAGATCGAGTTCAATTCCGAGCAGATCATGCTGGGCGGGCGTCCGTTGCAGAATCTCGCCGCCGATCTGCATTCCGACGCCAGATCCTGGACCGTCGACCTCCTGGATTTTCGCGCACCCGGCGCCACCCATATCGACTTCAACGGCACCAACGCGCAAGCAAGTCCGTCAGGCGGCTTCAAAGGCGTGCTCGACGTCGAATCGACGGACCCGGATGTGCTGGCGGCGTGGCTGCAGGGCCGGGGCGAGATCACCTACCACAGCGAGAAGCCGCTGCGCTTGCGCGGCGTGGTCAGCGTGACCGCAAACCGCCTTGCCATCGAAGCCCTGCGCGCCGAGATCGATGGCGGTGCCGTCGAAGGACGGGTTGCGCTTGCGGATCGGCCGGCAGGCGGCGGTTCCCGCCTCGAAGCCGAGTTCAGGGCCGAACATCTCGATCTCGATGCCGCATGCTCATTCGCGCGCGCGCTGGCCGGTCCACAGGCCGAGTGGCCCGATGAGGCGCAGTTGTCGCTGGATATTGGCCGCGCCACTTCCGCAGGTCAGGATTTGCATCCGTTCAAGGCCAAGCTCGGCTACGGTCCGAAGACGATCTCGCTCGATCAACTGAGGGTTGGCGAGGCCGGCGGCGTGATGGTGGACGGCGCCGGAAATTTCGACCGCGCCAACGCCACCGGCAAACTGGCGCTGAATTCAAGCGCGGCATCCTTGAGCCAGATCACCGGCATGATCGAGCCGGTGGCGCCGGCGCTGGCGTCACGGCTTAATGCGATGGGGATAGGCCAGGGACAAGCGGCCCTGAAACTGACGCTCGACGTCGGCAAGAATGCCGCGCGCGCCGATCAGGCCAGCGCGCGCGCCGTTCTCGACTTTGACGCGCCGCAGTTCAAGGGCGTCGTCAAGGTCACCGCGACCCCTGATGCCGCGGCCCTGCGCGGCTTCGATCTCGAGACGCTTCGGCGCAGCAGTGTCGGCATTGAAACCAGGCTATCCGCCGAGCGCGGCCGTGCGTTGGTGGTGTTGCTGGGGCTCGATCGGGCGGTCGCGGTCGGCGAGGGCGCGGCGCAGTTTGAAGGGTCGATCACCGGCGCGTGGCGGACGCCATTGCAGCTGCAAGCCAGGATGTCCGGAACCGGCGTGGATGCCGAGGCCCAGGGCACCGCCGAACCCTGGGCCGCCGAGCCCAAGGCCAGCGTCGATCTGAAAGTTCGCCATGTCAGTCTTGCGCCGCTGTTCGATCTCAAGCCTGCCGATGGGCTGGTGCGGGACATCAGCCTTGCGTCGCGGGTTTCGCTTTTGGGCAACAGGCTGAGTTTCGATGATCTGGACGGCGCGACATCGGGGTCGCGGCTGCGCGGGCACATCGCATTGACGCTCGGCCAGGACAGCACCATCGAGGGCGAGGTCGGCATGGACGGGCTCGATCTCGCGCCGGCCTTCGCGCTCGCCATTGGTGCTGCGGGGCGCGATGCGGCGGAGCCGCTCGGTTCGGGATTGTTGAACGGATGGCGCGGCCATGTCGCGTTCCAGGCGTTGCACGGTTCGCTGCCGGGCGGTGGCGAATTGCGTCCGGTGAGCGGCACCGTCAAAAGCGACGGCCAATCGCTGACGTTCGACGCCATCAAGGGAAGGATCGGCGGCGGCGAAGCGACCGCTGATATCGATGCCCGGCAAGGCGCGAACGGAATGACGCTGAATGCGCACCTCCAGCTCACCGGGGTCGATGGCACGGCGCTGCGCTATCGCGCACTGGCGTTGCTCGCCGGCCATGTGTCGATGCAGATGACGCTTTCAAGCCAGGGCCGCAGCGCGCAGGCGCTGACCGGGGCGTTGTCGGGCAATGGAACCGTGACGCTGGAAGGCGCCGAGATCGCCGGCCTCGATGCCAGGGCCTTCGACGCTGCGATCCGCGCCAGCGACCGCGGCCTGGCCACCGATGACACGAGGTTGCGGCAGATCGTCGAAGCGGTGCTGTCCTCAGGCGCGCTCTCGGTCAAGTCGGCGCAGATTCCATTCACGATCAGGGATGGCCGGCTTCGCATCAGCGCGACATCGCTCGACGCCGACGGCGCCCGCGCCGTCGTGTCCGGCGGATTTGATTTTCCGGCCGACCAGGCCGATATTCGCGCCAGCCTGGCTTCGACCACGGCGGGAACCGGGACCAGCCGTCCGGAAATTCAGCTGTTTGCGGCGGGTCCGCCCGATGCGCTCAATCGCATCGTCGATGTTACGTCGCTGTCGACATGGCTGGCGGTGAGGACGATCGATCGCGAAACCCGCCGGCTGGATGCGATCGAGCGCGGCGAGCCGCCGCCGGCCTTGCCGGCATCTGTTCCACCGCCTGCAGGCGCGGAGCCTCCCGCCGCGGCGCCGAGCGCGATCGTCCCGGATCAGCCGTTCTCCGAGCCACGGCTTCCCGGCCCCGATCCGCGCCGGCCGCCCTCGAAGTCAAAGGTCTTCCTGCCGCGTCCGCCGCTTGCGCCGCCCGGTGCCAATGCTCCCGTGGTGAGCCAGCAGGTGGCGCCGCTGCCGCCGCCGATCGAGGTTCGGCCCGCACCGGGCGTGGCGCGGCCGCCGAAGCCGAAGCCGCCGCTGGTGCTGATGCAGCCGGCGATCACTCCGTGACGGCCACGATGCCGGCACCGACGGTGCGGTTGCCTTCGCGGATCGCAAAGCGCGCCCGCTCTTCCAGCGCGATCGCCTTGCTGAGCTCGATTCCGAGCTCGGCATTGTCGCCCGGCATCACCATCTCGACGCCGTTTCCGAGTTGGACGGTGCCGGTGACGTCGGCGGTGCGGAAGTAGAACTGCGGACGATAGTTCCCGAAGAAGGGCGTGTGACGCCCGCCCTCGTCCTTCGTCAGCACGTACACTTCCGCCCGGAAGGCCCGGTGCGGCTTCGCGGCGCCCGGCCTCGACAGCACCTGGCCCCGCTGCACCGCATCCTTGTCGATCCCGCGCAGCAGGCAGCCGACATTGTCGCCGGCCTCCCCCTGCGCGAGGATCTTCCGGTAGGTCTCGATGCTGGTCACCACCGACTTGCGGGTCTCGCCGAGGCCTACGATCTCGACCTCGTCACCGAGCTTGATGGTGCCGCGCTCGATCAGCCCGGTCACCACCGTGCCGCGGCCCGCGATCGACTGGACGCCTTCGATCGGCATCAGGAACGGCCGATCCTTGGGCCGCTCGGGCAACTCGACATAGAGGTCGGAGCGCCTCGAACAGTTTCAGGAGCCTGCGCTCGCATATCGTCGCGAAAGCCGCCGCCGCGCTGCCGTTTATTCGGCCGTGCGATTGGTCGCGCATGTCCGTGACGAAGCAAGGTCCAAGCTATCTGGCACTCGAAAATCT
>NZ_JBEKXH010000328.1:0-7230 GCF_049512235.1 Bradyrhizobium sp.
TAGATCTTCGCGGCTTGTTCCAGCGTCGGAATGTTCAACGCCCCAAGGTCGGCATTGGCGAGACCCGGCATGGTCCATTGCATCAACAGATAAGTGAAATCGGCCATGGGATCGCCGAGCGTCGACAATTCCCAGTCCAGCACCGCGACCACCCGCGGCTCGGTGGCATGGAAGATCATGTTGTCGAGGCGGTAGTCGCCGTGCACGATCGAAACCCGCTTCTGCTCCGGCACGGTGCGCGGCAGCCACTCGATCAGTCTTTCCATTTCCGGAATGTGTTCGGCTTCGGAGGCGCGGTACTGCTTGGTCCAGCGATCGACCTGGCGCGCGAAATAATTGCCCGGCTTGCCGAATTCGCCGAGCCCGATCGCTACCGGATCATATTGATGCAGCCGCGCCAGCGTCTCGATCTTGCTGGTAAAAATGGCGTGCCGCGCCTGCGGCGTCTGGCTCGGCAGCGTCGGATCCCAGAACACCCGGCCCTCTTCCATCGACATGATGTAGAAGGCCGCCCCGATCACCGCATCGTCGGTGCACAGCGCATAGGCTTTTGCGACCGGAAAACCCTGTTTGCCGAGCGCGGCGATAACGCGGAATTCGCGGTCGACCGCATGCGCCGACGGCAGCAATTTGCCGAACGGTTTTCGCCGCATCACATAGGATCGAGAGGGCGTATCGAGCCGGTAGGTCGGGTTCGACTGACCGCCCTTGAATTGCAGGACGCCGAGAGGTCCCTGGTAGTCCTCGACGTGTTCGCGCATCCAGCCGTCGAGCCTGACCTCGTCGATCCGATGCCGCTCCTCGACGGGCCTGGTGCCCGAATATTCCTCGTCTTTCCTGACGCCCTCGGCCACGGTGACGCTCCCTTGAATTTCTTGAAGGGAGCGCCAGAGGCAAGCTCCCTTTAGTGCGTAGTGGGAGCGTTTGCATACTTCCGAAGTTCAAGTCTGGCAATGGCGCGGTTATGGACCTCGTCCGGGCCGTCGGCGAGCCGCATCGTGCGCATCGAGGCATAGTCACGGGCGAGGCCGGCATCGTCGGAGACGCCGGCGGCGCCATAGGCCTGAATGGCGTTGTCGATGATCTTCAGCGCCATGTTGGGTGCCGCCACCTTGATCATGGCGATTTCGAGCTGCGCGCTCTTGTTGCCGACCTTGTCCATCATGTCGGCGGCCTTCAGGCACAGCAGACGGTTCATCTCGATGTCGGTGCGGGCTTCGGCGATGCGCTGCTCCCAGATCGAATACTCGATGATCTTCTTGCCGAAGGCGGTGCGCGACGACAGCCGTTTGACCATCTTCTCCAGCGCTTCCTCGGCCTTGCCGATGGTGCGCATGCAATGATGGATGCGGCCGGGACCGAGCCTTCCCTGCGCGATCTCAAAGCCCTTGCCCTCGCCGAGCAGCATATTGCTTGAGGGAACGCGGACATTCTCCATCAGCACCTGGGCGTGGCCGTGCGGCGCGTCGTCGAAACCGAATACCGGCAGCATTTTTTCCACGGTGATGCCGGGCGTGTCGAGCGGCACCAGGATCTGCGACTGCTGCTGGTGGCGCGGCAGGCTCGGATCGGTCTTGCCCATCACGATCGCGATTTTGCAGCGGGGATCGCCGACGCCCGACGACCACCATTTGCGGCCGTTGATGACGTAATGATCGCCGTCGCGCACAATGCTGGTCTCGATGTTGGTGGCGTCCGAAGAGGCCACCGCGGGCTCGGTCATCAGGAAGGCGGAGCGGATCTTGCCGTCCATCAAGGGCCGCAGCCACTTCCGCTTGTGCTCCTTGCTGCCATAGCGCATCAGCACTTCCATGTTGCCGGTATCGGGTGCGGAACAGTTGAACACCTCCGACGCCCAGCCGATATGGCCCATCTCCTCGGCCAGTGGCGCATATTCCAGATTGCTCAATCCCGCGCCGCGGAATTCGTCGTCTTCATGCGACGACGGCGGCATGAACATGTTCCACAGCCCTTCGGCCCGCGCCTTTTCCTTCAGTTCCTCGACGATCGGCAGCACCTTCCAACGCTCGCCGGCCTCGTCCTGCTGGCGGTAGACCGGCACGGCGGGCCGGACATGCTTGTTCATGAACGACTGCACCCGGTTGAGCCATTCGCGCTGACGATCAGACATGTTGAAGTCCATGGGGCGTTCCTCTTGGTTCCCTGTTTTGCAACCTTTGCCGGCACTGTCTCCCCGCTGCCGCTTCGCCGCAAGACCAATCTTGCCGCGGATGCCAGCGGCGGCGGCGGAAGGCTGGCCGGATGACCTCGCCCGAACAGCGCATTGACATTTTCCCGCTCTCAAACGATTGTTTCATACAACTGTTTGAAATGCAATGCTCTCGCCGCAGGGCGCCATGACATGCCGTCGGACCTGACCCGCAGCGCCATCCTCGATGCCGCCGAGCGGCTTTATGCCAACAGCGGTTTTGGCGACGTCACGCTGCGCGACATCGTCGCCGCGGCGGGCGTCAACCTCGCGGCGGTGAATTATCATTTCGGCTCCAAGGACGAGTTGATCGCCGAACTGTTCGTCACCCGCAGCCTTGCCACCAACCGCGAGCGGCTCAACGCATTGAAGCGGGCCGAACAGGAAGGCGGCGGCCGCGCCGGGATCGGCGCCATCCTGCGCGCGCTGGTCGGGCCGCCGCTGCGCGGCTGCCTTGGCCCCGAACGCGAGCGTTCGACCGCGGCGCGTTTCATGATCCGGGCCTCGATCGAGACGGTCGCCCCGATCCGCCGCATCAAGAACCGCGAAATCGATCACTTGAAAAAGTTCGCCGCCGCGATGCGGCGCGCGCTGCCCGATCGCGGCGAGGCCGATCTCTATTGGGGCCTGCATTTCGCGCTCGCCATGGCGCACCAGACCATCCGCGACAGCGAGCGGCTGACGAAACTGTCGGAGGGCAGGTGCGACCTCGATGATGTCGAGGGGATCATCGAGCGCATCGTTGCGGTGTCGGTGTTGGCGCTGACGGCTGAGGCAGAAGGCACTATGGCCGCGCGCTGATCGCGGCCTGGAGAAGGTCTCTGTCTCTGCGATCCAGATCGCGGCCATGACGAGCCTGTTTTGAGCACCACCAACGTCCAAAGATGGCCTCGCGCCGCGCGGCGCGATGCGCCCGGGCTTTCGCAATCGACTAGGTTTCGAACGGAGCCTGCTGCAGAAATCTATTCAGGACATTCCAGGTAATTCGCGACACATTATTATCGTAGTTGTTGTGAGACAGGGAGCCGCACCATGCAATCGACGATGTGCAGAACAATGCGCCGCGCGAGGGCGTTTCGCCGAACGCAAGATCCGCCTTGACGCGCGGATTGACGTCCGCGCCCAGGTTGGGCGGAACCACGCCGAACTCCTCATTGACGAGCATCATCATCGGCGAATGGCCCTCGGACGAGGCAAGTCGCAGCATGTTGGGCGGAGAGCCAAGCTGGGTCGTAATGCAATCCATCTCGATCCCGGCCGCTCCTCCGCCGATCAGCCCGAAATTGCCGATGATTTCATCGCTGACGCCCTCAAAAATGAACGCGGCGCGCGGATTGTCGGCATCGGGCGCGCGTCGATAATAGCCGCTGACATCGAAGCCCTGCGCGATGAATCCTACGCCACAGATCACGTTGGGCGCGCGCCCGATGCGCCGCCAAAGCCCGCCTAATTCCCCGTTGAACGACTGAAAATATTCTCCGGGCTCCGCTGCCCAGGTGCGAATGCCGTCTTCCGCGCGTCGAACTTCGACCACGCCAGGCAACGTCCTGTGAAACGCAACGCGCCAGTACCAGCCATTGCCGCCCAGATACATCAGCCGACCGCCGCGATCTACCCAGGACTTCATCGCGTCCCACATCGCGGTCGAATGATATTCGGGATGGGTCCCCGTCAATATGACGCGGTAGTCCTGGATCAGGCCGAAGCCCTCCTCGTGCAGATCCTCATCCGTGATCACATCGTAGTCGACGGCTTTGTGATCGAGCCAGTCGAACAGGTGAGTGTCGGCGTTGTATTGGTAGAGCGCCGACCCATGGCCGCCGAGCCAGGAGTGATAGCGGGCCGAAAAGTTCAGCACCGGACGCAAACGGCTGGAATAACAGACCCCCGATCCGTCGGCGTGAGAGTCGTACAAGGAACCGCCGAGTTCGGGATGATCGTACAGATACAGATCGGAATGCCCGAACGGCAACAAGCGGTTCATCTGCAATTCCGCGCCCCGCGCGGTGATGTGTTCGCCATGATTGGCATAGGCGATGTAGGAAGCGGTCGGTGCAAGGAAAGCAACTTTCGGTCTTCCGCTGCGATCGCGCCGATGGCGCGGCGGACGAACGAAGAACGCGAGGTAATCCTCGCGCGTGGCGCTTTCGTCGCTCGTTCCGCAACTGATGTGCAGCGCATAGGGTCCGCTCCTGATATCCTCGGGCAGCCTGACGCTGACGCTCGTCTCCCAACCCGCGTCATAGACGTCGTCGTGATGGAAGTGGATCGCATTGTAATGCTCCGGCTTGCGTCGCCAGTCGTGTTCATCGCCGGTCCATCTCGAGCCCTTCATCGCGCGAGCCGGCAGATGCACCAGGCGTCCGTGATGCCCGAATGGTCCGACATCGACACAACGCTCGCTTTCCATCTCCCGTGAAAAGTCCCAGCGGGCGATAACCGCGTTTGCCAGTTCCAGAGGCAGCGGGTTTTGGTTGAATTGATCGTGCGATGAAGCGGGGTGAACCCCGGCGAGCACCATGGGCGCCTCGATCTTGCCGTCGAAATGCAAGCCGACCCGGCCACCGGGCTCCGGACATCCCGCCAAAAAAATCGGTGTCGCCAGCGCCGGCGGCGCCAACGCGACCCGAAAATCCGCGTTCGCGCCGTCATCGACATGAGCATATCTCTGCAACGGCTGCTGGCTGAGCGCAGCACCCCCGCTCGCCGGATCAAAAGACACCGCGATGGCATACCATTGCCTTGGCTGCATGGCTTTGCCGGAGGTCAGGGTCCGTGACGCACCCGGTTCACAGCCGACCACGAGCGCAAGGCTGCCATCGGGAGCAATGCCAATCCTGAAGCCCCGCTGCTCGATCGCATCCCACTGAGCGAGAATGGTCCGCTCGCCTCCCATCGGAAGCGTCGGCCAGATTTTCGCCAGGAATGTAAAGGGACCGCCCAGAAGAGGCGGCGCCGCCTCAACGACCATATAGGATCCGGCGTCGACCCGTTGCGGTCGTCCGGGGTGTCTGCCGTCAAGCGCGGTGGGGATGTGGCGGAATTTCAGGCCCGGACCGTCCGGATTGCAATCGCCGTGCACGACGCGAACAATGCGCGCGTCAAAAGAGTCTCCCTCCTCAAGGGAAATCTTGAAGTCGATTTTCTCCCCGGGTGCCACCGAATATCGGTCGGGATAGCCGGTAATCCTAAGCATGTCCGTGCCTCTCGAAACAACTGGCGGTCCGCTTCAGTCGCGAAACGGACGATTGATGCTCTCTCCGGTCAAAAGGCGCCAGCGGCGGCAAAACACCGCCCATTCGGCCTCTTCGCGGCTGGTGAATACCTGCCCGGTCTCCATGACGATCGGATCGGCGCGTCGTGCCGGCATGTTCGCGAGCACCCATTCGGCGAAGGGCTTCCGGCAGACCAGGATGGTCTGATTGCCGGTGGGGTCAACTCTCATCACCGCGAGCACGCGCATGAGGCCTGGGCTGTGCGCTGCAATGGGATTTAACCTGAATTCTTCGATGAATTGCCGGTCGTTTTCGGGATCGATTCTGTAGACCATCGTTAGCTATCCTCGTGATCTCGAAATTCCGGGGTTTGCGATCAGCGATCGAGGAAGTTCGACCACGGCCACGTGACGCAGCGGCTCGCTGTCGATCAGCGTTGCATCGATATCCCAAGCGATCGCAGGGATCATCACGCCGTCCCCGATCTTTCGCCGTCGTTCAGTCGACGATAGGTCTCGCGAAACGCGCTGTAGCCGTCCAGATAAAGCGAGGCATGGTTCAGGTTCGGTCTGATCAAGTCGCCCCGACCGACAAATCGGTCGACCCCGCCCCAATCGCCGGTCGCGTCAATTCCGATCGCCGCCGTCCAGGCGGCGCCGAGACAGGACCCGGGATGTCCAACCGGCAGCTGGATCGGCTGCTGCAAGACATCGGCGACAATCTGCATCCAAAGCCGGCTGCTGGCGCCGCCGTCCGAAGCGCGGAAGTGCGAAAGAGCGACGCCCATGTCGGCAAAGACCTCGACATGATGCGCGATCGCGTAAGCGTAGGATTCGAGCAATGCTCGCCACAAATGGCTCAGTTCATGATTGAGGCTGAGGCCGGTGATCGCGCCTCGCGCCAACGGGTGGTGGATCGGTGTCTTCTCACCCAGAAAGTACGGCACAACCGCAACCCCGTCCGCCCCGGGCGACACCGAGCCGGCCAGCCGGTCGAGATACTGATGTATCGTGAGGCCGGCGGCGCGAGCCGCGGCCGCTTCCCCGCGGGCAAAATTTGCAGCGAACCAATTCAGCGCCGAACCGCCTGTCGACATGCAGCCGTTGGGAACATAGAGGCCGGGCACCAGGTGATAGTCCAGAAACATCCGGGAATCGGGCTTGGGCCGTTCACTGATCGCGAGAATGTCGATTGAGCCGCCGAACTTCAGCAACGCGTCGCCCGGTCTGACAAGACCCGACACCAGCGCCGATGCGATAAAATCAGCGGCGCCGGCGACGACCGGCGCTCCGGCCGGCAACCCCGTCTGGACCGCCGCGACCGCGCTGACACGGCCGATGATATCGTGGGACTTTGCCTTGCCGGGAAAAGCCCGCGGCGGCAAATGCGCGTGCGCCGTAAGCGCGTCGGAAACCCCGTGGTCGGCAAGATCGACGATGCCCGCCTCCAGCGCCCAGTTCTGCTCGATCCGCCGTTCGCCGGTAAGTCGAAAGTTGATGTAGTCATAAGAGCCGAACACCGTTGCGATGCGCTTGAAGATGCCGGGCTCATGTTTCTCGATCCAACGCAATTTGCAGGCAATCAGCTGCTGATTGACGCCGTTGCCGGCGACGCGGACGAAGGCCTCCTGATCGATCTCCGCGCGGAGTTCCTCAACCTCGATCGCGCAGCGTCCGTCGCTCTGCTGAATGCTTCGGCGCAATAGACGGTCCCGATCGTCAAGCAAGACCAAAGCGGGCAACATTCCGGCGACGCCGATACCCGCTATCTCGTCAGCGCCAATGCCGGCTTCGGCGATCAGCGAAC
>NZ_JBEKXH010000329.1:0-7766 GCF_049512235.1 Bradyrhizobium sp.
CGCCGTCAGAATGCAATCCGGGCACGGCGCCCGAAATTCCTGGTACGCCGCCGCCGCGGCGACCCGCTTAATCCAGCGGAAGTTCACCGTGGCGAGCACGAGATCATCGCGCGGGACTGATTTCGAATCGGCTGCTGGGCGAGCCCTTCGCCCGCCCGCTCGGCCTCATTGCGCCGATAGCAATTCCGTGTAAGTACGGTCAGTGCACAGGAAATATAGTTTCCGCCGGCAGCCAGGTCAGGCCGCCCGCATCAGCGCATCCGCAAGCAATCCGACAAACAGCAACAAGCCCGCATCGCGGTTGGACTTGAAGATGCGCAGGCACAATCTGGGATCGCCGATCTGGAGCCGCCGGATCTGCCAGCCGAGATGCGCCGCGAACACGGCAAGCCCGATCCATGCCGGGAAGCCGGCGCCGGCAAGCGCGAGCGCCGCCCCGATCAAGACCACCGCCGCCGCGTAAAACACCATTAGCGCCCGATAGGTGCGCGCCCCGAACAAGAGCGCGGTCGATTTGATTCCGATCAGCGCGTCATCCTCGGCGTCCTGATGGGCATAGATCGTGTCATAGCCGATCACCCAGGCGATCGAGCCGGCGTAGAGCAAAAGCGCGGTCGCATCGATGCGCCCGAGCAGCACTGCAAATCCCATCAGCGCGCCCCAGGAGAACGCGAGCCCCAGCACGATCTGCGGCCACCAGGTAATCCGCTTCATGAAGGGATAAACCGCAACGATGACAAGCGAGGCGATCCCAGTCGCCACTGCAAAGCGGTTGAATTGCAGCAGCACCGCCAATCCGATCAAGCACTGTACGACGAGGAAGACTGACGCCCGCGGCACGCTGACCTGCCCTGAAGGAATTGGCCGCGACCGCGTCCGTTCGACCCGCGCGTCGAGATCGCGATCGGTGATGTCATTCCAGGTGCAACCGGCGCCGCGCATGACAAACGCACCGGTGAAGAACAGCGCCAGGATGAGAGGCAATGGTCCGATGTCCCTGGTGACGCCAGTGGCCAATGCTGCCGACCACCAGCACGGCAACAAAAGCAGCCAGGATCCGATCGGCCGGTCAAGGCGGGAAAGCCGCAGATAGGGCCGCGACCATTGCGGGGCCCGGGTGTCGACCCAATTGCCGGTGGCATCAGCAACACGGGCAGCGGCGCCCCTCATCGGGTGCCAGTACCCGGTTTCCGCGGTTCGCGATCCATTGCGACGCAGCGTTGTGCGGCGCCGGGTTGCGGCATCCGGGCCAGGAATTTCAAATCGGCGGCGCCGGTCATCGCGTCAGGACGTTGCCGTTCAGGGTATCGAATGTGCTGCCGCCCTTCTTCTTGGCGGTCGCCTCCGGGAGCGCTGCCGAGGAGCCCAGCACCTCGCTCAGGCTCGGGCCGGGCGGCCCCTTCTGCTGCTGCTCTGCGATCGCGCAGACTTTCTGCTGCGTGCTCTCGGCAGCCTTGTGGCTGGCTTTCATCTGCTCCGCCACATTCGGCGGAATTCCGCACTTCGTGGCGTGGCTTTCGACATATTTGATCATCTTGATCTCGGCCTGGACGAAATTCCCGAACAGCTTGCAGGCTTCTTGCGGAGTGGCGTGATGTTCGCTGGCAGTCTTGATCATCTTGCCGCGCTTTTCAGTGTCGTCACGCAAGGGAAGGAATGCCTTCATGCATTGGTCATCGGGACCTGCCTGGGGGCCGGCCGCTGGCGCAGGCTGGAAGCCAGCGCCGGCGAAAGGTGCGGCGCCGTTGAGCGGAAACGATGCGCGAGGGGCACCGATGGACGCAGACGGGGCTGCGCCGTTCACCGGCGGAAATGCGGGGTCGTTGGCGAGCCGGGCTTGACCGGGCAGCGGCGCGGGAAAGGCGCCTTGAGCAAGGGCCCCACCGCCGGGGACAGCGAAGGCGGCTACGCCAAGCAGCAGAAGCAGGCGACGGATCATCAAGGTTGTCTCTCCGGCAACGTCCAACGCCCCCTCAACGTCTTCCCGAAAGAAGCTGGGCTTCCGATGGGTCTTTATAGGGCTCTTTGCTATTCCTGCCGCCATCATACGACCCTGGGAATTTGGCAACAGCGCGGCGTAAAGCCGCTTGGAAGGGTAATAATTGCGTAAATTCCAACCCATTGGGCTAAAAAGCGGCCAGAATTGGAAACATCGGCCATGCCTCAACTCGATTTTCGCAAACCCCGGCTGTTTGTCGACGCCGCACTGGTGCCGGGCGAATCAGTTGCGCTTGAGCCCAGCCAAAGCAACTATATCGGCAATGTCATGCGGCTTGCCGCGGGCGATACGGTCCTGGTGTTCAATGGACGCGACGGCGAATGGCAGGCGCAGGTCGCTGGCCGCAAACGACCGGACAATCTCACCATCGTTGCTCGGACCCGGCCACAGGATCGCCTGCCCGATCTGGCTTATGTCTTTGCGCCGCTGAAACATGCAAGGCTCGACTACATGGTGCAGAAAGCGGTCGAGATGGGCGCCTCATCCCTGCGGCCGGTTGTGACCCGTTTCACCCAGGTATCGAGGGTAAATAGCGAGCGGATGCGCGCCAACGTCATCGAGGCTGCCGAGCAGTGCGGAATACTCAGCCTGGCGGCGGTGATTGAGCCGGTCGCACTCGATCACTATTTGAGCCAGCGCGACGGGCGGCGCCTGCTGGTTTTCTGCGACGAGGCTGTAGCTGCCACAAATCCCCTGCATGCACTGCGGGGTGAACTGCCGGTTCATAGCGGGATCGATGTCCTGGTCGGCTGCGAAGGCGGGTTTGCCGAGGAAGAGCGCGCGGTCCTGCTGCGACAGCCGCGCATCTTGAGGCTTTCGCTCGGGCCCCGGATCCTGCGCGCCGACACCGCGGCAGTGGCCGCGCTCGCGCTGGTGCAGGCGATGCTCGGCGACTGGACCGGTACCGATCTGCCCGGATAAGTTGCCGTCGCGGCCGATCCCTTTGGCCACGTGTTAAGCCACTTGGGTGATGCCAGTCGAAACCGGGAGGCGACCATGCTAAGGGGCTGCGCCTGCTACGTCTGCGGGGATAATTGGACTTCGAGATGATGCCAACCGCCGCCCCTCTTGCGACCGGATCAGCCAGATGGGCGGATGCGCTGCTGCAGTCGTTCGCCCAGGCCGGCTACGCCAGGGCCGAGCCGGCAATCCTGCAGCCCGCCGAGCCGTTTCTGGATCTCTCCGGCGAGGACATCCGGAAAAGCCTGTATTTGACCACCGATGCCGGCGGCGAGGAACTCTGCCTGCGTCCTGATCTGACCATCCCGGTGGCGCGGGATTACCTCACCTCCGGCCGTGCCGGTCAGCCCGCCGGGTTCAGCTATCTCGGCCCAGTGTTCCGGTATCGCGGCGGCCGGCCGAGCGAATTCCTGCAGGCCGGCATCGAATCCTTCGGGCGGCATGACAGCGCCGCGGCCGATGCCGAAATGCTCGCGCTGGCGATCGAGGCGACCGCCGCATTCGGCTTGACTGATGTCGAAATTCGCACCGGCGACGTCGCGCTGTACACGGCGCTGATCGATGCGCTCGATCTGTACCCGGTGTGGCGGCGCCGGCTGATCAAGGATTTCAACCGCAAGATCAGCCTGAAGCAGGATCTCGAGCGGCTGACACTGGCGACCGGATCCAGCCGCAACGAATATGAAGGCGTACTCGCCGCGCTCGCGGGCTCCGACCGCAAGGCCGCGCTGGCGCTGGTGACCGATCTGATGTCCATTGCGGGCGCGACCAATGTCGGCGGCCGCTCGGTTGCGGAGATCGCCGACCGCTTCCTCGAACAGTCAACCCTCAAGGGAGGCGCCCTGCCGCGCGATGCGCTCGATCTGATCAAGCGGTTCCTCGCGATCGCGGGCGATCCAGACGAGGCGATCGTGCGGCTGAGGGCGCTAGCCAATGATGCAAAACTCGATATAGCAGCGGCGATCGATCAGTTCGAAAGCCGCGTCGGCTTCATGGCCGCGCGCGGCATTGATATAAGTTCGACGCGCTTTTCCACCTCGTTCGGGCGTGGCCTCGACTATTACACCGGCTTCGAATTCGAACTGCACCGCCGGGGCGACGGGTTCGAGCCACTGGTGGCGGGCGGGCGCTATGACGGGCTGATGACTCAGCTGGGCGCCCGCAGCCCCATCCCCGCGGTGGGGTTTTCGGTCTGGGTCGAAACCCTGACCGAACTCGGCTGCCAGCCCGTCGCAAGGGATTCCAGCGAGGGCCAGTCATGACGACGCCATTCGTTGTCGCTGTTCCTTCAAAGGGCCGCCTGCAGGAGAACGCCGAAGCCTTCTTCACGCGTGCCGGACTGGCATTGGCAAAGCCGCGCGGCGCCCGCGATTATCGCGGCACCATCTCTGGGCTCGACAACGTCGAAATTGCCTACCTCTCGGCCAGCGAGATCGCCTTGCAGCTGGCGCGCGGGACGGTCCATCTCGGCGTCACCGGCGAAGACCTGGTGCGTGAGAGCATCGCCGACGCCGACCAGCGCGTCGCGCTGATCGACGGCCTCGGCTTTGGCAGCACCAATGTCGTGGTTGCGGTGCCGCAGGCCTGGATCGACGTCCGGACCATGGCTGATCTCGACGATGTCACCACCGGCTTCCGCGCCCAGCACAACCGGCGAATGCGGATCGCGACCAAATACATCAATCTGACCCGGACATTCTTCGCTTCCCATGGGGTCGTCGACTACCGTATCGTCGAAAGCGCCGGCGCGACGGAGGGGGCGCCAGCGGCTGGAACGGCGGAAATGATCGTCGATATCACCACCACCGGCGCCACGCTTGCCGCCAATGGCCTCAAGGTGCTCGACGACGGCGTCATCCTGCGCAGCCAGGCCAACCTCGTGGCATCAAAGGACGCCGACTGGTCGGGCGAGGCACGCGAGACTGCGCGCGTCATCCTGGATCACATCGCGGCCCGGGCGCGCGCCAGCAAGTACCGCGAAGTCCGCACCCGCTTTAGCGGGTGTGAAGCCGCGCTGCTGGCGGAGGCCCACAACCGGTTCGGCGTGGTGTCGCCGTTTGGCGGACCGACGTCCTCGGGAATGGTGACGCTGCACTGCCCACCGGCGCAGCTTTACGCGCTCGCCAGTTTTTTGCGCGCGCATGGCGCCGACACCGTATCCGTGGCGTCGCTCGACTACGTGCTGGACCGCGAAAATCCGCTGTTCGCTAAACTTGAGGCATTCTTGCGGCAGTGAGGCGCAAGCTCCGCTGCCGCGCTGACACGACAACGCGCGGCGGTTGCCGTATGATGTTTTCCAGGATAGTTGGAACCTGATCGATGATGCTGGGTAGCGATGTTTCTGGCCTGTCAACCACGGCCGCCACGGCCGCGGCACAGGGGCTGTCGATCGTCGTACCCTTGTATAACGAGGCCGCCGGGCTGGCCTTTCTGCACGAGCGGCTAAGCTCCCTGGCCAAAACGTTGACCAAGCGCTACGGCCTCGCCTGCGAGGTGGTGTACGTCGACGACGGCAGCGCCGACGCGACGCTCGCGATTGCCCGCGGACTCGCGGCCGAGGCGCTCGACGTTCAAGTGGTGTCGCTGTCACGCAATTTCGGCAAAGAAGCCGCGTTGATGGCGGGACTGGACCATGCCCGACGCGGCGCCGTGCTGTTCATGGACGGCGATGGGCAGCACCCGCCTGATTTGGTGGAGCAGCTGGTCGGGCACTGGATCGACGGCGGTTACGACGTTGTCTATACCGCCAAGGCGCATCGCGACAACGAACCGCTGTTGCGGCGGCTTGCCGTGCACGGCTTCTACGCGCTGATCAACTGGGGGGCGCGGCAGAGAATCCCCGAGGATGCCGGTGACTTCCGCCTGCTGTCGCCGCGGGCGGCGGCGGCGCTGCGGCAGCTTCCCGAGCGCAATCGCTTCTTCAAGGGTCTGGCGAGCTGGATCGGCTTCCGCCAGATTCGCGTCGATTACGAACCCTCCGCCCGCGCGCACGGCATCACGACCTTCAGCGCCGGCCGGCTGGTCGGACTCTCGATCGAAGGCCTGACGTCGTTCTCGGTGGCGCCGCTGCGCTTTGCCAGCCTGCTCGGGGTGCTGCTCGCGACCGCGGCCTTCCTGTTCGGCCTTTCGATCCTCTGGGAAACCTGGGTGAGCGGAAAATCGGTTCCTGGTTATCCCTCGATCGTGGTCGGCCTGATGACAATCGGCGGCGTGCAGCTGATCATGATCGGGATCGTGGGCGAATATATCGGCAAGATTCTTTCGGAGTTGAAAGCCCGTCCGATCTATTTTGTCGCTGAACACAGCGAAAAGCGGGTCGAGGCGGCAACCTGCGTCAGCGCCGGTGAAAGGACTGCCGCGGAATGAACGACGCCGCGCCGCCGCGCCGGATCTGGCTGTGCGCCGACGACTACGGTCTCAGCCCCGGCGTCAACCGGGCCATTCGTGACCTGATCGAGCGCGGTCGTCTCAACGCGACATCGGTGATGGTGGTGGGCTCTGCGATCGGCCGTGCCGAAATCACCGCGCTTCAAGCCGCCGTCGCCAGCAGTCCGCGCTGCTCGATCGGCCTGCACGCCACCTTGACGGCGCCGTTCCGGCCCCTGACCATGCACTTTCAGCCGCTCGAGGGCGGCATGTTCCTAAGCTTGCCGAAACTGCTGCGCTGGGGCTTGCTGCGGCGGCTCGATCCCGAGATCATCCAGGCGGAATTGATGGTACAGCTTGCCGCGTTCGGCGATCTGTTCGACCGCGCCCCCGAGTTTGTTGACGGTCACCAGCATGCGCAGCTGTTTCCCCAGGTGCGCGATGCGTTTCTGAGGGCGGTCAAACAGGCCGCGCCCAATGCCTGGGTCCGCCAAGGCGGACGCCGTCAGCCGTTGGCCCGGCGGCTCGGCATGCCCAAGGCATTGTTGCTTGACGTTCTAAGCACACAATTTCGCCGCCGCGCCTCGCGCGCCGATCTCACTTTCAACCCCGGCTTCGCCGGTGCCTATGATTTTTCTCAGCGGCCCGATTTTGGCACGCTGATGGGACAATTTCTCGATGGGCTGCCGGAGGATGGACTCATCATGTGTCATCCGGGCTTTGTCGACGAAACCCTGGTCAGCCTCGACCCGCTGACCGACCATCGCGAGCATGAGCACGCTTTCCTCGCGAGCGAGCATTTTCCGCGGCTAATGGCTGCGAACAGAGTCACATTGTTCTGACCGTGCCCCTGAAATTCCACCGGGACCTCTTGTCGCATACATAAATTCACTTCTCGCGCCCGAAAGCCCCCCTACATCTGCCCAGCGCTTCGAAGCGAGGGAGAAAATCCATGACACCGCAAGAACGCCAGATGATCGACGATCTTTTCGACCGGCTCGCCAGGGTAGAGAATGCGCCGCGCGATCCGGATGCGGCCGCCGCCATAGCCCAAGGCCTGCGCAAGGCGCCCAACGCCGTCTACGCCCTGGTGCAGACTGTCCTGGTGCAGGACGAAGCGCTGAAGCGTGCCAACGACCGCATCCAGGAACTGGAAGCCGCCAGCGCGCCGGCGCAAAGTCAATCCGGCGGGTTCCTCGATTCCATGCGTGAGACGATATTCGGGCAAAGTCAGCCGCGCGGTTCGGTGCCGAACGTCCGGCCGCCCGAAGTGGGCAGCCGCCCGATATGGAACAGCGGCCAGGTGATGCAGCACGCGCAACCGGCGGGGCAATATGATCAGAGCCCCTACGGCCAGCCCTCCTACAGCCAGCCCTTTGGAGCGGCCCAGGCCCCGACGGGGGGCGGCGGCTCGTTTCTGGGCACAGCGGCGGCGGCAGCG
>NZ_JBEKXH010000330.1:0-7149 GCF_049512235.1 Bradyrhizobium sp.
TCACCTCAACCCCGCAAGCGGGGCGAGGGATTTCACCGCCGTTGCCGGGATATCGAGCCGTAAACCCAAACCGATCAGCATCGCGTTTCGAACAAGGTTTGGATCGGCCCAACGCGCAGCGTCCGCTTGTTTTTCCGCGCGCGAGAGCCCGCTATCCCATGCGCGGCATGCCCAGCGGGCGGGCTTCCCGGGTCTGCGCCGCGAGCCTGATCGCGGCATTGGCGGCGCCAAAACCCTGGTAGTTGCGGCGTTCGACGATCTCGAAGAAAAACCGCTCGTCGAAAACATGGCTGTAGATCTGGAAGAATTCGCCGTCGCCTTCGCGATCGTACAGGATCTGGTTGTCGCGAAGGTCAGCCATCGCAGCCGCGTCGAGACCGTATTTGGCTTCGATATCGTCGTAGTAGTTGTCGGGAATTTTCAGGAAGTCCATTCCGCGCGCCCGCATGTCGGCGACCGCGGCGAAAATGTCGGTGCACGAAAACGCCACGTGCTGCACGCCGGAGCCAAAAAATTCGTTGATGAAGCGGGCCGACAGCGTGCGCGTGGCCGACGAGCCGTTGAGGATGACGCGCAGGCCTTGATTGCCGCTGATCAGCGCCTGGCTCTGGACCAGCCCCAGGGGATCGGCGATCTCGAACTGCGGCAGGCGCTGCAGATCGAGTATTCCGGTATAGAACAACAGCCACGACAGCATTTCGTCGTAAGGCATCGACTGCGAGATGTGATCGACGGTGCCGAGACGGTCGGTCGCCGCATCGCTGCTCAACGCCGCGAAGTCGGTGTCCCAGTTCTTGCCGGGGGCATCCAGAAAATACAGCAGGCTGCCGCCGACGCCCCGGATCGCGGGGATCTCGAGTTCGCCCGGCCCGACCGGCTGATAGAAGGTCCGCGCCCGCAGCGCCTCGGCGCGCATCATGGTCTTGTCGACGTCATCGACATCGATGGCGATGGCGCAGACGCCCGGGCCGTGGGTGATGTAGTGCGAATGGGCAAAACCGTCCGGCTCGCAATTGATGACGAGTTCGATATGGCCTTGCGACCAGCGCTCGACGTCCTTGCTGCGATGGGAACCGGTCTTGCGAAAGCCGAGCTGGCCGAACAGCGCGGCCAGCTCCTGGGCTTTGGCCTCGTTGATGGCGAACTCGATAAACCCGACGCCGCGGCTGCGCGCTTTCGGCTGCAGGGTGGCCACCGCCGCACCGGATGAGCTTTCCGTAAGCTGATCCTCGAGCAGGATCAGCGAACGCAGCCCGTCGGTCGCGGTCCGGACCGCCGAGCCGGAGCGGAACTGATCGTTGAAAATCTCCAGCGACAGCGGGCCGTCATACCCGGTCGCCCGCACCGCTTCCATGAAGGCCCCGACCGGCAGGTCGCCCTGGCCCGGAAAGCAGCGGAAATGCCGGCTCCAGGACAGCACATCGAGGCCGAGCTTCGGCGCGTCCGCGAGCTGCACCAGAAAAATCTTGTCCGCCGGGATCGATGGGATCGCGGTAACCGGAAAACCCGGCGCCAGCGCGTGGAAGCTGTCGAGAATGACCCCGATCGATTTGTGGTCGGCGCGGCGCACGATTTCCCAGGCGTCGCGATAGTCGTTGACGTGGCGTCCCCAGGCCAGCGCCTCGAAGCCGACGCGCAGGCCGTGCGCAGCGGCAAGTTCGCCAAGCGCGCGAAAATCGGCCGCGGCGCGATCGATGCCGCCGAGCGAGGCCGTTGAAATATTGCTGCAGACCAGCAGCAGATCGGTCTGCAATTCGGCCATCAGGTCGAACTTGCGGGCGGCTCTTGCGAAGTTGCGGCTGCGTTGCGGCTCGGGCATGCCCTCGAAATCGCGAAAGGGCTGGAACGCGCAAACCGCAAGACCAAGATCGCGGCAGAGCTTTCCGACGTCGCGGGGACTGCCGTTGAAAGACAACAGGTCGTTTTCGAAAATCTCGACCGTGTCGAACCCGGCGGCGGCGATGGCGCGCAGCTTTTCATCGAGCGAGCCGCTGAGCGAGACGGTGGCGATCGAGTGCTTGGTCATGCAATTTGCTCCAGGATGCGCCCAGGCGAAGAGGGCGGCGCCTCGCGCAAGGCTTGGACGAAGGAAATCGCGCCATGGCTCGCGGGCCGCGATCAGAAGCCGCTGAAGGGCGATGGCAGGGTGTCGAACAGCTCCAGCCGGTCAAGATTTGGCACCGGTCCGGGACCGGTCCTGTCTCCCAGATACATGGTGCTGTCGGTGGTCTCACGGAAGCACGGCCAGCGCGGCAGGCCGGGCGCGTTGGGACTTCCGCTGTAGGCGTAGGCGACCCAGTAGGCTTGCAGCCGATCGGAAAGCATCCGGTCGGCGGTCGTCCAGTCCCGGTTCAACCCATCGAGGGTGCCGAAAAGATAGGGATATTCCGAGCTGTGGAAGCTGCCGAGGCCGCCGGCGGTGTCGATCTCGTCATAGCTGGCGCCAGGCCGAAGCGGTTGCGGATGATTGAAGTGATAGAGATAGGTGGCATGGCCGTTGCTGGCGTGCAGCCGCGCGACGCTCCAGGGTCCCCATGCGAACAGGCTGTCGCGGACCACCGCCTTGTTCGCCGTCTTGGCTTCCTCGTCGCTGCGCGCCGGGTACAAGATCATGAGCCGATCGGCAATGTCGGGATACTTCCGTCGCAGCCACTGCTGATAATCGGCGACAGACTTGGCATGCGGAAAGGTCGTTCCTTCGTCCTCATTCCATCCCGTAAGCAGGCCGGCGGGAGCTTCCTTGCCGTCCGCAAAGACCGTGTAGGGATTGGCCGGCAGGAACCAGCCGTCCACAATGGGGCTCATCGCCACCTGCGTTTCGAGAAGCTTTTCCGGCGGCAGCTGCCGCAGGTCGGCCAGCGAAGGTGCGTTGAGCTTGGCGGCAAGATCAAGGCCGCCTTTCTCGGCTTCGGCAAGACCTGCCATGCTCTTGTTGGCGAACCCGAAGCTTTCGGAGATGCCGCGCGCGAAAAGTCCGCGCGCCAGCGGGGAAGCGAACAGAAAAGTGACGGAGGCGGCTCCGGCCGATTGGCCGAAGATTGTGACGTTATCGGGATCGCCGCCGAAGGCGGCGATGTTGCGCTTCACCCAGTTCAGCCCCGCGACCTGATCGAGCAGGCCGTAATTGCCGGAGGCGCGTTGCGGCGATTCAGCCGTCAGTTCGGGATGGGCCAGGAAGCCGAAGATCCCGACACGGTAGTTGATCGAGACCACGATGACCCCGCGATGGGCCAGCCTTGAGCCGTCGAACACAGGATTGGCTGCGGACCCCTGCTGAAAGCCGCCGCCATAGATCCAGACCATGACTGGAAGCTTGGCGCCCTCCGCGTCACTGGGGGCCCAGACATTGAGATAAAGGCAATCCTCGCTCGTGGGCTGATCGCCGGCATACTCGTAATAGACCGAGGTTTTGGAGCGTGCCGGTTGCATGCACTGGGCGCCATAGGATGTCGCGGCCCGCGCGGGCCGCCAGGCGGCCGCCGGTTGCGGCGGCTTCCACCTGAGATCGCCGACCGGCGGGGCAGCAAAGGGGATGCCGAGAAACGCGCGCACCGCGGTGTTGAGCTGAAACTTCCCGACCACTTCGCCGGTCTCAACGCGCACCGTGCGGCCGGCGCTTTCGGCGTGGGCCGCTGCGCCGGCCAACAGGGATCCGATCAAGACACCCGCAATTGCTAGTCGCATGTCAACCTCCCCTGGATTTATGGCCCGCGGCCTTGTCTTCAGCCGCGTTGTCAAGCTGCGTGCGAAGCGGAATATCCTTTTGCCATCACGCCGTCGAATGCAATTGCTATTTCGGCGGTAGTTAATTTTTGTTCCGGATCCGCGCCGCCGGCTTCCGGGCGCCGCTGCGCGCAAGTCCGACGGCCTGCATTTCGGCCCGCAGGCAGTCGATGAAATGCTCGACGTGGAGCGACAGCGCCGCGCCGCGCTTCACCGCGATGTAGGTATCGAATGGGGTCGGCTCGGTGATGCGCAGCAGCTCGATACCGGGGTAGCCGCCATGGGCGACGGTGAACTGGTCGATCACGGCAATGCCGAGCCCGGCCTTTACCAGCGCGCACACCGTGGTGCCGAAGCGGGCCCGGATGGTGATATCGTAGCTGAGCTTCTTGCGGGCGAAGATCTCGGCCATGATCCGGCCATAGGGGTCGTTGGGATCGATGCCGATCAGCGGATAGCGGATGATTTCGGCGGCGGAAACCTGCTTGCGCCCGGCCAGTTCGTGCCCGTCGGGGACGATGCAAAACAGCTCGCCCGACGCCAGCGGCAGGAAGTCGAGGCCGGGGTGATCGAGCCGATAGCTCATGGCGACGCAATCGCCCCTGCCGAGCAGCAGATAATCGACCGCCTCCTCGATCTTGAGAATGTTGATATCGATGCGCAGCTCGGGGTAGCGCCGCCGCACCCGCTCGATGGCGCGGGGCACCATGACCTGCGAAATGCTCGGCACCGAGCCGATGCGCAGTTCCGACAAGGCGCCGCGGCCGATCTTGGAGATGATCTCGGTGAGATCGTCGACCTTCTTGTAGACGCCGTTGATCTGCTCGAAAATGCTCTCGGCTTCCGGCGTCGGAAAATAGCGGCCATTCTGGCGCTGGAAGAATCGGATGCCGAGCGATTTCTCGGTATATTTCACCAGCCGGCTGATGCCGGGTGCCGACACATTGAGAAGCCTGGCCGCGCCGCCGATGGTGCCTGTCACCATCACGGCACGGATCACTTCAACCTGGCGCAGCGTCATCATGGGAGCCTCAGCCTGCCCTGAAATGCGGTTGCGACGGCGCCCAGCAGCAACATTGCCGCCGAGACGTTGAGCGCATAGGACAGGCTGCCGAACGCGTCGGTGATGGCGCCGATCGCGATCGGCCCCAGCATCTGGCCGATGCCGAACGCAATCGTCATCGCGGCAATGCCCGCGGGCCAGGCGGATGGCGGATAGTTGTAGCGCACGAAGGCGGTGGTCGATCCCACCACCGCGAAAAAGGCCACCCCGAACACGACCGCCGAGCTTGCCAGCAGAAACGCCGAGTGCCCGAACAGCGGCAGCGCCGCGCCGGCCGCGTTGACGGAAAGAATGATCGCGGTTGAGATGCCGCCGCGGTCGAGCGCCAGCACGCCCCGCCATAGCCATGGTGTCGCGAACGCGCTGAGGCCGATCAGGCTCCAGAACGCGCTCTGCGCCGTCGCGCCGCCGCCGGCGTCGCGGACATAGGCGATCATGAAGGTCATGTAGGCGATATATCCGGCGCCGAACAGAAAATAGCCGATCAGATAGATCAGGGCCGGCGCAATCGCGAAGTCCGCCGGCCTGGCATCGGGGAGTGCGGCATGGGCATCGAGCGGCGCCAGCAGCAGCGGCACGATCATGACGGCCGAAAGCAGCGTCATCGCCCACCACACGATCCACCATGATCCCGGTCCGAATGCCCGCAACACGAACGGCGCGATCAGGCCTGACGACAGGATGCCGAGCCCGGGCCCGGCGTAGTAGAGGCTCAGCAGAAAATTGGCGCGCGCCGGGTGCGACTGCGCGATTTGAGCCGCCAGCGCCCCGCCGGCGACGAACCCGGCCGCGGCGCCCAGTCCCGCGAGCAGCCGCGCCAAGCTCAAAACGACAAAATTGCCGGTCAGCGCGCACAGCGCCAACGCCAGCACGCAGGCCAGCGTGCCCCAGCGCACCGCTGCCGACAGTCCGAACCGCTTCGCCAGCCGCGAGGCCATCAGCGCGCCGGCGAGATACCCGGCCGCATTGATGGTATTCATGAAACCCGCCGCCGAATAGGACCAGCCGAGCGCATCGCGCATGTCCGGCAGCACCAGCGCATAGGCGAAGCGCCCGATGCCAAGTCCGATGGTCGGCCCCAGCGACAGGATCAGGATCAGCCTCGCCGGATGCGCGGGTGGCGGGGGATGGGGGGCTTTCACGGGGGACTCCGGCAACGGCCCGCATTCTGGCAGGCCGGGCGCAGGTTGCACAGGCGCGCGGCAGCAAGGGTGGCTTGCCCTTCGCGCAACGGCGCGCGCTACGAGCCGCATGTCGCTGCTCCAACCCCGTCATTGCGAGCGCAGCGAAGCAATCCATCTGGCGGCGTACTCTGGGCTTGGATTGCTTCGCACACCGGCCGGCGCTTTTGCGCCGAGCCGGTGGCTCGCAATGACGGTATCAGCCGGCCGTTATTTCTGGGTGAACTGCGAGCGACAACTCGCTGTCGGCCGGCGCCCCCAGGCCGGCGGACGACCTGATGGCGGAGGGAAGGGTTCGCTTGGCCGAGGAACGAGGTTGTGCGGGGCCTGAACCTACTCCGTTGCGGGTAATGATGGGAGCGAGATAGTCTGTTGCCGGGCCGGGGTCGCGGGCAGAGGTCGCCTTCTGGCCCTTGAGACCGCTTTACGAAGGGGCAACCTTGCACGAACCCAAGACCTATCAAGGGATCATGGTGTCGAGCACCTTCACTGATTTGGAGGAACATCGACAAAAAGTGATCAAGGCGATCGAGACGCTTGGCTGTAAGGCGAACGTCATGGAAAATGACGGAGCCCGCGCCGACGCCGACGTGATTGATTCGTCCCTGAACATGGTGCGTGATTCCGTCGCCTATGTCGGCGTCATCAGTCTCAAATACGGCCAGACGCCATTCGACTCCGAACGAAATCCCGATCGATTGTCGATCACTGAACTGGAGTTCAACGAAGCGACACGGCTGAAGCGGCCGATCATTCTGTTCGTGATGGGTGACAAACACCCGGTCGTGAAGGCAGACGTCGAGCTCGATCCGAATAAGATGAAGAAGCTCGACGCTTTTCGCGAGCGCGCCAAACGCATGCGTGAGGGAAGCGATGTCAATCGGGTGTATGCGACATTCGAAAGCTCGGGGCAGTTCGCTGCAGCCGCAGCCGTTGCCGTCGGGCGGCTGATTAAATATCTCGAATCAAGCAGCGGTCAGACTGCAGAGGCGTCCATGCCGACCGACAAGGCCCCGGTCCAGGCATTGACCAATATCCCCATCAACCTGCCGCGACATTTCCTCGGCCGCGAGGACGACCTCGCCGCGATCGACGCCGCGCTGACGAGCAGCAACGGCCGCGCCGCCATCACGGCGCTGCACGGGCTGCGCGGTGTCGGCAAGACCACGCTGGCGGCGGCCT
>NZ_JBEKXH010000331.1:0-7119 GCF_049512235.1 Bradyrhizobium sp.
GGCGCCGGCGCGAGCGCGGTCGCAGCTCACGCCAGCCGCATCCCGTCGGGTCACCCGGAAGGCTATCTGGAGGCGTTCGCGCAGCTCTACCGCGACATCGCCGAGCAGATCGTCGCGCGGCGCGAGGGCCGAAAACCGGACCCGGCCAGCCTGCTGGTGCCGGGCATCGCCGACGGCGTGCGCGGGATGCGTTTCATCACCGCCGCCGTCGCCTCGAGCCAGGCCAACGCCGCCTGGACGGCGATCGGGCCATGATGCATCTCGGGATCGATCTGGGCACCTCGGGGGTGAAGGCCGTGCTGACCGGGGCCGATGGCGCGCTGCTGGCGCAGGCGACAGCGCCGCTCGTCGTCTCGACACCGCAGCCGCTATGGAGCGAGCAGGATCCGAAAGCCTGGTGGCACGCCACCGTGGCGGCGCTGCGACAGCTCGGCACCTCGCATGACCTGTCCGCCGTCCGCGCCATCGGGCTGGCCGGACAGATGCATGGCGCCGTGCTGCTGGACGCGGGCGAGCAGGTGCTGCGGCCGGCTATCCTGTGGAATGATGGCCGCAGCGGGATGGAGTGCCGCGAGCTCGAGGCCGCCGAGCCGAACAGCCGCGCCCTCACTGGCAACCTCGCGATGCCGGGCTTCACGGCGCCGAAATTGTTGTGGGTGCGCAGGCATGAGCCGGATCTGTTCGCCCGCACCGCCCGCGTGCTGCTGCCGAAGGACTGGCTGCGCTTGCAGATGACCGGTGAGGCGATTTCCGACATGTCGGACGCTTCGGGAACGCTGTGGCTCGATGTCGGCCGCCGACGCTGGTCGCCGGAAATGCTGGCGGCGACGGATTTGTCCGAAAGCCACATGCCCCGGCTGGTCGAGGGCACCGCTGTAGGTGGATGTCTGAGGCCGGAGGCGGCGGGGGCGCTCGGCTTGCGCGCGGGCATTGCGGTCGCCGGCGGCGGTGGCGACAATGCCGCCGGCGCGGTCGGGATCGGCTGCGTCGAACCCGGCGACGCCTTCGTCTCGCTCGGAACCTCCGGGGTGATCTTCGTCAGCGACCCCGGCTTCCTGCCCGATCCTGCCCGCACCGTGCATGCCTTCTGTCATTGCCTGCCCGATAGCTGGCATCGCATGTCCGTCATCCTGTCCGCCGGCGCGTCGCTGGCCTGGCTTGCGGGAATGACCGGCACCGCGGAGGCGGCGCTGCTGGCCGAGGCCGAGCGGGAGCACCCGAGGGACCGGCCGGTGTTCCTGCCCTATCTCACGGGCGAGCGCACACCCCACAATAATCCGGCCGCCTGCGGCGTCTTCTTCGGCCTCTCCAGTGGCACCACGCGGGCAGCCATGACCTTGGCGGTGCTCGAAGGCGTGGCATTCGCGCTGGCCGACGGGCTGGACGCGCTGGAGGCCCGTGGCGGCCGGATCAGCGAGCTGACCGCCATCGGCGGCGGATCGCGCAGCGCGCTGTGGCTCGGCATCGTCGCCGCGGCGATGGGGCGAACGTTAACGACCACCGATGGCAGCGAGGTCGGGCCGGCGCTCGGCGCCGCACGGCTGGCGCGCGTGTGCGGCGGCGATGCCTCGGCAGCCGAGACCTTCTTCAAGCCGGCCACGACCGCCCGCTTCGATCCAAGCCCGGCACTGATCGAGATGCTGATGCCCCGCCGCGCGCTCTATCGAAAGCTCTACCCCGCGCTGCGACCGCTATTCCCCGTCCCGGAGATCGCGCCATGACCGTATTCGACCACCTGCCCTATGTCCGCTTCGGCGGCCCCGACGCCACCGATCCGTTGGCGCTGCGCTATTACGACAAAGACCTGACGGTGCTGGGCCGGCGGATGGAGGACTGGCTGCGGCCCTCGGTCGCCTATTGGCATTCCTTTGTCGCCAGCGGTCTCGATCCGTTCGGGTCTCCCACCCATGAGCGGCCCTGGTTTCAAGGCGAGCCGCTGGCGGCCGCACTGATGAAAGCCGATGCGGCCTTCGCCTTCATGGAGCGGCTCGGGCTGCCTTTCTTCTGCTTCCACGACCGTGACGTCGCGCCCGAGGGCGACAGCGCGCGCCAGAGCAAGGCGCTGCTGGACCGGGTGCTGGAACGGATCGAGGGCCAGATGCAGCGGACCGGCATCAGGCTGTTGTGGGGCACCGCCAACCTGTTCAGTCATCCCCGCTACATGGCGGGCGCGGCCACCAATCCGGACCCGGCGGTGTTCGCTTTTGCCGCTGCCCAAGTGAAGCACGCGCTCGAGGCGACGCACCGCCTCGGCGGCCGCAACTACGTGCTGTGGGGCGGACGCGAGGGCTATGATACCTTGCTCAACACCGATCTCGCGCGGGAGGATGCCCAGCTCGGCCGCTTCATGAATCTTGTCGTCGAGCACAAGCATCGCATCGGCTTCACCGGAACCATCCTGATCGAGCCGAAGCCGATGGAGCCGACCAAGCACCAGTACGACCGTGACGTGGCGACGGTCTATGGCTTCCTGGTCCGGCACAAGCTCCTGGGCGAAGTCAAACTGAACATCGAGGCCAATCACGCCACGCTCGCCGGCCACAGCTTCGAGCACGAGATCGCCACCGCAGCAAGCCTGGGCGTGCTCGGCTCCGTCGACATCAACCGCGGCGATCCGCAGAATGGCTGGGATACCGATCAGTTCCCCAACAATGCGCAGGACCTTTCGCTGCCGATGCTGGAAGTCGTGCGCGCCGGCGGCCTGGGTGACGGCGGTTTCAACTTCGATGCAAAAATCCGTCGTCAAAGCATTGATGTTGAGGATCTCCTGCACGCGCATGTCGGCGGCGTCGACACCATGGCGCGCGCGCTTCTGATCGCGGAGCGGATCGTGCTGGACGGCAGGCTCGATGCCGCGCGGGCGGAGCGCTATGCCGGCTGGGACGGTGGGCTGGGGCAGCGCATCCTGGCGGGGACGGAGAGCCTGCAGACCCTGGCCGAGCACGCCGAGAACGCCGCTCCGCCCGCCCCTCGCAGCGGCCGTCAGGAGGCGCTGGAAAATTGGGTGGCGCGTCTTTCCTGAGGCGGGGTTTGCATCATCCGCGCGGCGGCTATCGGGGGACAGCCAGCCGCAACGCACCCGCGATCTGCTTGCCAGTACGGCGTTTCCGAAGTTCTTGTCATATCGACGCTTGCGATGCTGCGCTCCCTCTCCCGCTCTTCGCGGGGGAGACAGCCAGCGCGCTGCGCGTGCACCACGCTGGGAGAAAATTGGGAGATGTTGCGCGGGGCAGTTCAGCCATGCACGGCGCTTTCTACCCTCCCCTGGAGGGGGAGGGTCGCTCGCGCAGCGAGCGGGGTGGGGTGATCTCTCCGCGGGCGCAAATGTATCGATTTCGCCGACCATAGGCCGGAAGCGGGACCACCGAAACACCGCCCCGCGGACAGACCGTCACCCCACCCCGCCCGCATCGACGATGCGGAGCATCGTCGACTGCGGACGACCCTCCCCCTCCAGGGGAGGGTAAGAAAGAGCGCGGCGCGCCTGACAAGACCAGAACCCATTTTCTCGGGAGGGAGTGAGATGACAACGCCCCTGGCCTGAATCGATAGGTTTCACGGAATCGCTGCTCTAGTGTTGCGAGATGCATCCGCAAAGCTCGTTATGGCCAGGCCAAAGCGCCAACGGGTCCGCGCGAAGCGCGGCCCGATGACAGGCTCCGCGCCTCTTGGCGCTTAAGCCCTGGCGTGACGAAATGAGAGACATGTTTTGTAAGGGACATCAAAATGAAACTCACCTTCTCCCCCGCCTCGCCGTTCGCGCGCAAGGTGCGCATTGCCGCGATCGAGCTTGGCCTGATCGACAGCATCGAACTGGTCCCGGCGACTGTCGTGCCGGGTCAGCCCAACGAGGAATATTCGCGTATTACGCCCTTGAAGAAGCTGCCGGTGCTGATCCTGGACAATGGCGAGGTCGTCCTCGATTCCTATGTCATCGTTGAATATCTCGACGAACTCGCCGGCGGCGGCAAGCTCATTCCGGCGTCGGGCGAAGCGCGCTGGAAGGTCAAGAGCGATCATTCGCTGCTGCAGGGCATGCTGGATTCGATGCTGTTGTGCCGCTACGAGAAAATGGTACGGCCGGAGCCGCTGCGCTGGCAGGCCTGGGCCGACGACCACTGGAACCGGGCCTGGGCCGGCATGGCGCGCTTCGAAGCCAACGCGGAGGCGCTGGCGCGGCCGTTCGACATCGTCCAGATCGGGCTTACTTGCGTACTCGGCTATGCCGATTTCCGCTTTGCCGATTGCGGCTGGCGCAAGGCCTACCCGAAACTCGATGCCTTCCACGATAAAGTGCTGACGCGGCCGTCGGTGAAGGTTTCGCTGCCGCCGCCGGCTTGAGGCACGCCATGAGTCTCACCTTCGCCACAGGCGACCTCACGATCCATCGCATCATCGAGCAGGAGACCGCCTTCCTGCCGGCGCTCGAGATGCTGCCCGGCCTGACGCCGGAGCTTTTGGCGGAGAACCGGCCCTGGCTGCGCAAGGCCGGCGCGATCGACGCCGGCGACGTGCTGATCCTGTGTTTCCAGTCCTATGTCATCAGGACGCCGCACCACACCATTCTGGTCGACAGCTGCATCGGCAACGACAAGCCGCGGCCGCTGCGCCCGAAATGGCACATGAAGACCGACGACACCTATATGCGGGCGCTGACGGCGGCCGGCTGTTCCGTCGGCGACATCGACTTCGTGATGTGCACGCATCTGCATGTCGATCATGTCGGCTGGAACACGCGGCTCGAAGTTGGCCGCTGGGTGCCGACCTTTCCCAATGCCCGCTATGTGTTCGCCCAGAGCGAGTTCGATTACTGGACCGAACAAAACGCCAAGACGCCGTTGCCGCCATTCGGCGACAGCGTGCTGCCGATCGTCGAAGCCGGCAAGGCCGAGATCGTGCGCCACGATTTTGCGATCGGCGATCATGCGCGCATCCTGCCGACGCCGGGGCACACACCGGGCCACGTTGCCTTCGCCTTCGGCCGCGGCAGGGACGAAGCGGTCGTCAGCGGCGACCTGATGCACTCGCCGCTGCAGGCACGCTACCCGGAATTGTCGGCGAAATTCGATGTCGATCCGGCGCAGGCGGCAGCCACGCGGCGCGATTTCCTGGAACGTTTTTGTGACAGCGACAGCTTGTGCTGCACCGCGCATTTTCCCTCGCCATCGGCCGGCAAGATCCGCCGCTGGGGCGACGGATTTTCCTGCGCGGCGGTCGCGGCGGACTAACGACGTGTCCAGGTGATTTCTTCCTTTGAAAGCAGCTCAGTCGAACAGACCCGGCGTGTGATTGACGGCAGCGCCTTCGATCGCCAGCATCTTCAGCTTGGTGACGACGCCGCCATTGGCGGAGAATCCGCCGGGCTTGCCGCCGGCGGCGAGCACGCGATGACATGGCACCACGATCGGGCAGGGGTTGCGGCCAAGCGCCTGGCCGACATCCCGCGACAGTTCGACACCACCGAGCCGTTTGGCGATGTCGCCGTAAGTCAGCGTCTTGCCCGGCGGGATGCCGCGGGCGATCTCATAGACGCCGCGGTGAAATTCCGGCACAGCGTCGAGATCGAGCACGACGCCGGCAAGATCGTTCGGCTTGCCGGCAAGCAATTCGACGATACCGTCGATCGCACCCTGCACCTCGGCCGGCGGCTCCGCCTCCGCGATATCGCCATGGCGCTGGCGGATCCGGGTGCGGGTCTTATCCTCGCTCGCCATCGGCAGCTGCACGCCATTGATGCCACGCGGCCCCCATAGGATGCCGCAGTGCCCGATCGCGGTGTCGAAGATTGCAAAAGTGTGGCCGGTCATGGCTGGCTCCAAATCCCGTTGCCCCATGGTTTGAGTTTGATGCGGGAAGGGAATCTAGTCTTGGAAAATGTTGCGATCCACCCGAATTCCGGATCCGTCACGCTCCCGCTTTCGTCATTCCGGGGCGCGCGACCCGCGAGCCCGGAATGACAGTCAACTATGGGCATCTGCTCCCGTCCATGAGATAATCGTTCATCCGCAGATTTATCTCCGCCTCCGCCACCCGCCGGGCACCCCATGCAGACCCTCCCCGTCAACGGATATGACATGGCCTACCTCGACGTCGGCCGGGGCCCGCCGCTGGTCTGCGTGCACGGCTCGCTGTGCGACTTCCGCATCTGGTCGGCGGTGCTCGGGCCGCTGACGGCAAGGCATCGCGTGATCGCGGTATCCTTGAGGCACTTTTTTCCGGAACACTGGGACGGCGCCGGCGACACCTATTCGATCGCGCAGCATGTCGAGGACGTGATCGCTTTCATCGCGCAGCTGGATGCCGGGCCGGTCGATCTGATGGGGCATTCGCGCGGCGGCCACGTCTCATTCCGGGTGGCGCAGCGGCGACCCGATCTGCTGCGAAAACTGATCCTGGCCGAGCCCGGCGGCGAGCTCGACGCCACGCTCGATCCCACAGCAAAGCCCGGGGCGCCCTCCCCGCTCGCGGCCCGGTTCGCGGCATCGGCCGAAAAGATCGCGGCCGGAGATGTCGACGGCGGATTGGCCTTTTTCATGGACGCGCTGGAAGGTCCGGGCGCATGGGCCCGGCTGCCGGCGACGCCGAAGCAGCTGTTGCGCGACAATGCGTTCACCCTGATCGGCCAGGTCAGGGACAACCGTCCGCCATTTTCCATGAGCGACGCGGAAGCAATCCGGACGCCGACGCTGTTCATCGGCGGCGCCAACACCAAGGGCGCGCTCCCGCAAGTGCTGCATGCGTTGGCCGGGCATGTGAAGGGGTCGCAAACCCAGATGATCCCGGGCACCACCCATCCGATGTTCGAACAGGCGCCGCAGCAATACTGCGAGATCGTGCTGAGGTTTCTGGCGGAGTGATGGCGCTGGGTTGGTAAACCTTGGTCCCGGTGCTAGTGTTTGCAGTCAGGGAGCCCAGCCCAAACAAGGGAGGTAACCAGATGAAACTGACCCAGCAACAGATCGATGATTTCAATCGCGAGGGCTGGCTGTTTCTGCCTGAGCTGTTCAGTGCCGAAGAGGTCGAACTGCTGGCGCGCGAGGCGGAGGGCATCTACGGCACCAGGCGTCCGGAGGTGTGGCGCGAGAAGAGCGGTGCGCCGCGCACCGCCTTTGCCGCCCA
>NZ_JBEKXH010000332.1:0-7095 GCF_049512235.1 Bradyrhizobium sp.
CCTATCTCAATTTGATGGTGGTGATGGGCCTCGGCGGACTGTGGCATGGCGCCGGCCTCAACTACCTCGCGTGGGGACTGTTGCACGGCGCCTTGCTGGTGCTCGAGCGGCCGCTGCTCGCGGGCCTGCAATCGATCGACTCGGCCGTGTTCCGGGCGCTGCGCATGAGTTGTGTTTTTCTATGCGTCAGCATGCTCTGGATCTTCTTCAAGTTGCCGAACTTCGATCACGCCATCAGCTATCTCACCGGGATGTTTGCGGCGAGCACGAATCCAACTCCGCCGAAACTGTTTTACAATCTGGCCTTGCTGTATTCCCTGCCGGTGATGATACAGCATCTGTCTTTCGGCGCGCTGGTCGAGCGCCGGCTGCGCGCCGTGGAGCCCTTTCTGTACGGTGCGATGGTCGCGCTGATGTATCTTGAGGCCGGTCCCGAAACCGCATTCATCTACTTTCAGTTTTGAGCCCGCGGATGCAGCCGATATCCGCCGCTCAATGGTTGGCAAAATGCGCGCTCGGCGCCGCGGCGCTGCTGGTTGCCTGCGCCATGGCGACCGCCTGGTTCGGCAACGGCCTGCAACTGCCATCGACCACGACGCGCGATGGCACCCTGATCACATTGAATCGCTATGCCAGGGAGCCTGTTCCCGACGTGGTTCTGGTGGGTAGTTCGCTCGCCTTCCGTCTCAAGGAGGAATATTTCGCGACGCGCAGCTTACGAAATCTGGCGCTGGCGGGCGGATCACCCGTCACCGGACTGGAGATCGTTGCCAACCGGCCGAGCCTTCCCAGGATCGTCCTGGTTGAAGCCAATGTCTTGTCGCGGCCAAGCGAGACGGCTTTGGTCGAGAGGTATTCAAGGCGCGGTAACGCCGATCCGCTGTTTTTTCGTCCGATCAGGACCGCGATAGCGGCCTACGAGAATTGGCTTCACGCGCCCCTCACGCATGAACAGGCCGCTGCTGCCCTCAGCCAATTGCTAAAGCAGCCGCCCAGTACCTTCGACAACCGGATCTATCTGGAGCGTGCCCTGCAACAGCAAAACGCCGATGATCCGACGCTCGCCGTGCGGACCAATATAAGCCGAATCAAACAGTTGATGCCGGCGATCGAGCAAAGGGGCGCGCGGCTGTTGCTGTTCGAGGTGCCCTATTCGGAGCAGATTGACGGCTCCCGATCGGCAACAATCACCCGCGAGATCGCTCACGCCGAATTCGCCGATGGCCATCGATGGCTGCAGATAGATCCGGCGCGAAGCGAGTTGCGCTGGGCGGACGGCGTTCATCTGGACGAACGTTCCGCAGTGATCGTCGCGCAATCGATCGACCGCGCACTCGCCGCACTCTCTGCGGCCCCGTAACGGTCTGGACCGGCGTTTTCCCAAATGCAAATCATATAGATGCTTGCGATGCTGCGCTCCCTCTCCCGCTCTTCGCGGGGGAGGGTTGGGGTGGGGGCGGCTCCGGGCGCAAATTCATCGATCAGCTATCGCGGCCACACACTTAACCAACACCGCCGATGCCGCGCCCCCACCCCGCCCTCCCCCGCGAAGAGCGGGAGAGGGAGCGAGAGGCCAATGCTCGTGGTGCGAAATGATAGGTTTGACGGAATCGATTCTAGGCGTCGGCAGGCTTGAGTCGCCTTGACATCGGATAAACCGAAGCTGCGCCGAATTTGCCATCCGCCGGACCCGCTTCCGAATATCCCCTGGCGAGGTAGAAGCGCCGCGCGGTTTCGGTGCTGGCGAGCGTGCAAAGCCCAAGGCTTCGCTCGCGCGCGCGGGCTTCGAGGGCGCTCAGCATGGCTGAACTGACCCCGCGAAACCTCACATCCGGCGAAACATAATTCAGCGTGATCTCTCCGGCGTCGGTAATGCATCCAACGGCAATGATGCTGTCGTCCTCGACGGCAACCAGCAGCGAGTTGCCCGGCTTGATCCAGGATACGAATATTTCGGGTCTTTTGTTGCTCAACCAGCGCTGCAGAATTTCCGGGTCATTGCGGTGATCGGCAACACATAACTCCGCGATCGACCGTCGCATGACCTGGCAGGCGGCCGCAGCGTCTTCCGGAACGGCATCGCGAACTTTCATTCCAATATCATCCGCTAAAGCCCGCCGGCGAGCAACCGGTGCGGCCTGGAGAATTCATACAGTGCGAAGGTCGAGTCTGATGTACAGGATAGGCGAGGTCGACGGAAGTGACGAAGAAATAGCCGAGACGCTGGCAGACCTTCATCGTCTGACGTTCTTTAAGGCCGCTGCCGTGCCGGAATTCGATTCCGGGCACTGGTGGCTGGCCAGTCACGGGACGATACCGGTTGCCTTTGCCGGGATCGTGCCTTCGACGCGCGCCTGCAACGCGGGGTATTTCTGCCGGGTGGGCGTGCTGAGGCAACATCGGGGCAATGCGCTTCAATTGCGGCTGATGCGCGCGCTGGAAGCGCGGGCGCGGCGTAATGGATGGCGTTGCATCATTTCGGATACAACGGATAATCCGGCCTCCGCCAACAACTTCATCCGGGCCGGCTATCTTCTGTACCGGCCGCCATGTCCCTGGGCTTGGCCGAATACGTTGTATTGGCGCAAGTCAATCAAATGACGCGCCGCGGTGCACAATTCCCTGTACGCCTGCGAGCTGTTGGCGCCGCAGCTTGCGTATTGCGGCGAAATTGGCAATCGGAGGGAACTTGCAAAGGATACTTGTGGACCTCCGAACATCGACCCTAAAGTCCTGGTCTGCGTTCGCGGGTCTTGCCGGTCGCCGCTAATCGATATCGAAAGGGAACTGTCTGATCATGTCCGCCAGACCGCAATTGCCGGATCGCGTGCCACGCGCGAAGGGCGCACCGGTTGCCCTCGACGGTCTCAAGGTGGTGGATTTCACCCGGGTCGTCGCCGGTCCGGCCTGCACGCAGACCCTGGCCGATTTTGGCGCCGAGGTCATCAAGATCGAAAACCCCGACGGTGGCGACGATACCCGCAGCTATGAGAATGCCGATCTCGCTGGCGAAAGTGCTGCCTTCGTCAGTTTAAATCGCAACAAGCGCAGCGTCGCGCTTGATCTCACCGTGCCTGAAGCGCGCGACATCGCGCGCGATCTGATCGGGCGCGCCGATGTGGTGGTTGAGAATTTCTCCGCCGGCGTGATGGCGCGGTTTGGCCTCGATTATGCCTCCGTTGCATCGACCAACCCCCGGCTGGTGTACTGCTCGATCTCGGCCTATGGCCGCGAGGGACCATTCGCCGCGCGCTCGGGCTTCGATCCGATCACCCAGGCCGAAAGCGGATTCATGTCGATGAACGGCTTTCCCGAGGGGCCACCGGTACGGGCCGGTCCGCCGGTGATCGACATTGCGACGGGCATGTCGGCCTGCAATGCCATCCTGCTGGCGCTACTCGCCCGCGACCGGCTCGGCCGCGGCCAACATGTCGAGGTCGCGCTGTTCGACATCGCGATGGCGATGACCGGATTTTACGGCATGGCCTATTTGATGAATGGGGTGAACCAGAGCCGTTTCGGTAACTCCCCGAACGGCTCCGCCTCGATCGGCATCTATGATGCGGTCGACGGGCCGTTTTATATCGCCTGTGCCAATGACCGGCTGCATCGTCGTCTCGTGACCGAAGTGCTGGCGCGGCCTGACCTCGCCGCCGGACCCGAATACGCCAGCCGGCGCGCCCGCACGGCGAACAAGGACAGACTGCGCGCGAGCCTCGCCGCGATTTTTGCTCAGGACCTTCGCGAAAACTGGATCACGAAGATGAAGGCGGCCAACGTGCCCGCCGGCTATCTTCGGACCATTGAGGAGGCATTCAATTCGCGGGAAGCGCGCGCACGCCATCGCCTGGTTCAGATCGCGCACCCTACCGCCGGCTCGGTCCCCAACATCGAAACGCCTTTGCAACTCGGCTTGACCCCGGTTGTCGACCCCGTGGCGGCGCCGTTGCTGGGCGAGCACACCAAGACCGTGCTGCGCAAAACGCTGGGCTACGACGATGCTCGGATCGCAACACTCGCCGAGGCCGGCGCCTTCGGCGTGAAACGAGACGGCGGCTGACTTAGCCGGCTCCGCGCCAACAATTGTGATGATGCTGCACTCGCCCGGTGGCCTTATGGCCATCGGGCGTTTTTTGCGTTCTGACAGTTGAGAATCGGCTGCGCTGCCGCCGTTTGGCGGTCATCTTTTGAGGCTGTCGGCTCTAGCCGGACAGCAGCCCGCCATGCTTTGATGCGGGAAGAGTTGAACAGAAGCCGGCAGGGCGGTCAGCGGCCGGCGCCGCCGGCAAAACCAGCCAAAGGGAGGATTTGCCTTGGAAAAGCCGGGCCGTTCGCTGCTGGCGAAAATCTGGGACCAGCACGTCATCGCGGGGATCGGCGATGATACCGATCTTCTTCATGTCGATCGGCATTTGCTGCACGATCTCGGCGGGTCGCGTGGTCTACTGGATCTCAAGACCCGCCAGCTCTCGGTGCACAATCCGGAGCTGACTTTCGCAACGCCGGACCATGCCATTTCGACCGCGCGCGGGCGAACCGGAACGATCAAGATCGGGCAGGAACTATTGGCCGCCCTGCGGGTCGAAACTTCCCTCAGCGGCATCAGGTTGTTCGATATCGACGAGCCCGGTCAGGGCATTGTCCATGTCATCGGACCGGAACTCGGCCTCAGCCTTCCCGGCAGCCTGATCGTTTGCGGCGATAGCCATACCTGCACGCATGGCGGGCTCGGTGCGCTCGCGTTCGGGATCGGGTCGAGCGAACTGACGCATGTGCTGGCCACGCAGGCGATCATCCAGCGCCGGCCGAAGGCGATGCGCGTGATGTTCGAGGGCAGGCTTCCACTCGGCGTAACCGCCAAGGACATGATCCTGGCGCTGATCGGCCACATCGGCGCCGCCGGCGGCACCGGCTACGCCGTCGAATATGCCGGCAGCGCCATCCGCGACATGCCGATCGAAGGCCGGCTCACCATCTGCAATCTTTCGATCGAGCTCGGCGCCAAGATGGGCATGATCGCGCCGGATGAAAAAACCTATGAGTATCTTCGGGGCAGGCCTTATGCGCCGGAGGGCGAGATGTGGGAGCAGGCCGTCAGTGCATGGCGGAAACTTCCGAGCGATGCCGACGCCGTGTTCGACAAGGAGGTCGCAATCGATGTCCAGAAGATCATTCCGCAGGTGACGTGGGGCATCAGCCCCGAGCACGTCATCGGGATTGATGGCCGTGTTCCAGATCCCCTCCAGATTGCAGACCCGGACCGCCGCGCCGCGATCGAGACGGCGCTCGACTATATGGGTCTTATGCCGGGAGCCCCGATCATCGGAACCCCCGTCGATTGGGTGTTCATCGGGTCATGCGCCAACAGCCGGTTGAGCGATTTGCGGGCCGCCGCCGAGGTGGCGCGCGGCCGCAAGGTTGCACCCGGCGTGCGCGCATGGGTCGTGCCGGGTTCGGAGACGGTCAAGCGGGAGGCCGTTGCGGAAGGGCTCGACAAGCTTTTCACCGATGCAGGTTTCGAATGGCGGGAGCCCGGATGCTCGATGTGCCTGGCCGCCAACGGCGAAACGGTATCGCCGGGGCAGCGCTCGGTCTCGACGTCGAATCGCAATTTCATCGGACGCCAGGGGCCGCGGGCCCGTACCCATCTGGCGAGCCCGGCGACGGCGGCGGCAGCCGCGATAGCCGGCGCCATCGCCGACGTGCGAACCATGGAGCGCTAGATGCCGCAACCCTTCACCAAATTATCGGCGATTGCGGCACCGGTGATGCGCAGCAACATCGACACCGATGTCATCATCCGCATCGATCGCATCGTCGGCAATGCGGTTCGCGGCCACCTCGGAAAATGGGCGTTCGGCGCGCTGCGCTATCTGCCGGACGGCTCAGAGAATCCCGAATTCATCCTGAACCGCGAACCTTACCGGCAGGCCGAAATCCTCGTCACCGGTCCCAATTTCGGCTGCGGCTCTTCCCGCGAGGCCGCGGTCTGGTCGCTGCAGGAGATGGGGATCCGCGCCATTGTCGGTTCAGGCTTTGGCGATATTTTTTACGCCAACTGCTTTCAGAACGGCATTCTTCCGATCGTTGTCGACAAAGAGATTGCCGACGGCCTTGCCGCGGAGGTCGAGAGCACCCAGGGCGCCGGTCACATCGAAGTCGATCTGCAAGCGCAGACCGTTACCTCTCCCTCGGGCAAGCGGCACGGTTTCGAGATCGATCCGCGCCGGCGCGCCGGTCTGCTTGAAGGTCTCGACGAGGTTGAATTGACGCTGCGGCGCGACCACGAAATTCGCGCCTTTCAGGCAGCTGACCGCGTGGAGCGGCCGTGGATCCATTTCGCAGTGAAATCGATATGAACAGTATGTCCAATATGATCAAGGTGGCCGTGGTCGGCGGCGAGGGCATCGGGCCGGAAGTGACGGCGCAGTCGCATCGGATTCTCAATTGGTTCGTCAGGCGGCGAAACCTGCCGATAGTTCTGCGCGAGGCGCAGTACGGCGTTGTACCCTATCTGGCGACGGGCAAGGTGCTGCCCCAGGACACCGTCGAGGCGATGGATGAAGCCGACGCGATCCTTTGGGGCGCGACCGGCGGACCGGAGACGAAACAAGTTCCGGCCGCGGCGCGCAAGGCCGGCAGCCTGCTGACGCTGCGCGGCAAATATGATCTTTACGCCAACCTGAGGCCTATTGTCGCCAACCCGGCTCTGGCCGAGTCAGCCCCGCTCAAGGCAGAGGTGCTGCGGGACGTCGACTTCGTCATTATCCGCGAACTCACCAGCGGTATCTATTTCGGAGAGCCGCGCGGCATCGAAACGCTCCCCGACGGGCAGCGTCGCGGCTTCAACACCGAGCAATATACCACCAATCAAGTCCGCCGCGTCGCGCGAGCAGCGTTCGAACTGGCGCGCAAGCGAAAGGGCAGGGTCTGTTCGGTGGACAAGGCAAATGTCCTGGAGACCAGCGTGTTGTGGCGCGAGGAAGTCATTGCCTTGCATGCGGCTGAATTTTCCGATGTCGAACTGAGCCACCTCTACGTCGACAACGCCGCCATGCAGATCGTCCGTCAGCCGCGTCAGTTCGACGTGATGGT
>NZ_JBEKXH010000333.1:0-7094 GCF_049512235.1 Bradyrhizobium sp.
GGGGTCCTCGGGCTTGTTTGGCCGCGAGGTTCTAGCATAATTTGGTGAGGCGTCAGCAGCCCATCCATGTCACCGCCGGCTTGACCGGGCGACCCGGTATTCCAGAGCAGTCGCTGATAGGTCGAAAGCCGCGGGCCGCGCTCTATACACTGCTCTCGCGGTTTATGATTGGCCAAGCCAAGCAGGCTCGCGCTCGCCTCTCGCTTAAAGCCCCGTGAAGCCCGCCTTGACCGGATTGGTTGAGCCGTCGAGCTCGCGCAGATAGGTCAGTCCGCACACCGTCAGGCGGTGGGTATCCTTCTCGCCGGCCTCCATCAGTTTGGTAAGATAGGCCGTCACCCTGGCGCGGGCCTCGGTGCTGGCGGCGGCGGAGCGGTTCACCAGAAGATCGTAGGTGAGCATGATGCGGTCGATGGCGGCTTCCATGGAATCCTCCTGCTGGCTGTCAAACGAGTGCTGTGGCTTGAAACTTCGCGATCGCCTTGTTGGCGAGGCGGATCTTGTTGGATTCGCCGCGCTGGAACAGCTGCACGATGATTTCGAGCAGGCGGTCGTTGGTGACAAAGCTGTCGGCAATGGCGCCGGCCCGGCGCAGATAATTCGAGGCGATGGCATAGGCATCGCCGACCACTTCGACATTCATGACCCGCATTCCGCGCTCGACCAGCATGTCCTTGAGCCTCCCCTTGCCTGCTTGGCCCAACGATCCCTGAGCCTCGCCTTGCCTGACCCCAACGATAAAGCCGGACCCCGTCCACAAGTTCCATCGCGAAGCGATTTTGCAGCGCCAAAAAGCAAAACGCACCGGACCGGAAAATCCGGACCCGATGCGCTCTGAGGGAAGTCCATGGCCGTCCGTTCTGGGTGGCCGCCGGTCTTTTGCGATGCCGGCTTGGCCGAAAAATCAGAGCCGATACAGGATCTGGTCGGTCCAGAACCGCTCGAGCCGATGCAGCGACTTGTTGAGGGTCGCGAATTCCTCGTTCGAGATGCCGCCGACCTGCTCCACGGTCTTGACGTGCTTCTGATAAAGCGCATCGACGATGCGGCGGATCTCCTGGCCATGCATGGTCAGGCGGATACGGACCGAGCGCCGGTCGACGCGCGAACGCTGGTGATCGAGGAAACCGAGTTCGACCAGCTTCTTCAGGTTGTAGGAGACATTGGAGCCGAGGTAATAGCCGCGCGTGCGCAGTTCGCCCGCGGTCAGCTCCTTGTCGCCGATATTATAGAGCAGCAACGCCTGCACCGAATTGATGTCGGCGCGGCCGCGGCGATCGAATTCATCCTTGATGACGTCGAGCAGGCGACGATGCAGCCGCTCCACCAACGTCAATGCTTCGAGATAGAGCGGCTGCACCGGAGCCTGGCCTTGTGTGCGTTCAGCGGCTTCCACCGCCGTTGCAACGGCTTTGATCATGACACTTCCCCTGTTGTCGTTTTGTCGTTTTGAACGACTTATCCCGCGAAACATTCGTTCCGCCTAATGTCATCAACCTAAGGGACTGGTTTGAAGATCGGCTTAAGCAAGACAATAAAGAGATCATGAATTTGCGACGGTGAACCGCGCATTAAGGCCGTCAACAAAGGGCTTTTCGCAACCTTTCATTGACGCTGCGGCGACCCTGTTCACGCTTCGTCTGCGAGATCTGTCGCATCTGGAAACAGCATCGGTCGAATTCGAAACGATCACGTAACAGGTGTGACCGGCGCATTAGGGTAAGTCAAAAGTTACCGCGAAAAACTCCAAAAATTTTATGCAATGGCGAAGCCGTTATTCCGCAAACGCGAGCAAGAAAAATTTGCAATCGGCGATCTTTGCTCGGCATTTTCAATTGGCGCATGATCGGATCGCACCCGCGCCCGTTGCGGATCGTGCGCTTGCAAGCTCCGGGGTTGCTATGGCGGCCGTTCGCGCGCGGCCATCCAGGCCAGCGCGAGATAAGCCGCGAGCATGACGGCATCCACCGCCACCACCTTCAGGCTGCCGCCATAGATGCCCGGAAACATCAGCTCGATGACCGCCATCGACACCACGGTCGTCAGCCACACCACCGCGCCCCACGGCGTTGCCAGCCACAATCCGACCGCGGCGACCAGTTCGATCACCGCGAAATAGACCGTGGCGGTCTGCCACGCCATCGGCTGGTTCTCGAAGGCATCCTCTTCGCCGCCGATGAAGCCCGTGACCTGGGCCCAGTGGTAGAGGCCCTTGATGACCGCGACCACCGCCATGATGCGCAGAAAAAACACCAGCCGCCGGGTCCAGACGTTGTCGTCGGTTTCGATCCGTTCCGACGACATCGCCGACAATGACATGGTATTGTCCCGCGACTTGTCGGGTGGCTTGGTCCTAGGCATGGGGCTCGCGGCTCATGATCGGCAATATGCCTCCAACCCGGCGGCCTTCAAAACTGCCCCGAACTTCGACATCTTTTGCGGGTGCTTTGCTTTTGCGGGTGCTTTGCGAATCGATTGATGCAAGATTGACGGGCACCCTCGAACTAATGGCCCCTCGGGGCGGCAAAATCAATCGGGCTTGCGCTTCGTCAAGGCCGCAGTGACGGGCGACCCGCAAAGTGCTAACGGTCAGGCGCCTCAAGGGAGAGACAAACACATGGCGATCAAATTCGGGCGTTCGATCGAAATGCGCGACACGCCGCGGCGGGACACCGCCCATGCCGCCCCTGCCCTCGATCTCGTGGTGCGCCCGCGCCGCAACCGCAAGGCGGAATGGGCGCGCCGGCTGGTGCGGGAAAACGTCTTGACCACCGATGACCTGATCTGGCCGCTGTTTCTGATCGACGGCCAGAACAAGCGCACGGCCATCGCCTCGATGCCCGGCGTCGAGCGTCTGACCGTCGACCAGGCGGTGCGCGACGCCGAACGCGCCGCGAAGCTGAACATCCCCTGCATCGCGCTGTTTCCCTATACCGAGCCCAGCCTGCGCGACGACAAGGGCTCTGAAGCCGTCAATCCGGACAACCTCGTGTGCCAGTCGGTGCGCGCCATCAAGAAGGAATTTCCGCAGCTCGGGGTGCTCTGCGACGTGGCGCTGGACCCTTTCACCGACCATGGACATGACGGCCTGATCGAGGACGGCCGCATCCTCAATGACGAAACCGTGGCGGTGCTGGTGCGGCAGGCGCTGGTCCAGGCCGAAGCCGGCTGCGACATCATCGCGCCCTCCGACATGATGGACGGCCGTGTCGGCGCCATCCGCGAAGGCCTCGATAACGCCGGCTTTCTCGACGTCCAGATCATGGCCTATGCGGCGAAATACGCCTCCGCTTTCTACGGTCCGTTCCGCGACGCCGTCGGGTCGGCCAAGACGCTGACCGGCGACAAGCGCACCTATCAGATGGACTGCGCCAATTCCGATGAGGCCCTGCGCGAGGTCGAGCTCGACATCGCCGAGGGCGCCGATATGGTGATGGTGAAGCCGGGGATGCCCTATCTCGACATCCTGCGGCGGGTCAAAGACACCTTCGCGATGCCGACCTTTGTCTACCAGGTGTCCGGCGAATACGCGATGATCGCCGCTGCCGCCGGCCATGGCTGGATCGACGCCGAGCGGGCGATGATGGAAAGCCTGCTGGCGTTCAAGCGCGCCGGCGCCGACGGCATCCTGACTTATTTTGCTCCAAAGGCCGCCGAACAGCTGAAGTCGCAGGCCTGACCGCGGTTTAGCCTGATTTTTGCGATTTTGCAGCGATCCGGGGGCCTTGTAAGGCCTTTGCGTGATCTCCATGTGGCTGCGGGGGGTAATGCACAGGTGTGGAGGACGGGTCATGTCTGACAGCGGTCGGGGTAGTACGGGCGGCGCCTGGTACAGCGGCGGGGCGAATGTTCGGCCGCACGCCTTCGATCCCGTGTTGCAGCCGGAATTGTTTCGCGGCGTGCTGACGCGGCGGGTGTTTGCCTTCCTGATCGACCTGGTGGTGCTGTCGATCCCCGTGGTTCTGGCGGTGATCTTCATTGCCGTGTTCGGCCTGGTGACGCTCGGGCTGGGCTGGCTGCTGTTCTGGCTGGTATCGCCGGCGACCGTGATCTGGGCGCTGATCTATTACGGTGCCTGCCTCGGGGGCCCGCATTCGGCTACCTTAGGGATGCGGGTGATGGATCTGGAGCTGCGCACCTGGTACGGCGCGCCGGGCTATTTCGTGCTGGGCGCCATGCATGCCGTGCTGTTCTGGATCTCCTTGTCGATACTTACGCCGTTGGTTCTGCTGGTCGGACTGCTCGACAGCCGGCGCCGCCTGCTGCATGATATCGTCCTGGGAACCGTGGTTGTGAACAATTCGGTGCGCAACCCCGTAGCCCAGCCGGCGCGAATGTTCTGACCTCGGGTCAAACCATTGACCAGTGGCCTCGGCGGCGCGATGCTTGTGATTGCTGCTTCGGAGGCTGACGAGATCCCGTGACCCAGCATTCGCGTGATACCCCGCAATTTTACCTGACGGCGCCCTCGCCCTGCCCGTATCTGCCAGGCCGGCATGAGCGCAAAGTGTTCACCCATCTGGTCGGTGACAAGGCCGGCGACCTCAACGACCTTCTGACCCATGGCGGCTTCCGGCGCAGCCAGTCGATCGCCTATCGCCCGGCCTGCGACCAGTGCCGGGCCTGCGTTTCGGTTCGCGTCATCGCCAACGAGTTCCGGCCGTCGCGTAATTTCAGGAAGATTCTGGCCCGCAACGCCGACATCTCAGGCGAGCAGCGCAGCGCGGTACCGACCTCGGAGCAATATTCGATCTTCCGCGCCTATCTCGACCAGCGCCATCGCCATGGCGGCATGGCCGACATGACCGTGCTCGACTACGCGATGATGGTGGAAGACAGCCATGTCGAAACCCGCATCATCGAGTATCGCCGCCGCGGCGCCGGCAGCGCGACCAGCGGCCGCCGCGAGGACCTGCTGGCGGTGGCGCTGACCGACGTGCTCAGCGACGGCCTGTCGATGGTGTATTCCTTCTTCGAACCCTCCGAGGAAAGCCGCTCGCTCGGCACCTTCATGATCCTCGATCACATCACCCGCGCCAGACGCCAGGGACTGCCCTACGTCTATCTCGGCTACTGGATCGCAGGCTCCAAGAAGATGGACTACAAGGGCCGCTTCCTGCCGCAGCAGCGGCTGGCCCCATCGGGCTGGCTGCGCATCGACGCCTCAGGCGAAACGCGCTCGGAGCCGCAGGATTGAGAACTATTGAAGCCGTGCCATTGCGCTTCGCCCAGTTGCCTTCATTTCCGGTTCTGGCGCTAGCTCTCTTGACCGCTCTTTTCGCCGGGCCAACTGAAGGCGCGACTCTTGCCTCGTGGGTCGAGCTCGTCGGGCCCGGAAGTGAAGCCAGTATCCGAGTCGTTACCGACAGCGCCGCCTGCCCTGTCCTTGCCGCGGACGGCGGGCAGCTTCGCATGCAGGTGCGCACCGAACCCGGCCCGCTGTTCAGCGCCGGCGTGGACAAGAAAGCACCCGTATTTGACGTGCGTACCTGCGAGGTCCCGTCTTCGCAAGGAAAGACCGTGCTTCTCGATGGCAAGGCACTCCCTGTGCCGCGCCGCGATCTCCAGCGTATCGTCGTTTTTGGCGATACCGGGTGCCGGATCAAGCGGAAAAAACACGGCGACTACGATACGCAGGACTGCAAGCACGACTGGCCCTATGCGAAGATTGCGCGGCACGCCGCGGCGACCCACCCGGATCTTGTCATCCATGTGGGTGACTACCTCTATCGCGAGGTGCGTTGCCCCGCGGGGAATACCGACTGCTCGAATTCGCCCTATGGATATGGCTGGCAGGCCTGGAATGCCGACTTTTTCGAGCCGTCCGCACCGCTGCTCGCCGTCGCGCCATGGATCATGGTTCGGGGCAACCATGAGGGCTGCGACCGAGCTGGAGACGGCTGGTTTCGCTTCCTCGATCATGCGAAACCTCCGAACGAATGCGAGAAATTCGGCTCATCTTTTGTCGCAAGCTTGGGCGAGCTTGGCTTTGTCGTGCTCGACAGTGCGGAGGCTGCGGATCCAAAAACTGTCGACGTTGACGAAGATGAGGACGAGGACCAACCGGGTTCTGACGATTTGGTCGGCACGCTAAGGAGCAAATACCAGGAGGCCGGAGACCACATTCCTTCGCACACCTGGCTGCTCACCCACCGGCCATTCAACGCCGTGCGCATGCACAAAGGTCGGGAGGTCGTCGACAACAGCGTGCTGCAGGAGGCCATCGGCCGTGCCCTGCCGCCGAGCGTCAGGATGATCGTGTCCGGGCATATCCATATGTTCGAAGCCCTGAGTTTTGGCGACGGCGATCCGCCGCGTCCACCGCAGCTGGTCGTTGGTACAGGTGGCGACGAGTTGGCAAAAAAGCCGCAAAAGCCCGAGGTGATCAATAAGGCAGAAGTGACCGACGCGAGCATCCTCAAGCGCTTTGGCTACATGGTGTGGGACAGGGATGGGATGAAGTGGAAGGGTTCGCTGTTCGACGAGGACGGCGAGCGGATTGCTCGCTGCAAGCTGGCCGAGCGGTCGCTGACCTGCAAGAAGGACTGAGGCGATTTCCCAACCGATAGGCCGAGGCAAAGAATCGGCAGAGTGTGACACCTGCAATCCCCTGGGATCGTCCTCTTCCGAACACCACACGCGCAGGCCGTCAAGGTCGGCGTGGCCTTTGCCTCCGAAGGCGGAGGCCACACGTTCGAATCGTGTCGGGCGCGCCAATTCGGTACAGAACTGGGCACGCCAAAACCCGCCGTTTTCGCGCTTGAAGCGGCGACGAGCGTGCGCAGCAGTTCGCTTTTCGAGCCCATGATGCGAAGTTCTTCCGCGTCGACCCGCTGAAGGAAGTCTCATATGCCCCAAGTCCAGCTTACCGGCGATATGCATCACACCAACATGGTCGCTGCTGTCGAAGACGACGGCAAGTGGCACATGCTCCTGCCGTTTCCCAAGCAGACCATTAGACAGATTGCGCTCGTGGGGAGCGACCGCCTCGTCTGCCTGTCCGAGGATTCGGAAATCTGTTTGATCGATTGGCGATCGAACAAGGAAATCGCCAGGCGACACCTCCCGAAGAAGACGACCAAAGGCATATTTGT
>NZ_JBEKXH010000334.1:0-7091 GCF_049512235.1 Bradyrhizobium sp.
CGTCGGACGTTCCGGGCTGTCGTACGCCGCATCTGTGGTGTCGCCACGGCGGTTCGCTCTACGACGCAATGGGGCCGGAGTTTACGCTATTGCGATTCGATCGCGCGGCCGACGTGACCCTGCTTGAGGCCGCGGCCCGCGAGCGGCGCGTGCCGCTGAAGGTGCTCGACATCGAGCCGCCTCGGACCGCCACTTTCTATGGCGGCGGACTGGTATTGTCGCGGCCGGACCAGCAAGTGGCCTGGCGCGGCGGCAGATTGCCGACTGATCCGCTTGCATTGATCGATCATGTCCCCGGCGCTGCAAGCTAGCCGTGATCGGTCAAATGGTCTCAATCGACACCTAGGCCTCGTTCGCCGCGATCGATTCCATCAAGGATACCAGTTGACGCTGTACGGTCTGGTCCTTGATCTTGCTATAGGCCCGCAACAGTCTCAAACTAAAGGCGCTGTCCAGAAACAGCAGGCTTTCGACTTCCCGAGCCTTGCCGTCGCCGTCGTAGAAGAATGTGACGGGAACATCGAGCGCGGTGGCGATTTGCTGAAGACGGGCCGCGCCGACGCGGTTGACGCCCTTCTCGTATTTTTGAACCTGCTGGAAGCTGACGCCAAGTTTTTCGCCGAGTTCCGCCTGCGAGATGCGTTGCTCCACGCGCCTTAGCCGAATTCGCTTTCCGAGCTCAATGTCGGGCTTGCCGGCACTGCGTTGCTTCATTCTCTTTGCCGTTGACTTGTTCATTCTGGTTTTACCGTCCTTCAGTCAAGAAGCCCCCGAATAGATGGGTCAGGGGTTCGCCCATATATACCGCTTTAAATTCGCTTGGATGGACGAATTCGTCCTTAAACCAAGGGAATTTTGCGGGATTGAAGGCCTCTATCAGCCAGTCGACCATATGGCGTACCCTGGGGATACGCCCGCTACTGGGGTGATAGGACAGCCAAATATCGAGTGGCCGGCGCAATTCGATTTCCAAGGGTACAAGATTCGCGCCAAGTGCGCAGGCGTAAGTTGGAAACACGCCAATACCGGCCCCCATGGCGACGGCCCAATAATTCGCGCTGCTGACGTTGGTTTTCATCACCAACAGATCCCGCTCGGAGCAGCCGGGAAACCACTCCTCGAAGCTCTCCTTGGCAGAAGTCCGGTCGTCGACCTGCATCATCAGAACCAGCCGGTGCTTGAGCAAGTCCTCCGCGGTCCTCGGGGCGCCGTAGATCTCGATGTATTTCCGGCTCGCAAACAGCATCAAATGCATTTTGCCGAGCCGGACCAGTTTGACGTCAAGCGTGTCCGGGCGCGACAAATGGATGGCCACGTCGGCCTCATGCCGAGATACGTCGGCGGAGCGCATCGCACAATGGAGGTCGACGCGTATTTTCGGGAAGGATTTCTGGAAATCGACGATACGAGGGGCCAGCCAGAACGTTCCCAGACCTTCGGTAACGGCGACCCGGACTTCGCCGGCCAGCGTGCTGGTGACGAAATCGCCGGCACGCAGCAAGTCGAACGAGGCGGCTTCCATGCGCTCCACGGCCGAAACGACCTGTGAGCCTTCTTCGGTCAGGCGGGTGCCATGGACGTCGCGCGTAAACAGCGTCGCTCCGATTTGCCGCTCAAAATCATCGATGCGCCGGCGAACGACATTGATGGACAGCTCGAGCCGGTCCGCTGCGGATCTGAAACTTCCGCAACGAACAACCTCCAGAAAGACCCTCGCGGCGTCCCAATCTGTGAGACTGCCGAAGGAGACTTTATCGCGTTCCTTCCGAGGAACGCCCCTGTCCAGTGCAAGATGCATACAAAATCCTTTTCGCGTGATAAAATGCCAGAATAATAAGCGGGCTACAACTATGGCGGGTCTAAGGCCGTGCAATTCGGCGTTAATGATTACCGTCAGTCGTGATCACCATCAGTTCGGCGCGTCGCGCGGACGCCTCCGGGGGGCCTCCATCTCCCCCGCGAATTAACGAAAAGAGCAGCTGTGAGCCTTGCGACATCCACGAATTCGCCCGGCCTTGCGACCGTTGTATTCGCGCAGACGCGGCAGGAATTTCCGGTGAAGCCATTGTGGTTCAGCCCACTTCGCCGCAGCCCTTCCCGTCGCAGCCTTGGCGGCCCATGCGGCGGGCGCGGGACAACTGCCGAAAGGCTCTCGACTATTGGCGCTGGATCGGTCCGCCGGCCGCACTCATGCCTGCTCGATGAGCCCTCTCAAGCCGTGGTGCGCCATTGGTTGGATCGGCCGAGGGGTCGGAGCCAGCCCGTGCCGCAACGAAATAGTATTCGAGCGCGAGAGCCGGTCGTGCTACGGTTGGTTGCCGTGCACGGCGTTGGTCAACCGAGGCCGCGGCGGCATCGTGCTGGCCGGGTTGGTTGCGCTCCCGACGACGTGTCGACCACGAATCCCATCGTGCTGTTTCGGAGAATTTATTTGGAGAAGTATCTGAAACGGCGGGCCGGATAGAACAGACTTTACCTCGCAAGCTCGGTAGCGGAAAAAAATGCTGGTATCAGATTCAGACGAACGAATGCTTTCGGTTCTCTCTGCACTCGAGGAGTGCCGTGCGGCTCTTATCGAAGGCGGCGACCGCGAGACTGCGCTGGTGCTGTCGGTAGCAATCCTCGAGCTTCGGATGAAACTCAATCGGATTGCCGACTCCGAGCTGAAGGCTCTGTGTGACGCGATGTTGCCGGAGGACGCGCCGCCGCCGGGATCGCAATATACCAAGCCGCAGGGTCAGCGCTTACGTCCCCTCTTGAAACTGGTCAAATAGCCAATCAGCTTCCGGAAGGTCTCGTTCCGGAAAGTGCTGTTCCGGGGCGCAATGCGGCTGCGGCGGGGCGCTGGCCGCGCCTGACACATTGTTGATCGACAAGACCCGCCACCATCGCGCTCAGGCCTGAGACCAAGGCAATTCCGGGATGCCGGACGGCGGCAGGCCGGTTGCGCATTCCGTCCCATCCGCTACATCATGAAGTGTGGGCAAGTGCTGGCTTCCGAAGGTCGGGCCCGGCTGGCCGCCGATTGAGCGACGATAGCGATGACTGCATGATCCACGATGTCTCGATTCCCGCGGCGTTGATTGCCGGTCTCGTCAGTTTTCTGTCGCCCTGCGTGCTGCCCCTGGTGCCGCCGTATTTGATTTACCTCACGGGAGCGACCATCGAGCACGTCGCCAACGACGAGACGATATCCGCCTCCAAGCGTGCGGTGATGATATCGGCGGTCCTGTTCGTGCTCGGCTTTTCCACCGTGTTCGTGGCGCTCGGCGCCAGCGCCTCGCTGATCGGCGGGTTGATCCGGGCGTGGTCAGCGGAGCTTTCGATTGTCGCCGGCATTATCATCATCGTCATGGGCCTGCATTTTCTGGGGCTGACGCGGATCGGTTTGCTGATGCGGGAGGGCCGGCTGCCGATACCAAAGCCCGTTGGGCTTTGGGGGGCCTATGTGATGGGCCTGGCGTTTGCGTTCGGCTGGACGCCCTGCATCGGCCCGATCCTCGCGGCCATCCTGTCGGTTGCCGCGGCCGAGGCAACGGTGGCGAGGGGCGCGGGCCTGCTTGCGGTCTATTCCGCCGGGCTCGGCATACCCTTTCTGATCGCGGCCTTGATGGTCGAGCAGTTCTCCTCGCTGTTTTCGCGGATGAAGCGGCATCTCGCCACCGTCGAGAGGGCGATGGGCGTGCTCATGGTGATCACCGGCATCAGTTTTCTCACTGGCGCCGTATCCAGCGTCAGCATCTGGTTGCTGGAGGCGTTTCCAAGCTTGCAGAACATCGGCTAGCTAAGCTAGCGGAGAAAATGAATTTGCCCGCAGGCACCCGCGCGCCACGGTTCCCTAGAGATTGCTGTCGGCGATCCCAGAGTAAACCATGGCACGCAGTTCGCGCCGGATCGGATAGGCGCTCGAGGGCAGCACCTGGGTCATGAAAATGACGGCGAGTTCTTCTGCCGGATCGATCCAGAACGAAGTTGATGCCGCACCCCCCCAGGCATATTCGCCGCGGCTTCCGGGGATCAATGTCTGGGCGGGGTCCATCGTGACCGAGAAGCCGAGACCGAAGCCGATGCCGTTGTAGCTCGCCTCGCTGAACAGCGACCGTGACATCGCCGGCAAATCGCGCCCGCCGGGAAGATGATTTGACGTCATCAGCGCCAACGTCTTTGGGCCGATCAGCCTGACGCCGCCGAGTTCGCCGCCATTGAGCAGCGCGCGGCAAAAGGTGAGATAGTCAGCCGCGGTCGAACACAAGCCGCCGCCGCCGGAAATGAACGACGGTGGCGCGAGAAACGAGCTCGTGGTCGGGTCATCCTGTAGCGTCATGCCGTCCTTGCGGTCAGCGGCATGGAAGGTCATGCCGCCTTGCGGGTCGGCTGAATAGCAGGCCGCGAAACGATGGACCTTGTCCGCCCCAACAAAAAAGTCAGTATCGTTCATTTCAAGCGGATCAAGGATGCGCTCTCTGAGGAACTGCTCGAACGGCTGGCCGCTGATTTTGCCGATCAGATATCCGATGACGTCGGTAGAAACCGAATAATTCCAGGCCTCGCCGGGCGAAAATTCCAGCGGAATTTTTGCCAAATCATCGACCATCGATTGCAGGGTTCCCGATTTCTCGACTGTGCCGATTTTCAATTCGCGATAGGCCGCATCGACGTTGGAGCGCTGCTGGAAACCGTAAGTCAGGCCGGAGGTGTGCCGCAACAGGTCCACGATCTGCATCGGTCGCGACGGCGGCCTGGTCAGAAAGGCCGGCCAGACGCCGGCCTGGAAGACACCGAGGTTCTTCCATTCCGGAACATATTTATGCACCGGCTCGTCGAGCGCGACGCGGCCCTCCTCGAACAGCATCATGAAAGCCACGCTGGTGATTGGCTTGGTCATCGAATAGATGCGAAAGATGGTGTCGTGTTTCATTGCCGCCTTGCGTTCGAGGTCGGCAAAGCCCTGCACCGCGCTGTGGACGATCTTGCCGCGGCGGTAGACCAGAAGCTGCGTTCCCGGAAAGCGACCGGCGTCGATATAGCGGCGCTTGATATGCTCCTCCATCCGATCGAAGGCTTGCTGGGACATGCCGGCGGATTCCGGCGATGCGGGGGTCGGGGCTAACATCGGGAATTGTTCTCCGTGGCTTTCGCAGCGTGGGTTGGTAGCGCAAAACCGTGCCATGTTCCACTCGCCGCGTGCTTAACCCGGCGCGCGTGGGGCTTACCCGAAACGGCCGCCTGGGGATGCCTGCTCACTTCTTGTGCGTCGCACAAGAAATGAGCTATCCGCAAGTTTTGGATGCGCATGCCGGCTTTGTCTCCGAGCCAGTCCAGTCAACTAAAATGCTGAAACACATTGATTTTTGAGTTTCATCGGCTTGGCACGAAGCTTGAATGTCGTCCCCTGACGCCATTGATGCCGTCCATAGAAAACCAATCATCCGAATTCTGACACCGCCAGACTGGGGCCCCCCTGGAGCGCGCGGCCGTGCCTCTCGATCCCGATTACAGTTGAAAGGAAAGTTCCAATGAGCACGCAACGCCCGACCTGGATTTCGGAATGGAACCCAGAGGATGAGACGTTCTGGAATTCCAAGGGCCACGTCATCGCCCGACGTAATCTCATCTGGTCGATTGTTGCGGAGCATATCGGATTTTCGGTCTGGCTGATCTGGAGCATCGTCGCAACCAAGTTGCCGCAAGCCGGCTTCCATTACAGCACCGAGCAACTGTTTCAGCTGGTGGCGCTGCCCGGATTGATCGGGTCGCTGATGCGATTTCCCTACACGTTCGCTGTCACGAGGTTCGGCGGCCGGAACTGGACGATCTTCAGTGTCTCGGTGCTGTTCATTCCGACACTCGCGCTCGCCTATTTTGTCAGCGAGCCCAATACGCCGTTCTGGCTGATGCTGCTGGTAGCTTCCACGGCAGGCCTCGGAGGCGGCAACTTCGCCTCGAGCATGGCCAACATATCCTTCTTCTATCCCGACCGCATGAAGGGCTGGGCGCTTGGCTTGAACGCGGCCGGCGGCAATATCGGCGTCAGCAGCGTCCAATTGCTGACGCCAATTCTGATGGGGGTCGGCCTTTTCAACCTCTACCAGGCGACGCCGACCTCGGATGGCGTCTATCTTCAGAACGCCGGACTGATGTGGATCCTGCCGCTGGCGGTTGCGGTCTTCGGCGCCATTTTCTTCATGAACAATTTGAGCACAGCCAAGTCCACGTTCAAAGACCAGCTCGCCATCGTCGGGCGCAGGCATACCTGGATCGTGGCCTTCATCTACATCGGAACGTTCGGCTCGTTCATCGGTTACTCGGCCGCGTTTCCGTTGCTGATCAAGACGCAATTCCCCACGGTCACTCTGGCGATCGCTTTCCTCGGTCCGCTGGTGGGCTCGGTTTCGCGTCCATTTGGCGGCTTGCTTGCCGACAAGGTCGGCGGCGCGATCGTGACGTTCTGGAATTTTATCGCGATGGGCGCAGCGACGATCGGCGTGTTGTACTTCGTCGGGATCAAGGACTTCACAGGATTCCTGGTGATGTTCCTCATCCTCTTCGTCACGACCGGCATAGGCAACGGATCGACCTACCGGATGATCCCGTCGATTTTCCGCGAGGAGAATCTGCGCAAGGCAAAGGGCACCGGCGAAGCCGGCCGGGCGCTGGCCCTGAAGGCCGCCAGCATCGAGAGCGGTGCCGCGCTCGGATTTATCGGCGCGATCGGCGCCTGTGGCGGCTACTTGATCCCGAGCGGCTTCGGCAAGTCGATCGCCCTTACCGGTGGTCCGCAGCTGGCGCTGGAAATCTATCTGGCTTTCTACGCGACCTGCCTGGCGCTGACCTGGTGGTATTATCTGCGCAGGAGTCCTGTGGCGTCGGGCGCGACGAGTCTCGCCGAAGCTCGGGTGTGAGACGGCATGTGGAGTGACCTCTCGGTCCACGTCCGGCAACGTGCGGGGAGAGAGCCTGCCCTCGGGTTTGATCCGAGGGGGCGTGCGCGAAGGCGGAACGAGGGACCCTAAACAGACAGGAGCCAACCATGACACCAGACCAAGTCACGCTCGTGCAGCAGAGCTTCGCCAAGGTCGCGCCAATCTCTG
>NZ_JBEKXH010000335.1:0-7084 GCF_049512235.1 Bradyrhizobium sp.
TCGCTGGCGGAGGAATTCAAGGACCAGGGCAAGTTCATCGGCATCCATTTCTTCTCGCCGGTCGAGAAGATGATGCTGGTGGAAATCATCGTCGGCAAGAACACCGGCGATGTCGCGCTCGCGACCGCGCTGGATTATGTGCGCGCGATCGGCAAGACCCCGATCGTGGTCAACGATTCCAGAGGCTTCTTCGCCAATCGCTGCGTGCTGCGCTTCACTGCCGAGGGCCTGGAAATGCTGATGGAAGGCGTGCCGCCGGCGATGATCGAGAACACCGCGAAGATGGCCGGCATGCCGGTCGGGCCGCTGTCGCTGTCCGACGAAGTCGCGCTCGATCTCGTGCTCAAGATCATGAAGGCGACGGAGGCCGATCTCGGCGCCAATGCCGTCGATCAGGCCCAGAAGAAGCTTCTGGTCGAGATGGTCGAAAAACAAGGCCGCTTCGGCCGCAAGAACGGCAAGGGCTTTTACGATTATCCGGAGAAGGGCAAGGGCCAGAAGAGCCTGTGGCGCGAACTCGCCGGGCTGCAGCCCCGGCATCTCGACCCCGACACGCTCGATGTCGAGGAAATGAAGCAGCGCTTCCTGGTGGTGCAGGCGGTGGAAGCCGCCCGCACGGTGGAGGATCACGTCATCACCGATATGCGCGAGGCCGATGTCGGCTCGATCCTCGGCTTCGGCTTTGCGCCGTTCACCGGCGGCACGCTGTCCTATATCGACTTCATGGGCACCAGGAAATTCGTCGAACTGTGCCACAGGCTCGAGGCCAAATACGGCTCGCGGTTCAGCCCGCCCAAGTTGCTGGAAGAGATGGCGGCCAAGGACGAGACCTTCTACGGCCGCTTTCCGCCGAAGAAACAGGCGGCGGCGTAATTCCGCCGCTGCGAGGCGCTCGCGACCAGGCAATCCATCCACTTGCGCCTGGCGAGAGATGGATTGCTTCGCGGCGCTCGCAATGACGGGGGATAGAGTTGCGCCCGGCTCTCACCCCGTCATTGCGAGGAGCACTTGCGACGAAGTTGGAAGCTCACGCCGCCTTCATCAGGCCCTCTTTGGTCAGCGCTTCCTGGACCATCGGGCGCGCGGCGACGCGGGCCTGGTAGGCCACAAGGTTCGGCAAGGCCGAAAAATCAAACTTCATCCGCTCCGCCCAGGACAGCATCGTGAACAGATAGCCGTCGGCGACCGTGAACTGCTTTCCCATCAGGTAGTCATGGCCGGCAAGCGCGCTGTCGATATATTTGAACTTGCCCATCACCCGATCCTTGAAGAAGGCCTTGGCGTCGTCCGATAGCACCGGGCTGAACAGCGGGCCGAAGTTCTTGTGCACTTCCGAGGCGATGTAATTGAGCCATTCCAGCAATTTGTAACGCTCGATGCTGTCGCGGGCGGGCGCGAGGTTTTTGCCGGCGGCCTTGTCGGCGATGATCTGCACGATGACGGGGCCCTCGGTCACGAGTTCGCCATTGTCGAGGGCTAGCGCCGGGACCTGGCCTTTCGGATTCACTTTCAGGTAATCGTCGCCGTTCTCGAGCTTCTTGGCCTTGAGATCGACCTTGATCAGATCGTAGGGCAGACCTGCTTCGAGCAGCGCGATGTGGGGGGACAGCGAGCAGGCTCCGGGCGAATAATACAGTTTCATCGGAATTTTCCTTCCCTGGGGATTATTGGCTATGGGCGCTAGAGCCTGGTCGGTGCTGGTCGACCAGAGCCGACCAGAGCTCCAAATGCTTACTTTGACTCGTTTTCATCTTGCGAGCCGGTATCCTACGCCGGATCAAGTCCGGAGCAGGCCCTCGCTTGAAACGCTATCGGATCACTAAATGCATCTGCATGAATGAGTCAAGATTGATGCAGCTGCATTAAGTGCGGTACAGTGACTGCGACATCTCAGGGCTCGTCCATGAAACGCAAACCATCGACCGAGGCGACCGCCGCCTGGATCCGCCTGATCCGGATTCAGAGCCGGGTGCTTGACGCCGTCGAGCAGGATTTGAAGAAAGCCGGTTTCCCGCCATTGGCCTGTTATGACGCCCTGCTCGAACTGTCGCGCGCGCCGGCGGGCGAAATGCGCCCGGTGGAGCTGGAAAAGCAGATGCTGATCCCGCAATATCAGACCTCGCGGCTGATCGACCGGCTGGTCGACGAAGGCCTGGCGGCGCGGCGCGAATGCAAGATCGACAAACGCGGTCAGTTTGTCGAGATTACCGAGCCCGGGCGCGAGCTGCAGAAAAGGATGTGGAGCGCTTATTCCGCCGCAATCGAAAAGCACGTCGGCTCGAAATTGTCCGATGTGGAGGCGTTGCAGCTGTGCGCGCTGCTTGACCGGCTGGGCTGCTCCTGCGACGAGGCGCAAGTATCCGCCGCAAGAGACGGCGCGCCTGCACGATGATATCGTTTTCACCTCATCCATCCCTCGAGCGGTCGGTTCGCGGATGGCCCCGACACCGCGCGCATTCGGCCGAAGCGCGTTTGATCCGGAATTTGCATGGCGCGTGACCAGATCGATATGACGCCGCTGCAATCGCGCGACGAGTTGGTGGCGTGGTTGGAGGCCGGCGTGAAGCCCAGTTCCGAATTCCGGATCGGCACCGAACACGAGAAAACGCCGTTCACGCTGCAGGGCCACCATCCGGTTGCCTATCAAGGTGCCCGCGGTATCGGCGCGCTGCTCGAAGGCATGCAGCTCCTGCTCGGCTGGGAGCCGATCATGGAGGGCGGCAACATCATAGGCCTGTATGATGTTACCGGAGGGGGCGCGATTTCGCTGGAGCCCGGTGGCCAATTCGAATTGTCCGGCGCGCCGGTCGAGACCGTGCATCAGACCCAGTCCGAGCTGATGGCGCATCTGGCGCAGGTGCGCGAGATCGCAGCTCCCCTGGGCATCGGCTTTCTCGGGCTTGGCATGACGCCGTCATGGTCGCGCGCGCAAATTCCCGTCATGCCCAAGGGCCGCTACCGGATCATGACCGACTACATGCCGAAGGTCGGTCGATACGGCCTCGACATGATGTATCGCACCTGCACGGTGCAGACCAATCTCGACTTCTCCTCGGAAGCCGACATGGTCAAAAAACTCCGGGTGTCGGTGGCGCTGCAGCCGGTAGCCACCGCGCTGTTCGCCAATTCGCCGTTCACCGAAGGCAAGCCCAACGGCTTCCTGTCATTCCGCTCCGAGATCTGGCGCGATACCGACAATGGGCGCGCCGGCATGATCCCATGGGCCTTCGCGGACGGCATGGGGTTCGAATGCTGGGTCGATTATGCCCTGGATGTGCCGATGTATTTCGTCAAGCGCGGCGATAGCTATATCGACGTCGCCGGATCGTCGTTCCGCGACTTCTTCGAGGGCAAGCATCCGGCATTTCCCGGCGAGAGGCCGACATTGTCGGACTGGGCCAACCATCTCTCGACGATTTTCCCCGAGGTGCGGCTGAAACGCTATCTGGAAATGCGTGGCGCCGACGGCGTGCCATGGGGCCGGCTGCCGGCACTGCCGGCATTCTGGGTCGGATTGCTCTATGACGATGCGAGCCTGGACGCTGCCTGGGACATCGTCAGGCACTGGAATGCCGGAGAGCGCCAGGCGTTGCGCGACGAGGTGCCGCGGCTGGGCTTCAAGGCCAGGATCGGGAATCGTTATTTGTTCGAGGTCGCCAAGGAGTGTGTGAGTCTGTCGCATTCGGGCTTAAGGCGGCGCAACCGCCTCGATCACGCCGGCCGTGACGAGACCCGCCATCTCGAGCCGTTGCACCAGATTATCGACGCAGGGCGCACCCCCGCCGAGGAGATGCTGGAGAAGTTCCACGGTCCATGGCATGGCTCGGTCGAACCGGCCTATGACGAATATGCGTTTTAGTTGAGAGGTCGATCCCAAAGGCCATGCTTTTCCGCATGCGCTAGCGCCGTTCATCCACCGTACAGGTTCGTGGCGATCAAATGGCGGCCCGCGGATGGCGGGCGCGTGTCCAATCGGTTGAAAGCAATTGCGTATGTGGGGAGGCCGCCTGACCAGGGCGTGTTTGGTAATCTCGGCTGTCTTGGCGGCCACCATGGCCACGCGGCCGGCCCACGCGCAGGCCAATTTCGATCGCCCGGGCGGCGACTACCAGAGTTCGCCGGTGCCTTCGGGCGATCCGGAGGTCTGTGCGCTGGCGTGCGAACGCGACCGCCGCTGCAGGGCGTGGAGCTTCAACTACCCGACCGATGTCGACAGTGGCGCGGTCTGCTGGCTCAAGAGCAGCGTGCCAGGGCGCATCCCTGATAATTGCTGTGTTTCGGGCGTCCGCGGCGCCGGCGTGGTGGAGCCGCGCAACAAGGCGATCGAAACCTCGATCGACCGGTTGGGCGGCGACTACCGCAATTTCGATCTCAAAAGCGATGAGGGCGACGAGGCCTGCAAGGCGGCCTGCGTCGGCGACACTAAATGCCGGGCCTGGACCTATGCCCGGTCGGGTTATGTCGGCAAGGAAGCCCATTGCTTTCTGAAGAAGGAGATCAAGCCGCCGCGGCGCAAGGCCGGCTTTATTTCGGGGGTGGTCAGGTAACATTCGCGGGCTTGAGCGCGTATCTTAGAAGGCGCGTGCCGAGCAAGGCCTTTGGATGTCGGGCGGTCGGTGCGAGGTCAACCAGGGAGCACAGCGATGATTTTGACGCGCAGGTTGTTTAACGGGGCGATCGTTGCGGCGGGGCTTTTGACCGCCGGCCTGTTGTCGCCCGCTTCGGCCGACACCACGGTTCCCTTTACCGAACAGGCCTTCAAGGCGGCGCAGGCGTCGGGCAGTCCGATCCTGGTCGAAATCCACGCCGACTGGTGCCCGACCTGCAAGGCGCAGAAACCCATTCTCGATAAATTGACCGCCGAGCCCAAATTCAAGGACCTGAAGATCTTCCGGGTGGATTTCGATGCGATGAAGCCGGTGGTCAAGCAGTTCGGCGCCCAGATGCAGTCGACCCTGATTGTCTTCAGGGGATCGGCCGAGCAGGGGCGCTCCGTCGGCGATACCAAGCAGGCCTCGATCTCGGCCCTGCTCGACAAGAGCCTTTGAGGGCTCAGGTGACTGGCGAGTTCTCGTGACCGGTTTGGCGCTGGCCTTCGCGGCCGGTGTGCTGTCGATCCTGTCGCCCTGCGTGCTGCCGCTGGTGCCGATCGTGCTTGGCGCCGCGGTTGCGGCGCACCGGCTCGGCGCGTTCGCCCTGGCCGCCGGGCTTGCCGCCTCGTTCACGGGACTGGGCCTGTTGCTGGCGCTGGCTGGGTTCGGGCTTGGCATCGACGCCGGCATGTTCCGGCTGGCGGCCGCCGTCATCATGATCCTTCTCGGTGCCATCCTCGTCGTTCCCTCTTGGCAGGCGCGGCTCGCTCTCGCGGGTGGACCGGTTTCCAGCTGGGCTGACCATCATTTTGGTGGTTTTGCCGCCTCGGGGCTGGCGGGCCAATTTGCGATCGGCCTCTTGCTCGGCGCCGTCTGGTCGCCCTGCGTCGGCCCGACGCTGGGGGCGGCGTCGCTGCTCGCCGCGCAGGGCCGCGATCTGCCGCAGGTCACCCTGACCATGGCGGTGTTCGGCATCGGCGCGGCGCTGCCGCTGATCCTGTTGGGACTATTGTCGCGCGCAAGCCTGATGCGCGTGCGCTCACGCCTGATGTCGACCGGCAAGCTCGGCAAGGCCCTGCTCGGCGCGGCCTTCATCGTGATCGGGGTAGCGATCGTCTCCGGCGCCGACAAGAGGCTAGAGGCCGTTTTGGTCGACGCCTCACCGGCGTGGCTCACCGAATTGACGACGTCGTTTTAGCCGGCATCAACTTGCCGGAATCGAGCATTGAGCGCGGCTGCGGCTTGGATTGACCCGAGAACGGCACAATCATATGGTTCGCGCTGGGCGTGCATCGTAGTTGACCCGCCGCCTGAGCCGCGCTGCAAAAGATCGACTGCTCCGCCCTGGCGAGAGGATGGTCAGGGAGAGCGAAATGGCACTCAGCCCGAACGGCAACGGGGATAACAGCAACAAAAACCAGGCCGCGGTCGAGCAGCAATTCGAGCTTCTCGGCGCAATCCAGGTGGTCAGCTTCTCGGCCAATCCGCCCGAGGTCGTGCCGTTCGGCGCCACCACTTTGTCGTGGCAGGTAAAATTGCCGACGACCCTGCACGAGCCCGTCTCAATGATCGTCGACGGCAAGAAGAGCGCCGCCGGCGCCACGTCCGGCAGCGTGGTCGCTACTCTGACCGCAGGAACCCAGTTCGCGCTGACCGCATCGAGCACGCTGGTTTCGCGCGTGATCAAAACGCTGGCGGTGACGGTGGATACGTCGGCATGCAAGGCGCTGGGATCGACCCCCGTGGCGGCGAGCGTGCTGACCGCGCCGCTGAAGCAGCAGCTCGATGGCCGGTTCTCCGGCAGCAGCCAATTCGCGCTGCGCAGCGGCGGAACGGTGGTCACGCCGGTCGATGGCGGCGCCAACATCGCCGTTCCACTCCACCTGAACATCCCGGACTGGTTCGATGCCGACATGGACATCACGATTCAGCTGGGGATCTGGATGGCCGCCGTCGGCGCGGTGAGCGTGCAGGCCACCCGTACCGATGTGCATGTGACCTGGACCTGGTTGCAGGACCTCGCCGGTTGCACGAGCTTCGGAGAGAAACTGTCCCAGTCGTTCATGAGCGAGATCGTCAACAACGAACTGGTCCCGCTGCTTGCGCAGCAAATCAACGGCGAGGTCCAGTCGTTCGCCGCCACGCAGCAGAAGAACGACCCCCAGCACCGCACGTTCGTCCTGACCTCGTTCTCGTTCGGCCCCGACGGCCTGAACTTCACCGTCTGCCCGCAGGGTGCGGGATCGCCGATAGCGCCAGGCCAACGGCTGACGGAAGTGGCCCGGTAGCGCACCCTTCTGCGCGTCTCGATGGATCAGGCCACCGCAATGAGAAAGCGCCAGTCCGGCTAGTTGAGCGATCCCGTGACTTATCATTTCAGGCCACGAGCATTGGCCTCTCACTCCCTCTCCCGCTCTTCGCGGGGGAGGGTGGGGTGGGGGTGCCTCAGCATAGATACCACCTGCGTTGGCCCCCACCCCAACCCTCCCCCG
>NZ_JBEKXH010000336.1:0-7019 GCF_049512235.1 Bradyrhizobium sp.
AAGCTGCCGGCCGATCCCAGCAAAAGGCGCTTGACCCGTGGCGCTTTCCACCGATTCGCTGGCGGCCTCGATGGATGCTGAGTGGCATTTCATGACCGATTGGTAAAGCCGCGGCAACAGTCCGCGTAGAGGCGGAGACTACTCAGATCTGATCATCGCGCTTCATTCATCATCCGTCAGGTCAGACGCGTGAGCGAGCGGAATGAAGGCCGCGTCGGGACATTGTTAACGGTTCGCGGCTTCTGGGCAGTCCCAATTGTCATCATGGCTTCAGACGGCAGCCGAGCAAGCCCTGCGGCAACGCGCCTGAGTAGTTTCCGAACCTGCCTCAACGAATTCGCACGAACTAGTTTACATCCGGCGAGCCGGGCGGCGCACCGTGCTGGCCGGAGCAGCGGCATAGGGCGTATTCGGTAAAAGCAGAGCTAAGGGCAGCGACATGACAACCAGCGAGCTACTGGCATCACGATCTGTTCAAGTCGGGACGCTAAAAGCGGCAATCTTTGACGTTGATGGCGTTCTGCTAGCCTCGCCGCATGAACGTGCCTGGCGCGAGGCACTGCGCGGGTTCGGAGATCCTGAGCGTTTCACGACCGCCATGTACCAGGCCGATGTGGCTGGCAAACCGCGCCTCAGCGGCGCCCGCGCGGCCCTCGATGCGCTGGGCGTGCCCGACGCCGCGGGGCGGGCGGCCGCTTATGCCGTGCGCAAGCAGAAGCGGCTGGAGGAGTTGATCGCAGAAGGAGCTGTCAAGGCCTTCCCGGACGCGCTTCGTTTCGTTCAAGCGGTGGCGGACCTGGGCTGGCCGATGGCTGTGGCATCGTCTTCCAAGAATGCAAATGGAATGATGCGCTCGATCCGCATCGACTCCGGGCAAAGCCTGTTAGACATTTTCAGCGCCAATGTCTGCGGGCGCGACCTGCCGCGGGGCAAGCCGGATCCGGCGATTTTCCTGCTGGCGGCTTCGGAACTGCACGTCGATCCTTCACACTGTTTCGTCGCCGAGGACGCTCCGGCCGGGATCGAGGCCGCCTGCGCCGGCCACATGGCGGGGCTCGGCGTGGCCCGCAAGGACGACGCCGCCGGCTTGCGAACAGCGGGAGCGAAAGTCGTCGTGACTAGTCTTGATGACATCGCGCTCGACGAACTGGCCGAGGGTCGCCTCTGCAGGCGGCCGGCATGACCGCCCTTAAGACGATGGCAGACATGCTTGCTGGGACCGAAGATCCGGCGTGGATCTTCGCCGTGAATGGCTTCGAGCCGATGATGGAAAGCAGCGTCGAGTCGCGCTTCGCGATCAGCAACGGTTTCCTGGGTGTCAGGGGCGCGCGCTCGACAACGAGAGGCGAGCGGTGGGTAGTTCCAGCACGAACCTATGTGGCGGGGCTATTTGATAGTCCTGACGTCAAGCAGGCGGCGCAGGCACTCGTCCCGGCCGTCGACTGGCTAGGTATCCAGATCGCGCTACCGGGCGGCCCTCTGGTGGGTCACCCCGGAGATGTGCCGCTGCACCGGATGACACTCGACATGAGGCGGGGCTCTGTGCTCAGCGAAAGCCACCATTTGCCCACCCGCGAGATAGGCCTCTTTGTCCGAACGCTGCGTCTCGCTTCGATGAGCGAGCGAGCTATCGGCCTGCAACTGATCCAGTTGGAAGTCGAACACGGCGAGGTCGATATCACCTTCGAGGCCTCGGCCGAGGGAATGGAGCTTGGGCTCGCGACCGACCGGCTCGATCAGACTCTCGGCCTGTGGCACACCCGGTACTCGGGGAAACGCCTCGCGCTGGCCACTCTGACATCGCTCCAGATCGACGGTAAGATCGTTCAACCCATCGCGCTCGGCCCACTGAAATGGTCCTGGCGTTGGAAGACCCGCCCCGGGCAACTCGCGAGTTTCGAACGTTTCGTTGCCATCGTGCGGACGGATGCGCTGGAACTGGATCCGGGGCCGACGGCTCGAGACAAGCTCGGTCTGGCGCAACGGGCCGGGTGGCGCGGCGTCGTCAGTGCGCACGAGGCGGCATGGACAAGTCGCTGGCTATGCAGCGACGTAACAATCGCAGGCGACGATGATGCACAGCATGCCCTCAGGTTCGCCGTTTACCACCTGAACGGCGCAGCCAATCCGGCCGATGAGCAGGTCTCGATCGGCGCCAGGGCGCTCACCGGCGACGACTACCATGGCCACGTATTCTGGGACACCGAGATATTCCTGCTGCCATTCTATAGTCTGACCTGGCCCGGAGCGGCCCGGACACTCCTGATGTATCGCTTTCACACGCTCGGCGGAGCGCGGGCGAAAGCGGCGGCCATGGGGTGGCGTGGCGCGCTCTATGCCTGGGAAAGTGCGGCGACCGGCGCGGAGATGTCACCGGAGCAGGTGATCGGCCCCGACCGCAAAGTCATCGCCGTGTTGTGCGGCAGGCAGGAGCAACACATCAGCGCCGACATAGCCTACGCCGTCTGGCAATACTGGCAGGCAACAGGCGACGACGATTTCCTGCTCCAGGCCGGCGCCGAAATACTACTGGAAACCGGCCGCTTCTGGGCCAGCCGCGCCGGGCTGGAGGCAGACGGACAATGTCACATCCGCGGCGTGATAGGCCCCGACGAGTATCACGAGAACATCGACGACAACGCCTATACCAACGTCATGGCGCGCTGGAACATCCGCCGCGCGCTGGATGCCGCCGCGTTGTTGCGCGAGCGTTGGCCCGCGCGCTGGCGGGTTCTCGCCGGCCAGCTCGCTCTTGAAGATACCGAACTGGAGCAATGGCGGAACGTCGCGCAGACCATCAAGACCGGGCTCGATCCTAAAACCGGACTGTTCGAGCAGTTCAGCGGCTATTTCGGCCTGGAAGACATCGACCTCAACAATTACGCAGGCCGGTCCGTGCCCATGGACGTGGTGCTCGGGCGAGAGCGGACGCAAAATTCCCAGGTGGTGAAACAGTCCGATGTCGTTGCGCTCTTGGGATTGCTGCCGGAGGAATTCGAGGGCGATTCGGCCGCGAAGAACTTCCGCTACTATTCCTCCCGCTGCGGCCATGGCAGCTCTTTGAGTCCAGCCATGCATGGGCTCGTTGCGGCCCGGTTAGGCGATGCCGCAGCGGCGCTGCGCTTCTTCCGCCAGACGGCGGCCATTGATCTTGCTGCCAAGCGGGTAGGATCCGCCGGCGGCATTCACATCGCGGCTCAGGGCGGAATCTGGATGCTGTCGGTGCTTGGTTTTGCCGGACTCTCGTTACGCAGCGACGGCATCGCTATCGATCCTCACCTTCCGACCGGGTGGAACAGTGTTGCCTTCAGCGTTCAGTGGCGTGGTCGGCGTATCAAAATCAGGATCGATCAGACCGAACGGCGACTTAATGCAACGCTCGAGGCCGGAGAGCCAATGATCTTGTTCGTTGGCGGAAAGCCGAACCATCTCGCCGCTTCCGCGGCGTCATCGCCGATATCGTGGTGAGGACCGCAGCGCAGCTTCCGCTGGCGGCAGAGGACGCTTCGGCTTGGTCATTGGTGTTCGATGGGTTCGACCCGGCCCAAGAGGGAATCCGCGAAGCGCTTTGCACCCTGGGAAATGGATATTTCGCAACCCGCGCGGCCGCGGCCTGGGCCGAGGCGGATGGCGTTCATTACCCTGGTACCTATCTCGCCGGTGGTTACAATCGGCTGCAAACCGATATTGCCGGCCGCACGATTGAGAACGAGGACCTGGTCAACTTCCCCAACTGGCTCGCGCTGCGCTTCCGGGTCGCTGAAGAGGGCTGGTTCGATCTCAATCGCGTTGCAATTTTGTCATACCGGCAGGAACTTGATCTTCGACGCGGCTTGCTGCTGAGCGCCGTGCGCTTCGAGGACCAGAAAGGGCGGCGAACCCTGTTGCGAGAACAACGCCTGGTTTCGATGGCCGACATGCATCTGGGCGCGGTGGAATTGACGCTGACCGCCGAGAACTGGTCCGGACCCGTCACGGTCCGCTCGGCGATCGACGGGCGGATCGTCAATGCTGGGGCGAAGCTTTATCGCAAGTTCAACAACAAGCACCTGGAGCATCTCTCAGGCCAGATCGTCGGCGAAGACGGCGTCGGCCTGCAGGTGCGAACCTCGCAGTCGCAAATTCATGTTGCGCAGGTTGCACGAACGCAGATGTTCCTCGACGGGCGCGTGCTCGAACCTCGCCGCCGCGGCGTCGAAGAACCAGGTTACATCTGCCAGGATATGACGGTCGACATCAAGCAGGGCGAGTCCTTGGTGGTAGAGAAGCTCGCCTTCTTATACACCTCCCGCGATCAAGCCATTTCAGAGGCTTCCCTGGCGGCCCGCAAGGCCGCACGGCGCGCCGGGCGGTATGATGCGGTCAAGGCGGGCCACGTCTTGGTCTGGGAGGATTTGTGGCGGCGCTTCGATGTGCGCATTGAGCCCGACGGTCCCAGCTTCAGACCAAATATCTCGATGCTGCTTCGACTGAACATGTTTCACCTTCTGCAAACCGTCTCGGTGCACTCGATCGACCTTGATATCGGCATTCCCGCGCGGGGTTGGACCGGGGAGGCCTACCAGGGTCACATTTTCTGGGATGAGCTGTTCATCTTCCCGTTCTTCAACTACCGCCTGCCCGAAATCACCCGAGCCATTCTGGCCTACCGCTACCGGCGGCTCGATGAAGCGCGCGCTGCCGCCCGAACGGCCGGACACAACGGGGCGATGTTTCCCTGGCAGAGCGGAAGCGACGGCCAGGAAGAAACCGACAAGCTGAATCTGAATCCGCACTCGCAGCGCTGGGTGCCGGATAATTCGTATCTTCAGCGTCACGTCGGAAGTGCGATCGCGTACAATGTCTGGCAGTATTTTCAGGTCACCCATGATATCGAGTTTCTGCAGTTCTACGGCGCCGAGCTGATACTCGACATCGCCTTGTTCTGGTCCAGCATGACAGCCCTCAACAACGAGCGGGGACGCTACGAGATTCGTGGCGTCATGGGTCCCGATGAATTCCACGACGGCTATCCGGGTGCAGCAACGCCTGGCCTCAACAACAACGCCTATACCAACGTGATGGCGGTGTGGGTGCTGTGCCGGGCGTTGGAAGTGCTTGACCGGATATCCAAGGCACGTCGCACCGAACTCACGACACGGCTTGGCATATCGTTGGTCGAGATTGCACGGTGGAAGGACATCGGCCGCAGGATGTATATTCCCTTTCACGACGATGGCATCATCAGCCAGTTTGAGGGCTACGACGCGCTAGCGGAGCTCGATTGGGCCGCGTATCGCCGCAAATATACCGATATCCAGCGCCTTGACCTCATTCTGGAGGCGGAAGGGGATAGCCCCAACCGCTACAAGCTGTCGAAACAGGCCGATGTCGTCATGTTGTTCTATCTGTTTTCCGCGGACGAACTCGGGGAGCTGTTCGCGCGACTGGGGTATCCGATCAACCACGACACGATCCCGGATAACGTCAACTACTATGTCGCGCGCACGTCTTACGGCTCCACACTTTGCCGTGTGGTCTATTCCTGGGTGCTGGCGCGTTCCGACCGGCCACGCTCGATGGTGTTCTTCGCCGACGCGCTGCAAAGCGACGTGAGTGACAGCCAACACGGAACCACGGCCGAGGGGGTCCACCTCGGAGCCATGGCAGGCACGGTCGACCAGGTGCTGCGGGTGTCGACGGGGATCGAGGTAAAGGGAGACGTTTTGCTGTTCAATCCCGAACTGCCGCCGGAAATGGAGTGCCTGGAGTCGCGCATCCGTTATCGAGGGCACTCGCTTGATCTGCGACTGACGCACACTTCCCTGACGGTCTGCGGGGAGGAAGATCTGCACGTCGCCCCCATCGCGTTGAGCGTGGCAGGCAAGACCTACGACTACATCAGCGGTACCACGCGGGTGTTCGAATTGAATGACGGCGGAAAGCAACCGGCGCTGTCAAAAGGGTAAGAGCATTGGCCCGCCTGTGAACCCAGTAGCGTTGAAGCCTGGGATGTTGGGCCTCGATCGGTCATCGGAGCCCGTTCTTACGCGACGGATTGGTTTCAGGCATCTGTCGCCATTTCAGGCAGCGAGGATTGCTACGTTGGCGGCGGGTTGGCTAGCAGAGTCTTCAGGGCCTCCATGGCCTTGCCAAATTTGTCCCAATCTCCCTGCTGCATCGCCTTTTGAGCCTCCTCAAATTGTGCTCTCGCCGGGCCGGAATCCGACGCACGAGGTGGTGTCCCGATCGCTGCGCCAATTGTTTGTGCTGCAGGCCTTTGTGCGGTGGCCGGCTGAGTACCGAAAAGCGCATTCAATGCCTCGTCGAGCGTGGGCTCCATGACGACCTTATCGCCGGCGACGGCGATCACGCGCTTCAGCTGAGGAAAGTTCGCGCCTTCAGCTCTGAGGTACAAGGGCACCACGTAGAGGAACGAATTCTCGATCGGTGTCACGATTTGTTTGCCGCGAATGACGCGCGACCCCTGTTGGTTCCAGAGGGTGAGCTGCTGGGAGATGGTGGTGTTTTGATCGATCATCGCCTCGATCTGGTTTGGTCCGTAGATGAGCTTTTCCTTCGGAAGCTCGTAAAACAGCATTTCGCCGTATCCGGGAAAGTCGGACCTGGCGGCCATCCAGGAGATCATGTTGTCCCGGCTTTGCGGCGTAAAGGGCGTCATCAGGAGGTACTCAAGCTGCTGGCTCCCGGGAAGTTTCGCCAGAATATAATAGGGATCCATGGGCTGCGCCTGGCCTGCGTACTTTTCCATCGGGGCCGTCCACAGGTCCTCCCGGTTGTAGAAAACCTGGGGATCCGTCATGTGGAAGGTCCTGTATTGATAAGCCTGGACGCCGAACAGATCCTCCGGATAGCGCAGGTGCCTCTTGAGATCCGGCGAAATCGCACTCAGGTCATTGAATACGCCGGGAAACGCCAACCTATAGGCGGCGAGGACGGGGTCTTTGGGATCCATGACGTAGAAGCGGACACTTCCGTCGTACATATCGACAACGGCCTTCACGGAGTTTCGGATGTAG
>NZ_JBEKXH010000337.1:0-7005 GCF_049512235.1 Bradyrhizobium sp.
TGGACGCTCGCTAGCCGCGCGATCAGATCCAGAGGCCGCAACTATCCCGGTCCTTGTTGTGATCGGCCGCGGTTCGGTCTAAGCAACTTTCGCACCCTGGGAGATAGACCGATTTTTCGCCTCATATTCGTGTTGCCGTGTCTGTTTGTCGTCACGCGGTTCTTATGGCCTTTGCAATTACCTATTCCGGTAAAGTGCGTTGCGACGGTGATCCTGTTCGCCGCCTCGCAGTATCATTACTGGAGCCAGCTTTCATCGGGGTCGGTCTTCTCGCCCGAATTCCCGCGCCCCGTGGTCATTCTCTTCAATTGGGCGTTCGGAACGATCATCCTGCTCGCGCCAATGCAACTGCTGCTCGATGTCGGGACGCTGATTGCAATGCTGGTCCATGGCGGCGGCGTTGGCGTACCCGACGGCATACGCTACGGGTTGGGCACCGTCGCCGCCCTCCTCGCTGCGGCAGGCGTCCGCCAGGCGCTGCGAGTGCCGCCGTTGAAGGACATCGAGATCGGCATCCGGGGACTCGCACCGCAATTCAACGGTTACACGGTGTTGCAACTGAGCGATCTCCACATCAGCCGCCTTTTCACCGCGAAATGGGCGCGTGCCGTCGTCGAGCGGGCGAATGGCCTCGGCGCGAACCTGATCGTGGTGACGGGAGACCTGATCGACGGCAGCCTCGCGGCGCGACGCGCGGACGTCGAACCGTTGCGAGACCTGCGTGCTGCTGATGGCGTGTATGTCATCCCCGGCAACCACGAGTATTTCTTCAGCTATCGCGCCTGGATGGCGCATTACGCTGAAATGGGGATGCGAGCCCTCGAGAACGATCACGTGGTACTTGTTCGTGGCGGCGGCAGGCTGGTTCTCGCCGGCGTCACCGATTTGTCGGCGGCCCATACCGGGCATCCCGCGCCCGACCTCGCTGCCGCTCTGAATGGCGCGCCGAAGGGTATTCCGATCATCCTGCTGGACCATCAGCCGAGAGCGGCACGACAGGCCGCCGCGCTCGGCGTAGCGCTTCAACTGTCCGGACATACCCACGGCGGCATGATCATCGGACTCGACCGGCTGACCGCGCGCGCCAATGCCGGATACGTTTCGGGTCGATACGACGTCGATGGGATGACGCTGTACGTCAACAACGGCACCGCGCTGTGGCCCGGCTTTGCGTTGCGGCTCGGGCGGCCATCCGAGTTGACGCGGATTACGCTACGCTCGGCAGTGTGATTCAAAATATCATAAGAATCATCAGGATCTGGCGGGCCACGAACGACGATGATGAGTACTATGCCTACGCTATAAGAGTAAGTAACTAGGCACTGATTTGCAAGTCTCCGTCGCCGGGCACCTGCGGCGCAGATCGGCCACGGCCAGTTGATCGCAAGGCCGGCCGCAGTGGAAAACTACGGGATACAGGTTGGTTTGGCGGAGAGAGTGTCAGTCAATCCTTATTGATGTACAAGCTGTTTTTCGTTCCAGCGCGTCGGAACCAACGGTCCTGCCTACCGGCAATTGGCTAATCCCGCGCCCCCGCAGCGCGCCAAGCCTCGGCGCCAGCTGGCATTCAGGTAGGTGACGCTTCAAGTTGGCCGAACGGATAAACTTCAATCGTCGACGACTGGCATCCGCCGGTGGTCGCTTATGCCACAAACGGTCAATCGGGCTTTCGGGTCGCCGCGGCAACTCCGTGGATCAGACTTTCACGGAGATTGTGGATCGCGAATCTCAGCAGCCGACGTTCCGGCATGGGCCTTGCCATCCCGCCCAAGTCGGACTATCTTACTTTTGTCTTACCGAAGGAAGCCGTCGTGTCCGCCGAGCAGAAATCGACCACTACCGTTTCAACCAAGGGCCAAGTGATTTTGCCCAAGGCGATCCGGGAACGGCTGGGCTGGCGCGCCGGAACGGAACTGGTGGTGGAGGATACCGCCGAGGGCGTATTGCTGAAGGCGAAGCCCGCCTTTGCGCCCACCCGGCCGAAAGACGTGTTTGGCTCGCTATCCTATAAGGGGCCTGCAAAATCGATCGCGGACATGGAAGCGGGGATCGCCGCCGAGGCGAAACGACGGCATGCTCGCAATCGACACTAATCTCATCGTCCGCTATCTGGTGGACGACGATGCAGGACAGGCTGCCCGGGCGCGCAGTCTGATCGACAACAATGACGTCTTCGTCTGCACCACGGTCCTGCTGGAGACCGAGTGGGTGCTGCGCAGCGTCTATCGATTTTCCGCTGCCCAGCGCGCCAAGGCCCTCTCCGATTTCGCGGGACTGCCGCGCGCAAATCTGGAAGATGCTCCCGCCACGGCGAAGGCGCTGGGCTGGATGCGGCAGGGCGTGGACTTTGCGGATGGTCTGCACCTGGCCAAGGCGGAAGGATGTGAGGCCTTCATCAGCTTCGACCAGAATTTCGCCAAGGCCGCCAACGCCCTTGGCGGCATCAAGGTGCGGACGCCCTGACACCGAGCGCGCAGGGCGCACGTAAGGTCGCCGTGCATGGAGCCGCCTATGCACACCCGCCGCGCCTCAATCAGCTTGAAGTGATGGCACGGAGGACCACGCACCGCATGAAATTGCTATACGAAGCGAAGCGGCTCGCGGCATTCCTCAAGGATGCGGTCGATGATTTCCCGAGCGATCCGGCGCGGAACATCTAGCGACAAGGCGGCACGCGCGGCGGATAATACAAGCGTTGGGCGAAATTTCTGCAGCTCGCCTGTTCTTTCGTTTTCAGAAAAACAAAGGGCGCCAAGATCATCATGCTGACCTGGCTGAGCGATGAAATAGTGACCGCTCTGATCGCAAACCTTCCGATTTGCCCGCCCCCATATCGAAATCTACGCGCGCAATCGACTTGTACCAATGGATCTGTGCGCGGTATCTCTTTGGCGTGAAGCTGGAGAAACAAAAGCAAAGCGCGATTTGATCTCTGCATTCGACTGAATTTCATAACGGATTACATTGGCTTCCACCCCGAGGTCCGCTCCGGAGTCCGTCTATCGCGAAAGAGAAATTAAACTTATATTTCAATATGTTCTGGCGGAGAGAGTGACAGTCAACCCCCATCGAAAGATAAGGTATTTTCGACTTTCCTAGACCAAAACCCACCGTTTGAGCAACGGCCGGTGAATGGGGTTTCGCCTCCGACAAGGGCCTGTAGGTGTTGCAAAAAGACATATGGCGGCGGTACAATCTTCGACAAATAACAGTATTCTTCCGCGATCACGCGGCGCAGAAACTTCGAGCGTTTCTCCGACTTTTGCAAACTCGTGAAGATAGCTGCTCGCGATCCCGTGCCATGAGCCGCCAGATCAGCCTGTCCGTCGCCGACGAGGTTGAGGCGACGCGCATACAGCCTTCCATCCACGGGGCGCTTCCAGATCGCGGTCCGCACCATTTTGCCACGCCAGGCCAACTCAAGGGGAAGTCCGACATTGACCGAAACCACCTTGGCCATGACAGAATTCTCCTTATTCCTTCCCGGCCAACCCCAAGGTGCGACCTTAGTCCGGAGTCTGCATCTGCACAGCCGTTCCGGGCTTGTCTGGCGTGCCGGTGAGAACAACCAGATAGCGCCGCCGGATTTTATCCTCGCCGTTGAGGAGTTGCCTGATCGGGCCGACCGCGTTGACAATCGCTGATCCCGACGGGTTGGTCATGAATGCCGATAGCGGCTCCCACGGCCCCTTGCCTTCGGCATCGGCTGCAAGTGCGAGGACGTAGGGATGCCTCGGTTCAAGACCGGTGACGGATGCCTCCAGCACCTGGGTGAGCCCCTGGTCGAACAGGGAAACGCTCGTTGGAGCCGTCTCCATGTCGTCGCCGCGCTTCGCCGGTGCCGCCAGTTGCAGATGGAACGCCTGGCCGGCGACACCCGGCGCCTCGAGGTTCTGCAAACCGTCGCCCTCGGGCACCGCATTCGGGACGTAGGCAATTGCCTGGGGACCTTGTCCGATCGGACTGGCGGCGATCACCTTGTTGGTCAGAGCGTCTATTGCGACCAGCGCATCGCCGTTTTCGAGCCCGACATAGACGCGGCTGCCATCTCCGGACGGCCAGACGCCATGGGGCAATTTACCGACCGGTATGGCTGCGATCTGCACGAAGTCATCGGTGCGGAAGACTTTGACCTCGTTCAAGCCTCCTACCGTTACGTACGCGAATTTCCCGTTCGCATTGTACGCGAAATTGACGTGGTTCGTGATCGGCCCCGTCTCGAATGAGTTGAGCACCGCGAAGGGAGGTTGCGCGTCGAACACCATCACGCGGCCGGTATCCTTCAGCGTCATCCATACCTGCTTGCCGTCCGGCGTCGCCGCGATGTTCGGGCAGAACGGACTCTCCTGCTTGACGTGCCCGACGATCCGATGGTCGGCGACGCTGATGACGACCGTCTCCGGATTGAAGGACGAACAGACGTAGCCATATTTTCCGTCGGGCGAAAAGATCTGCATTCCCGGTCCGGCCGGAACCGTGATCCGGCTCTTTTCTTCATAAGTCTCCCCGTCGAGCACCGAGACGTAGTCCTGTCCGCGCACCGTCACCCAAATCTCCCTCCCGTCCGGGGTGAAGAACACTTCGTGCGGGGAGCGTCCGAGATAAGTGGTATGCTTCACGGCGTTGGTGGCGGTGTCGATGAACGTAACAGAGTTCGACCCGATCGAAACGGCGGCGATCGTCTTGTGGTCCGGCGCGAATCCGAGGCCGTGCACGAGAACCTGTCCACGATAGAGCGGACTGAAGTTGCCCGGCTGCGGATCGCCAAGCCTGATGACGCCGAGCAATCGGCTGTCCACCGGGTCGGTAACGGAAATCGTATTCGAGAATTGCTCCGCCGTGTACACGCGATCGCGATGGGTGATCGCAATATCCGCGTCGGAGGCCGCGCCAGGCACTTGGCCGGCCCACACCGCGGCCGGCATCGCCAACAGGACATTCACAACGAGAACCGACTTCCAGACATTTCGTTTCATCAAAAGCTCCTCTTTAAGGGGGCAGTCCCTGGGTTCAGCAACCTTCGACTATGGCCGCTCCGGAGACTTCGCGACCTGGGTGGGCGATGGCATGGAGGGCGGCAATGGATCGCCAACTGCGAGCCGCATCGCTGCAATTTCCTGCTGCTGCGTGACGATGATCTCCTGTGCCAGTCGTCTGATCTGCTCGTTGCGTCCATGACGCAGCACCGCTTGCGCCATATCGATGGCGCCCTGATGATGGGGAGACATCATCGATACGAAGTCACGATCGATATCGCCCGTCGGCCTGGCCGCCATATCCAACATCATCCGCTTCATCGCCGCCTCGTTTTCGACCAGGTACGACGCTTCTTCGGAGACCTCGGCCTGTGCCGACGAACAGATCGGGTCCGGAATTCCATCCGGGCGGGGCTGCGAACGCTGTTGAGCAGCGGCGGCGACCGCTGCGACTCCTATTACCTGGACAAACCCCAGGATCGCGCGAAACAACGTCGATTTGAGTATTAACAACATGTCGCCATTTCCCCGTTGTTGTACCGGTCATTGCCAATTAGGCGCCGCCGCCATGCCCGCGAAGGTGACGACCGGCGGCAGGCATTGATCAATCTGCGCATATTTCTCTCCTGATCGTTTGCCGGGGGCGGATTGATGATCTGTTCGATAGCTAACTCTCTGTCGAAGCCGGGCGTCGGCTGCTCTCGAACAGGAACCAAACCCGCCCCTCTGCCTCGTCGATCCACGGTTCGATCAGGCTGGCGGTGGCTACGTCTCGGTTTTCGTCGCAGAGCTGATGCGTCTCGCGCAACCGGGCGATCAGTTGCATGTTGTCGTCACGCAGTTCTGCCAGCATGTCGAGCGGCGTCACATAGTCCGCGTCGTTATCCAATACCCGCTGCAGACGCACGACATGCCCGGTCGACCGGATCGTCGTTCCGCCGATCTTGCGGACGCGCTCGGCAATCGCATCGGTTGTCGCAAGGATCTGAGCGCCCTGTTCGTCCAGCATCAGATGGTCGTCACGAAAATGCGCACCCGAAACATGCCAATGGAAATTCTTTGTCTTGAGATACAGAGCGAACATATCGGCCAACAGCGCCGTCAGGGCGCCCGAAATATCTCGCACCGCGTTGGAGCCGAGGCTGGTCGGTGTGTGCAGCGGCGCGGCCAGGCGCGACTTCAGTTCCAGCATGTCCATCGTATCGTTCCCTCTGTTGCGCCACGGCTCGGATCGTCCAGAACCGCTGACGAGCATCCCATGACGCCCGCCGAAGGTATTGAATGGAACTCCGAATTGTTGTCGAAAGCCGAGTTTAGATATCGCCTCGCTTAACTGGCGTCCATGCGAGCCGGTATGATAAAATGCACGGTTTCACTGCAGATGACCCTGTGTGTGGGATCGGCCAACTCGAACAACACGCGGTGCGATCCCGGCCCAAGGCCGACGATAATCACCGTTTCGCCGCTGGCGTCGACAAAATGCCACGCGGCGTCGTCGACCGTGATATGGACATGGCCAACGCGCGGCGACACATCGAGGGCACCCTTGCCGAAGACCGGGATGACACGCAGATTTTCCGTACGGTATTGGATAAAGACGCGGCCTTGCGCAAGCTGCTCCGGAAGCGGTGGATCGACGATCAACCTGGCTGGAGGCTCATTTTCGATCGCCACCAGAGGCGACGGGCCGATAATTTCCCTTGCGCTAGGAACGAAAGCACCAGCAGCGAACAAATAGCCTGCGGATATAACCAGATCTGGAAATGTACCTAACATGATCCTTTCCTTTCTTCAGGTGGGGCTTCTCCTACTGAACGCGCATTCCCGTGACCGGGAATGCGCGCTTTTTGTTTTGAAAGCGACCGCACGCCGAGGCTAGTTCATGAGCCAGGCAATTTGCGGTCGAGGAAGCCGCGGATGAGCGGAATCATCTCATCGGCCTTGTCTTCCAGGGCGAAATGGCCCGTGTCGATCAAGTGCAATTCGGCATCGGGCAAATCTCGCAGATACGGCCCGGCGCCGTCGGCGG
>NZ_JBEKXH010000338.1:0-6898 GCF_049512235.1 Bradyrhizobium sp.
CGAAGGTCAACCAGTTCGCCGACAGAACCAAGTTCGGCGTGCTTCCGGGCGCCATCGGCCGGGACGGTAAATTCCGCCGGCAGACCATGGTGGGCGGTCAGGGTATGGGCCTCAATGCTTATTCCAAAAAGATCCCAACCGTCATCAAGTTCATGGAATGGTATTTCCAGCCGGAGCAGCAGAAGCGATACGCAAAAGTCTGCCAGACCGGCTTGAAGTCCGTGCTCGACAGTCCCGACTGGCAGAGCCTGAATTCCTATAACAAGAGCTTCGCCCGCGCTTTGTCGTATGTGAACGATTACTGGCACCTTCCGGAATACCCCGAACTGCTCGATATCCTGCAGGAGGAGATCTCGGCCGCGAGTTCCGGCAAGAAGACCGTCAAGCAGGCACTCGACTCCGCGGCCGAGCGTCACGAAACGCTGCTGCAAAAGGCCGGATACAAGATCACGCGTACGGCCAATATCCCGGAGGTGCCGGACCAGATCGTCAACCCGGTGGGCAAGGACAAGGTCCAGGAAGAAAGTTACGATTGATATTGCCGAATAGTCGGGCGTGGCGTGCTGCTACGCCCGATCGTTCAATCGTAACGCTTGCCGCGGCGGTCAGGAGGCCGACGATGAGACGCGATGCAGTGCTGCTTCCCGCGCTGATCATCGGGATATATCTGGTGTTCTCCACCGGCCCGGTGATCTGGCTGATGCTGTCGTCGATCAAGGACAGGCAGGACCTGTTTGCTTGGCCGCCTACCATGTTCTTCCGACCGGTCTGGACCGGTTACGAGGCGGTGTTCGGCGTCGGCTCGGCACAAAATACTGCTACCGCCGTGGGATTGTACGACTCCCTTGTGAACTCGGTCGTGGTCTCAGGTCTCGGCACCCTGTTCGCGGTCGTGCTGGGGACGCTCGGTGGATACGCGACATCGCGTTTTCGCTTTCCGGGTCACGGCGATTTCATGTTCTTTGTGCTCTCGACCAGGATGATTCCACCGGTCGCAGTGCTCGTCTTCTACCATATGCTCTATTCGCGCCTCCATTTGACGGATACCAGGCTCGGGCTAATCCTGGTGACGACCTTCATCAATCTTGGTCTGGCCACCTGGATCATGAAGGGCTTTTTTGATGGGGTGCCAACCGAAGTCGAGAATATCGCACTGGTCAACGGCTACTCGCGATTCTTCGCATTTCGACGGCTGGTGCTGCCGATGGTTAGCGGAGGGGTGGCGGCGACCGCTGGGTTTTGCTTCATAGTAGCGTGGAACGAGTTCGCGTTCTCGTCGATCCTGGCGACCACGCGGGCAAAGACGTTGCCGGTCAAGATATCCTCGGCGATGGGCGCGACTGGGATCGAGTGGACCCAAATCTTCGCAGCCGGCGTCGTGCTCGTAGTACCGGTCGTCATCTTCTTCTGCCTGATCCGCAAATACCTGCTTATGGGCATGACGTTCGGCGTGCTGGCGAAGGGCCCGGGCTGAGCATGGCCATTTCCATCCCCGAGCGCGAAACTGCGGGCGTCAAGCACGCGCCCAAGCAGGTCCGAACCTTGCCGGACGGCTGGCTGTGTGGCCTGTTCCTCGCGCCCTCCGGGCTGATCCTGGCATTGATGGTATTCTACCCGTTCTTCTCGCTCGTGTACTATTCGACCTTGCAATTCTCCATGATGCGGCCTCGCATCGAGCCAGTCGCCGTCGGGTTGGGTAATTACATCGACCTGCTCAATGACAACGAGATCTGGCAACGCTTTGCCTTCACCGGCAAGTTCGTCCTCGCTACGGTGCTCATTCAATTCACGATCGGGCTCACGGTGGCCTACGCGTTTCAGCGCAACTTCAAGGGCCGTGATTTCCTGTTCACGGTGGCGCTTCTGCCGATGATGCTGTGCCCGATCGTGGTCGGTTTTCTCTGGCGCTACATGTTCAACAGCGAATGGGGCATAGTAAACTGGCTGATCTCGCTGGTCGGGATTGCAAAGGTCGACTGGGTGGGCAGGTCGGAAAACGCGCTGTGGGCGGTGGCGGTCGCCGATGCCTGGACCTGGACGCCGTTCGTGATCCTGCTGGCGACGGCTGCCTTTCGCGGCATCCCGAAGGACATCAGGGAATCCGCCGAGATCGACGGCGCTTCGACGATGTTTACATTCTTCCACGTCACGCTGCCGATGTCGCTGCCGATCCTGGTGATCGCGCTCCTGCTGCGCCTTATCGACGCGTTCAAGCAGTACGACCTGTTCCTGGCGATGACCGGAGGCGGCCCGGCCTCGGAAACACAGACCGCCGCGTTCGCCCTCGGCAAGATAGCCTTCGGCTATTTCCATACCGGGGAAGCGTCCGCACTCGCCATTATTCTGTTGATCGTGATCATGGGTCTTTCCATGATCTTCGTGCGCTATTTGACGCGCCTGTCAAACCGCTTTTAGGGGAACAGGCCATGGCCAAGGTCGAACTCGACCGACTGACTGTCCAGTTCGGAGAGGTGGCCGCCGTCGACGGAATTTCCCTGGTCCTGGATCATGGTGAATTCATCGTGCTGCTGGGACCATCGGGTTGCGGCAAGACCACCGCGCTTCGCAGTATCGCCGGGCTTCAGCACGCGTCCTCCGGCGAGATCCGTTTCGACGGCAAGCCGGTGACCAAGCTCTCGCCTGCGCAAAGAAACGTCGCCATGGTCTTCCAATTCGTCTCGCTCTATCCGCACCTGACGGTACGGCAGAACGTTGCCTTTCCGCTGCGCGCCAAGGGCGTTTCCGGCCGTGAAATCGCCGAGAAGATCGAGTGGATCGCCAAGGTCTTCTCCATCGGGGACATCCTGGACCGCTATCCGGGCGGCCTGCCGCCGGGATCCCGGCAAAAAGCCGCCTTGGCCCGCGCGGTGGTTCGCAATCCGGATGTCCTGCTGCTCGACGAGCCGCTTTCTGCCGTGGATGAGCAATATCGCGAGGAGATGCGATGGGAGCTGCGTCATCTCCAAAAGAAACTCGGGGTCACGACCGTACACGTGACCCACGACCAGCGCGAAGCCATGTCGCTCGCCGACCGCGTGGTGTTGATGCGCGCAGGCCGTATCGTGCAGGTTGGGCCGCCGACGGCCCTGTTCAATGATCCGGCCGACCGCTTCGCCGCATTCTTCATCGGTTCGCCGGGTATGAATTTCGTCGATCTGACGCTCGCGGCGGATGGCCTCCATGTTGCCGCAGACCAAACGCTTCGTGTATCCGCTCCCAACAATGTGCTCGAGGACGCCCGCGCGAAAGGGCTCAACCAGATCGTGCTCGGGATCCGTCCGCATATGGTCGAGCTGACAAACGGGGTGGGCCAGGACATGCTGCCAGCGACCTTGCTCGACGCCGCACTTGTCGGCCGTGACCTCGAAGCGCAATTCGCCCTTGCTGGGCAGACCATAAAAGTGGTGCTGCCTCTGGACGCCGAGTTCCGTGACAAGCGCCGACTGCGACTTCCACCTGCGCATTGCTTGTTCTTTGCGCCCGACGGCACTCGATTGGGCTAGCGCGGATGTCACAGATCATGCTCGCGGTGCAGGGCCTAAATAAGCGCTTCGGTTCGAAGCTCGTCCTCGATGGCATCGACGTGACGGTGATGGAGGGCGAGGTTCTGGGTCTTCTTGGCCCGACCGGCGCGGGCAAGACCACGACCTTGCGCTGCATCTCCGGGTTGCACAAGCCAGACGCCGGGAAGATCTGGCTGGAAGGCAAGGAGGTAACGCACGACTCGCCGATGGTGCGCGACATAGCCGTGGTGTTTGAAGGGTTCAACTTGCTGCCAACGCTTTCCGTCTATGACAACATTGCCTTTCCGCTGCGCTCGCCGTACTATCGCGAGAATGAATCTGAGGTTCGGCTGCGCGTGTTGCGGGCGGCGGCGGATCTCCGGATCGACCATCTCCTTGACCGGCGCACGGACCAGATCTCTGGCGGGGAAGGTCAGCGGGTCGCCGTGGCGCGTGCCCTGGTGCGGCAGCCGAAACTGTTCTTACTGGACGAGCCGCTAAGCGCGCTCGATCTCAAACTCAGGGAAGCGCTCCAGAGTGAATTGCGAGACATGCACCGCCGGCGCGGCCAAACCCTGGTTTACGCCTCGCACGACTTCCTGAGCACGGCCGCGATCGCGTCGCGCATCGCAGTGATCGACAGGGGCCGCTTGCTTCAGACCGGTACGCTGGCCGAAATCTATGCCGACCCTTTGCACCGGCGTGTAGGTGAGCTGGTCGGCAGTCCGTCGATGGCGCTGCTGGAAGCTAAGGTGCGCGACCAGACCATCACGATCGACGGTTATCCGATCCCATGGCAGCTTTCCGCGCTGCGGGTCGCAGGCCTTGTGAACGGCGGAAGGGTCACCATCGGGCTCTGGCCGGAGGACATCGGCTTCAGCACGCAATCGGCGCCTGAGTTTGCATCTGCAGCGCTTTGGGCCACGGACTTTCGCGGCAAGGATCAGGCGGTGGAGGTGCGGTTCGGCACGAACCGCGTGCGCAAGGTCGTTTCGACGGACTTTCGGCTCGCGCAGGGCGATCCCTGCTTCCTCCATCTCGATCCCGCAAAGGCCTTCGTCTTTGCCTCCTCGAGCGGGTCCCGACTTCGGCCCAGTCCAGATCGATGCAGGGGACAGTAATATGTTGCTGAACCGGCTTTACGCATTGGCCACAGCGTTGATCCTCGCCGGCATCGCGATGTTGTGCCAACCGTTTTTTTTCTTCCTTCACTCTTGTGCATTTCCGGTTCTCTTGGCCGGCGTCGCGCTATTTATGGTTCTCGACCATTTGCCAAGTTCAGCGGCAATAGAGACGACAACGCTTGAGCACGAGGGAGATCATGATGAATAAAGTCAAAAAGCTTATCAACAACGTTTCGGATTTGGTTCCAGAGACTCTCGATGGGCTGGTTCTAGCCTCGCATGGCCGGCTCAAGATGGTTCCCGGGCAGAATGCCTTGATCCGAAGCGATTTGGAGGACGACAAGGTTGCCTTGCTCATTGGCGGCGGTAGCGGGCATGAGCCGATGTATACGGCATACGTAGGCAAGGGCTGGGCCGACGTATCGGTCGCCGGCCACATTTTCGCGGCGCCCGCCCCGGACCTGGTGTTCGAAGCCGCAAAGGCAGCGCATCGCGGCCGCGGCGTGCTCTTCGTTTACGGCAATTACGCGGGCGATAACATGAACTTCGACATCGCCGCGGAGATGCTGGCCGATGTCGGCATCGAGGTGCGAACCGTGCGGGTCTGCGACGATGTCGCGGTCAAGGATCCGGCGGAGCGGCGTGGAATTGCCGGCGCATTTTACATGGTCAAAGTTGCAGGAGCCGCATGCACGCAGTTCAAGAACCTTGACGAAGCCGAGCGATTGGTCCGCAAGGCGCAAGCCAACATTCGTTCCATCGGGGTCGCCGTCAAAGCCGGGTCGTTGCCGGAGACGGGAGAGCTGACGTTCGAGCTCGGCGATGATGAGATCGAAATCGGCATGGGGGCGCATGGCGAACCCGGCGTCGAGCGCCGCAAGCTGATGCCGGCCGACGAGTTGGCCGATGAAATGACGAGGCTCGTGCTCGATGACCTGCCGTTCAAGCGTGGCGATCGGCTCGCAATGCTGCTCAACAACCTGGGTGCGACCACCATGATGGAGTTGATGATAATCAATCGCCGTGCCCGTGCGCGGCTCGCGCAGAGCGGCATGGAAGTCGTACGGACGGACGCGGGTCCGTTTCTCACGTGCCAGGAAATGGCGGGCCTGTCCTTGACCTTTATGAGACTCGACGACGAGCTGGAGCGCGCATTGGCAGAGCCCGCCTGGTCTTTGGGCTATCGGCAAACTTGATGAAGGTGCCTCAGCAAATGGACAGCATCGATCTTGAAGCGGTGAAGCGACTGTTGATCGCGGCCGCGGACCGGGTGATAGGTCATCGCGATGCGCTGACCAAAGCCGATCAGGCGATTGGAGACGGCGATCACGGTGTCGGCATGGAGCGGGGCTTCGTGGCTGCTCGTCAAGCCATATTGACCAAGCCGGCGCAGACAGCGGGGGACGTCTTCAAGAATGTCGGGCTGGCGGTCCTCGGTCAAAGCGGCGGAGCTTCCGGGGCAGTCTTTGGAACGTTCTTCATCGGCGCGGGCAAGCCGCTGTCACAACCGTCACTCGATGCCTCGGGCTATGCCGCCGCTCTGGTCGCGGGTCTTGAAGCCGTGCGGGCGCGCGGCAAGGCAAAGCCCGGCGACAAAACCATGGTTGACGCGCTGGCGGCGGCCATCGCCGCGGTTACCGCTGCCCCGAGTCAGGACCTGTGCGCCGTCGCAATGACGGCAGCCGCAGGTGCCCGAGCCGGCAGTGACGCCACCAAGGACATGGTGGCATCCACCGGCAAGGCCAAGACATTGGGCGCACGCAGTCTCGGCCATGTAGACCCTGGCTCGATTACGCTCGCTTTGGTGCTAGAGGGATTCGCAGAGGCGCTAATTGCATAGCGTTAGTTAACGGTGCCAAATATAAAACCGCGGGGATAGCTCGATAAGGGGGTGCAACTTGCTTGGAGACCTCGGCGAGCAGTACCTCGTCCGTTCAGGTCAAGACCAATGCGGGGACACCGGGCTTTTGGCTCGTTGGCGCGCATACGGGTGAGATCAATTCACGCAGCCATGTATATGTTTTCGTGAATGTTCCAAAAAACGCGGAGCAAAAACCCAAATTCTATGTAGTTCCCGGTCGAGTGGTCGCGACTAAGTTCATAGTTGGGCGGAAGCTAAAAAGCGGTCATAGATTTCATGCTTTCCGGCGCGACAAAAAGTTTGAAGCTAACGGAGGCGCTGATCATGGCTGCCGAAGGCACCGGGCCACTGCTGCACGCGCGCGTCGGCATGTTGCGGGCCATCAATGCGGGCAAGCCCATCGCGGCGAC
>NZ_JBEKXH010000339.1:0-6896 GCF_049512235.1 Bradyrhizobium sp.
TATGTCATCGCCGGCTCCAGGGATCATTGACCAGTCAATACGGGAACGAAGGTTGACCTGGGCCTGCGCGGCGCCAGAGGCTATTCAGCCTTCCCTACCTGCACCAGGATGTCCGAGAAGGTTGGCGCCCGGCCAAGGTCGGCGTAGGCGGGTGGCGTGAGCACGTGCACCGTTGCGCCCTTGCGGTTGGATCGCTGCCAATATCCCGAAGGCGCCACGACGACCCCGGGCATGACGTCAGCCGAAACCGTGGCAAAGGCCTCGAAGGAGCCGCGATCGTTGAACACGCGAATCGGCGTGCCGGCCGCGATCCCCCTTTGCTCCGCGTCGTCAGGGTGAAGGATCACGGCCTGCTCCTCGCCTGCCTGTGCCGTTTGCGCCGGCAGGTTGGCGTAGTTCGAATTCAGGAACGCATGGCTTTTCGGCGAGATCAGGCTGAGCGGATAGCGCGTTGCGAGCACAGGCGCGGTCCGCTGATTTTCGTTGGGCGGGATGTAGTGCGGCAACGCGTCCACCGGCGCGCCGTCCTGATCGCCATTGTAACCCTGCCGGAACAGCGGCACGACAAAGTTGCCGCCGCCTGTTATCGTCGACTTGAATTCGCACTTGCCCGAGGGCGTCGGGAAGTTGCCTTCGCGATGCGGTGCCCATTTATCGGCCGCCGGCATGTTGAGCCGCGCATAGCCCTCTGCCTTGACGTGATCCAGCGTGACGCCCTGCAGAACCGGGTTGGCCCAGTCCATGGATGCTTCGATCATCTCGTCATCGGTCCGGAAGAAGGTGGGATCCTCGATGCCCATGGCTTTGGCAAGGCGCCGGAACAATTCGGTATTTGAAACAGCTTCGCCGAGCGGCTCGATCGCCTGATTATTGTAGGACAAATAGAGATGTCCCCACGAAAACATCAGGTCCCGCTGCTCCAATTGCGTCGTCGCGGGGAGAACGATATCGGCGTATTTGGCTGTGTCGGTCAGAAAATGATCGCTGACCACCGTGAACAGGTCCTCGCGTTCGAGCCCCTTTTCGAGCTTGGTCTGTTCGGTCACCATGGCCATCGGATTGGCGTTATAGACAAACAGGGACTTGATCGGCGGATCGAAACCGAGTTCGCCCGTCAGCGCTGGCCCCAGCCGCCACGAGTTCAGCACGCGCATCTTTTCAGGCTGCAGATCGGGACGCATCAGGACCTCCCATTTCACCGGGAAGGCCCAGATCGGAAGCTGAAGCAGGCCGCCTCCGACATGCTTCCATGCGCCGATCAGTGCGGGAAGACAGGCGATCGCACGCACGGTCTGGCCGCCGCCCGCGTGCCGCTCCACGGCGACGCCGATGCGTACAACGGCCGGCGGCGTGCTGGCATATTCTCTGGCCAGCTTGACGATGTCGTCGACCGGAATGCCGGTCTCCCGCGAGGCAAATTCGGGCGTGTAGGTTGATGCCCGGTCTGCCAGTTCGTCGTATCCGAGGGTGTATTTGTCGATGTAGTCGCGATCGACCAGCTTCTCCTTGATGATGACATGGATCATCGCCAGCGCCAGCGCGGCGTCCGTCCCTGGCCGGATCGGAATATGCCAATCGGCCAAACGGGCGGTGCGTGTCCGCACCGGATCGATGACGACCAGCTTGGCGCCCGCTTTCCTGGCCTGCTCGATGAATGGCCAATGATGGGAGTTGGTGCCGAGCGTGTTGCAGGCCCAAAGAATGATGTATTTCGAGTGCGCGAAGCTCTCGGGATCGACGCCCGGCGTGGGCCCGATGGTCATCATATAGGCCGTGCAGGATCCCGAGTCGCAAAAGGTGCGCTCCAGCACGGTCGCGCCCAGCTTGTTGAAGAGCGGGTCGCCGACGTTGAGCCCGTTGATAATGCCCTGCGTACCCAGATAGCTGTAGGGCAGGATGGCCTGCGCGCCGTCTTGGGCGATGATCGACTTCCAGCGCGTGGCGATTGTCTCGAGCGCCTCGTCCCAGGAAATGCGCTGAAACTGCCTGGCGCCTTTCGGGCCGACCCGTTTGAGCGGATACAGCACGCGTTTGTCGCTGTAGACCCGCTCCTCGTAGTTGTTGACCTTCACGCACAGGCGCCCGCGGGTAAAGGGGTGATCGGGATTGCCCCGGACGGCGATGGCCTTGCCATCCTCGACCGTCGTCAGGATCGAGCAGGTATCCGGGCAATCATGTGGACATGCGCCAATTACCGTGGTCCGCGCCATAGGTTCCCTCCGCGATGCTCATCACATTCGTTGAGAAGATTGCTGCAGCCGGGGCGCTTTGGCTTGCCAAAATCTGCGTAGTTCTTTTCCTGGCCTGCGGACGACCTCCCATTCCCTGCCGATTCTTTGTGCGCCACGTCAGTCAGAACCAGGGTCGCGTCCGCCCTGAGGGCAAATCCAGCCCAAAAACGCTCGTCTGAAGCGAGTTCTGGCTCAAATTAAAAGGCTCGGCTCAAATCATCAGCCGATGGACGCGCCGCCTGGTTTGGCATATTAATTGCTGTTACCTGCCCAACCTGTGCCCACGCATCGCGCTTACTCGATGGAGAAACACGATGGGGTTGCTTGGCAATTCTGTCGATAAATATGTTACCGGCAGAATGCTCGATACGTCGAATGACCGGCGATGGTCGCATCTTCTCGCGGAGAGATGGAGCCACGAGGCCGGAGAACTTCCTTCGCTGGTGCCGCGCGACACCGAGATCGCCATCATGCTGCGTGGCCGCTCGCGTGTGGACCGGGAAGGCGCCGGGATGCGGCAACGTACTTACGCCAGAAAGGGTACCGTGTGGCTTTGTCCGGCCGGCATCTGCGAAGATTTCATCAGTATCGCCGAGCCGGTTGAGGAATGCCTGCATATTTTTCTTCCCGACAAGCCCTTCAAGGAAACCCTGTTGAAGGATCTCGATATCGATCTCTCGGGGATTTCGATCCGGTACGAGAGTATCGACAGCGACATCTTCATCGAATACGTCGCGGAGCAAATTCTCCGGGAACTTGCAGCCGAAACCTCCACCGGCCGCCTCCTGGTCGAAACCCTGGGCAGCGCCTTGTCCGCCCATCTGGTTCATACCTATTCGGCGGCAGCCGGCTATCCAAAGCGCCCGAGAGGCGATCACAAGCCTCTGGATCCGAAACGTCTGGTGCGCGTGACCGATTTTATAAATGAGCACGTCGAACGCGATTTTTCGGTTGCCGATCTAGCATCTGTCGCATGCATGAGCCCGGCGCATTTCTCACGAAGTTTCAAGGCCGCTACCGGCAAACCTCCCCACGAATATATCAGTGGTCAGCGCCTCGATCTCGCCAAGCGGCTGCTCGCGACCAGCGATCGGCTGCTCGTCGACATCGCCTATGCCGCAGGATTTTCATCGCAGGCCAATTTCAATCGGGCCTTTCGCAAAGCCGTAGGCACGACACCGAGCCTGTTCAGAGCCCAGGCACTTTACGACTGATCGGGTCGACCCGCGCTGTGCGTTCGCGTTGCTCCTCAGCAGAAGTCCTTGAGCCGCGGCTACCCGAACACATCCTGCAGCACGCCGTCGCGGACCACGGCTGTGCCGTCGAGTTCGATCGTGGTGCCCATCATGGGCAAATCAAAGTGCCCCGCGGTGTAGCGGCCGGCGAATTCGTTGGCGCCCGTGGAAAACAGGAAATTGCCGGAAACCGCACGCAGCTCGGTGCCGTTGGTATCGCGCTGGTCGTACATCGAAAGCGCTTCGTAGCGGGCGTTCCGATTCATGCCGAACCCGACATGGGATACCGCATAGGCTTCGCGGTCGCCCCAGGCCGCCAGATAGGCGCGCATCATCATGGCATCGGCGCCCTCGCCTTCCAGATTGGTGACGTAATCATCCCTCAGCGTCATCGTGACAGGCGATGTCAGGTAGCGCTTGAAGGTGAGGTTGATATCGCCGGTGGCCATCACCAGCGTGCCATTGACGGTGCCGCTTCTGGGAAAGCTGACGACGATGCCGCCCGGCCAGTGCGCCAATGTGCCCGGCTTGTCGGTCCAGCCCCAGACGCCGACGGTGGAGGCTCCGACCATGTCGACGTCGAGCTCGGTGCCGGCTTTGGAGGTTACGCGCATGCGTTTGGTTCCGCGCAGCATTTTCGCCGCCGCGCGGACGCGCTTTTCCAGCGCCAGATCGGGCACCATGCGCTCCAGCGCCTCCGGATGCTCGTTGGAGATCACCAGAATGCGCGCGCCGGCTTTGAGGATTTCCGGCGTCTCGACCGCGTGCATCAGGCCTTCGATGGTGCAATCGACCACAAACCCCGCCTGCTGCAGCGCCGATATGACAGGGGAAAGCCGCTGAATGGCGATGCTGGCACCGGTCGAACGGATCGGAACAACCTCGCGGTTGCGGGGCGTCGGCACCACGATGTGAAAGGCCTTCGCCCCCATCCGCAACAAGGCGAGTTCGGCCAGGTGCACGTTGAGCGCGCGCGACTGCGTCTCGGAAAGGATCGCCGCGGTGTCACCCGGCTTGACCGCGCAGCGCTCGAAGATCTCACAGAAGGCGTCGATCCATTTTGCCTCGATGCGGTCCGCCAGCATGCTTTCATCTCCACTCGTACCAGGCTCGTCATGGTCCGGCCTTGTGCCGGGCATCCCAAGTTTTCAGCTAATAGTTGTACGTTTTCACGATGCGACTTTTTCCTGTTATGTCCTGTTAATACAGGCGATTTAACAGGGATGAAGTATTTTAGTACCGTACTCGCCGGAACCATTCTCCGCCATCATCCTACACTTCCGGAAAGCCGCGCAGCAGATAGGACCGCAAGCCCTGCAACAGGCCGTTGAGAACGAGCCCGAGCAGCGAGATCGTGATCAGGGGCACGAACATGTCGACGGCCCGAAAGGTGCGCGCCGCCGTGACCAGGACATGGCCGAGGCCGTCGGTCGATGTGATCATCTCGGCGAGAAAGACCACGATGCAGGAAATGACGAGGCCGATGCGGCAGCCGGTAAGGATCGAGGGCATCGCCGCCGGCAGCACCACCTTGAACAGGATCTGGCCGCGCGGCGTGCCCGCCGCCATCGCCGACCAGATCAATTTCTGCTCGACCATCGAGGCGCCGTAATAGGTCGACAGCAGGATCGGAAACAAGGCATCGGCGGCGACCAGCGTGATCTTCGATTCATGACCAAATCCGAGCAGCAGCAGCAAGGCCGGGTACAGCGCGACCTTGGGCAGCGGCGCCAATACCCGCACCATCGGACGCACCACGGCATTGATGGCAGGACTGACCGCGGCGGCCAGACCGATCGCGATGCCGATGATGACGGCGATCGCAAAGCCGGTGAACAATCGAAACAGCGTGGCGGCAATTTCCTGCTGATAGGTTGTGGTGAGGAGTAGCTCGGCCAGACGCATGAACACGGTGCCGGGCGGCGGCAGCAACGTCACCGGGGCATAGCCGAACGAGTCGAGCGCCTGCCACAGCGCGATCAGCAGCGCGACCGGCACCATGCCCAGCAGGACCTCGGTGGTGATGGCGCGCGTGTTCATGCGAAACTCAAGGGCATGTCGAAGCCCGGTTCCGACCATTTCACCAGCCTGCGGCGCAGGTTTTCGAACGCGGCGTCCAGTCCGATCCCCATCGCCCCGACAATGATGATCATTGCGTACACGGTGTCGTACTCGCCCATGTCGAGCGCATTGAACAGGATATTGCCGGCGCCGGACTGCCGCGCGATCATCTCGCTGGTGATCATGGTGATCAGCGCCAGCACCAGCCCGGTGCGGCAGCCGGTGAGGATCTCCGGCAGCGCCGCCGGCAGCACGATCCGGATCATGCGCTGCGCCGCCGACAGGCCCATCGCGGCGCCCGACCACAGCATCTTTTCCTCGACCGCTTTGGCGCCCTGAAAGCTGTGATAGATCACCGGCAGGCTGACGCCGAGAAAGATCACCAGCGTTTTTGCAATATCGCCGACGCCGAGCCAGAGCATGATGATCGGCATCAGCGCCGCCTTCGGCACCGGATAGATCACCATCAACAGCGGATTGAAGAACGCCGCCACCAGGTGGCTGCGGCCCATCATCAATCCCAGCGGAATGGAGAAGATCACCGCAAGCCCGAAACCGACCGCCATGCGGCGCAGCGAAGCCAGGATGTTGATCAGGGATTCCTTGTCGCCGAGGATGGACGGGATGGCGCGGATCGCGTCCAGCGCGGTCGGAAAGCTGTCGGTGTTCAGCAGCAGCGCCGCGACCTGCCACAGCGCCAGCAGGCCGAGGCAGGCCAACAGCGGCGCCAGATGAGAGAGCAGCGCGCGCCCTGACATCATGGCCGCAACGCGATTTCGCTGGTGTCGTCGATCATGCGCTCGATGTCGACGACGTATTTCTGGTAATGCGGATCGAGCAGCAGTTCGGCGCGGCGGCGCGGTCGCGGCAGATCGATATCGACGACCTCCTTGATGCGGCCGGGCGAACGCGTCATCACCACGACCTTGTCGGACAGAAAGACCGCCTCCTCGACCGAATGGGTGACGAACAGCACGGTCTTGCGGTCGCGCTCCCAGATATTGAGCAGGTCGTTCTGCAGCCGCGTGCGGGTATGCGCGTCGAGCGCGCCGAATGGCTCGTCCATCAAGAGCACCGCCGGATGATAGGCCAGGGTGCGCGCCAGCGCGACGCGCTGCTTCATCCCGCCCGACAATTCCTTGGGATAAAAATGCTCAAAACCCTTCAGTCCGACCATCTCGATCAGCGCCCGGCTTTGCGCTTCGGCATCGGCTGATTTTACGCCCTGCTGGCGCGGCCCGTACATTACATTGCCGAGCACGCTCTTCCAGGGAAACAGCGCGAACTCCTGAAAGACCGGCCCACGATCGGGGCCGGGCCCCGTGATCGCCTTGCCCTTCACCTTCGCCACCCCTTGCGTCGGGCTGAC
>NZ_JBEKXH010000340.1:0-6880 GCF_049512235.1 Bradyrhizobium sp.
CGGCGCTCTTGGGGTTCGGCGCCTCGATCGGCACGCTGGACGTGGCGATCAACGCCCACGCCGTGGAAGTCGAAGCCGCGGCCAAGCGGCCGCTGATGTCGGGTTTCCACGCTTTGTTCAGCATTGGCGGATTCGCCGGCTCGGGCGGCATCACGCTACTGCTGTCGCTGGGCACGGCGCCGCTGCCCGCCGCACTGTGCTGGGGCGTGCTGACGCTGGCGATCATCGGCGGCGCTTCAGGCGGCCTGCTGCGGATCAAGCCAGCCGCAAGCGCGGCCGCTTTCGCCTTTCCCAGGGGGATCGTGCTGCTGATTGCCGGTCTCACCGCCGTCACCTTCCTGATCGAAGGCGCCATCCTCGATTGGAGCGCGTTGCTGATCACCACGGCGGATATCGTGCCGCCGTCGCAAGGCGGCCTGGGCTACATGCTGTTTTCCATCGCCATGACCGCAGGCCGGCTTTTGGGTGACGCCATCGTCGCCCGGCTGGGGCCGCGGCGGGTGCTGATCGTTGGCGGGCTCCTAGCCGTCGCCGGCTTCGTGGTGCTGCTCGCGGTGCCGCTGCGTCCGCTCGCCATGGCCGGCTTTCTCCTGATCGGACTGGGCGCCGCCAACCTGGTCCCGGTCCTGTTCAGCGCCGCCGGGCGCCAGCACACCATGCCGCCGGCGCTCGCGATCGCGGCGGTCACGACCACCGGCTATGCCGGCATCCTGGCCGGGCCGGCGGCGGTGGGATTCGTGGCGCAAGCCGTGGGCCTGACCGCGTCGTTCTGGCTGCTCGCCGCGCTGATGTGCCTGGTGCCGCTGCTGGCCAGGCCGGCGGCGCGATAGGGCCTGCCGTATCCCTACGCGATTTCCCCCGCGCTCTTGAATTCCTTCGCCACGGGATCGAGCACCGACAGCGAGCCCTCGGCGACGCCGAAATAGGCGCCGTGCAGCTGCAGCTCGCCGCGCTCGACCAGCGCCTGCACGAACGGAAAGGTCATCAGGTTTTCCAGGCTGCGGAACACCGCCGCTTTCTCGATCCTGGTGGCAAAATCCTGCGCCGTTTCGTGGTCGCGCTGCCCGACCTGCTCACCGGGCTTGACGAACATCGACATCCAGCGGCCGATGAAATCGCCCGGCGACAGCGGCGCGATCTTATCGATGAAGGCGCGGATGCCGCCGCATTGGGCGTGGCCGAGCACCACGATGTGTTTCACGTGCAACGCCCGGACAGCGTATTCCAGCGCCGCCGAGACGCCGTGCGCGCCGCCGTCGGGCGCGTAGACCGGCACCAGATTGGCGACGTTGCGCACCACGAACAATTCGCCGGGGCCGGCATCGAAGATCACCTCCGGCGAGACCCGGGAATCGCAGCAGCCGATCACCATCACCTCGGGCGACTGGCCGCGCTCGGACAGTTCGCGATAGCGCGACTGCTCGGTGGGCAGCCGCTGCGAGGTAAAGGTGAGGTAGCCGTCGAGCAGACGTTGCGGAAACAGGGAATTGGCGGTGGATGGCATGGCAAGGACCGGCTGCGGTTTCGTGGACATGGGCGCGATGAGCCTATTTTCGGCGCTCCCTGCGGTATCGCGCCGGCGTCGTTCCGACCTCGGCTTGGAACAGCCGTGCGAAATAACTCTGATTGGCGTAGCCAACTTCGGCGGCGACGTCACCGACGGGCTTGTCGGAGCCTGCCAGCAAGGCCTTGGCGCGTTCGATGCGCAATCGCATCTGGTAGCGGTGCGGCGGCACCCCGGTCGCAGCCCTGAAGGCGCGCGCGAAATGGAACGGCGAAAGTCGCGCGACCCCGGCGAGTTCGGCGAGTGTGACCCGCTGATGGCTCGCTTGTTCGAGAAACGCGCGCACTCGTTTGAGTTGCCAGGCGGCGAGCCCTCGCGGCTCGGCTGGCGCGGCGGCGCCCAGACCATGGTGAAGCGCGAGCAGCCGCTCCGTGATAAGGATGGCGCGCGCATCTATTTCGACCCGGCTCACATCCGCGCCGGTACGCGCGGCGCGGATGTACATGGCGAGACGTGCGTTGAGTTCGCGGTCTGCCTTGAAGATCACATCGTCGCGCAGCGATCCGCTGATCCCAGCACCCGGACGAAGACCATCTGCGACGCTGTCGAGGAGCGCGTCCGGCAGAAAGATTTGTGCGAAACTCACCGCGCCCTTGGCCTCGAAATGGTTGGGGACGCCGCGCGGCTGCAAGGTGTAGGCGAAATGCTCGGTGCTTTTTCCCGCGCTCGGACCCCATCGGCAAGACGTGCGCGCGCCGGAGAGCCAGATCGAGAGAACGTTCTCGGGACATCCGGGAACCCAGACCTGCTCGCCAAAGCCCTCGGCGGCGTGAATGAAGGCGATCGGCGCGCTCCAACCCTGTTCTATCCCAACCAATCGCGCCCCCGCATCGATTTTGGCGCCATGCTGGTCGAAGTAGCCCGTTGGTTCCGAACCGTCGTTACCCTCTGCTCGCGACTCTGCCATCAAAAACTCTCGCGCCATCAGGCGGGGTGGCCGCAGTTTCCGTTCCCGGAAAAAATCCCTGTGCGCTGCTCCGACTGCGATTTTCACGCTAACAACGGGCGGCAAGGCACGCAATAGGTTCGCGACGCGCAAATTTTGCGCAAGCGGGCGTTATTTGCGCAAGAAGCCGTGCGACTTGGCCGGCATGGAAAGTCAAGATGGCGCATCGGAGGCGACGGCGAAAGCCGCCGCAACGACCTGTCTCTGCGAGCAGCAATGAGGAAACGACGCCGTGATGATCCCGACCCGCGCAAACGCGGCTGTGCTCTTTCTCGACCTGCAGATGGAGATCGTGGGCGCCAGCCGGACGGTCTCCCTCGAACGGCTGCGCCGCACCTCGGGCATTCTCGCCAGGCTTGCGACGCTGCACGGCCTGCCCGCGTTCCTCTCCGCCGTGCCGCCCGGCGGCGAATACTCTGCCGAAGTGATCGGCGCGCTTGGCGGCGCGGCGCCGCGGATGCGGACGCAAACGACCGCTTTTGCCGATGCCAGCCTGGTTGCGGATCTGCGGGCCAGCGGCCGGAAAGTACTGATCCTCTCCGGCGTGGCGAGCGAGATCGTGGTGCAAAGGACCGCGCTCGACGCGCTCGGAGCCGGCTACGAGGTTATGGCCGTCGTCGACGCCTGCGGCGGCATCGATATGAGAACGGAGGACGCGGCCTGGCGTCGGATTGTCGCCGCGGGGGGCGCGACGACGTCGTGCGTCACCGTTTGCGCGGAACTGGCGGGCGATTTCACGACCGAACCTGGCGGCGCCACGCTCCAGCTCATGTACGAAGCGCTCGGCGGCTGATTCAGTGGACGAATGCGGCGTCCGAAATGAAATTCCTCGCCATCATCGATGTTGCAGACAACGCGCCTATGTGAGCGCCGAAGTTTGTGATCAGACGCTGACAGCTGTGATTGCGGGGTCGCCCGGTCAAGCCGGGCGATGACTACTGTTATGATGCGAGGTACCCCTCATGTTGAGGAGCCGAAGCCTCCTTGCTCCGGTTGAACCCGTTTGATTGACCTGGGTTTTCGCCACATGGTAGAGCATGAATGAGGGGAAGCGAGCCCCGGTTTTGCGAAGCATCATGCGCAATGAGGCCGAACCGAACTTGGCCGGGATCCGCAAGGGAATGAGCTCATGATTCGTCCGCGCCGCAGCCTGTTGTTCATGCCGGGATCGAATGCGCGGGCGTTGGAAAAAGCCCGCAATCTTCCGGCCGACGGCATCATCCTCGACCTCGAGGATTCCGTGGGCCCCGATGCCAAGGCGCTGGCGCGCGACCAGATCGCGCAGGCGGTTGCCGCCAGGGGGTTCGGCAGGCGCGAAGTCCTGATCCGCGTCAACGCGCTGGATTCGCCGTGGTGGATCGAGGACCTCGCCATGGCAGGCCAGGCCCGGCCCGACGGCATTCTGGTGCCAAAGATTTCCAGTGCGAACGATCTCAAGGCGATCGCCGACCGCCTCGGCGCCATCGGCGCGGACCCCTCGATCAGGGTCTGGGTGATGATCGAGACCGCGCGCGCGGTGCTGCATGCCGAGGAGATCGCGGCCGCCTCGCGCGATGCCGCGACACGGCTTTGCGGTTTTGTCTTTGGGCCGAACGACATCTCGCGTGAAACTGGGATCCGGATGCTGCCGGGGCGCGCCGCGATGCTGCCCTTGATCACCCATTGCATCCTGGCCACCCGCGCCCATGGCCTCGAAATTCTCGACGGTCCCTACAGCGATTTCAGTAATTTCAACGGCTTTGGCCAGGAATGTACCCAGGCGCGCGATCTCGGCTTCGACGGCAAGACCCTGATTCATCCGGGCCAGATCGAGGCCTGCAACGCGATCTTCACCCCGCCGGCCGAGCAGGTGGCGTACGCCCGCAAGGTGATCGCGGCGTTCGAGCGCCCCGAAAACACGGCGCGCGGCGCCATCCAGATCGACGGGCAGATGGTGGAACGGCTGCACGCCGAGATGGCGAAGCGGACCATTGCGATCGCGGACGCCATCGCAGCGATCGGGCAGCCATAGGCCAGCGTTTTCCGAACCCGGCGCCAAAAATGGAGGACAGTAAGCCCCCAGGCGATCAGCCGCGCTTCAGACTGAGGATGTAGTTCACAAGGTCGTCGGCCTCGCCCGGCGCGATCACAAGATTGGGCATGCTGTTGTGGGAAGTCTGAAGAAAAACCTTCAATGACAGTGCCGTCGTCGATGGCTGGTTGGCGATGGCAGCGAAATCCGGCGCTTTGCCCGGGGAGCCGGTCATCGTCGCATCGATGGCGTGACACGCCTTGCACCAGGCTTCGGCCAGCCGATGTCCCGCCGCGGTGCTGTCGGTAGCGAGCGTTGCTCCGCCGGCATCGTGCATGCGGACGACAAACAGCGCCGCGAGCGCGATGATGATGGCGAGCGAAAAATGGATCCAGGCCAGGCGGGTCATTTTCGAGGGCTCATCCGGAGGTCGGCTTGCGTCCACTATTTGCGGACCTCTTGGCCCAAACTGTCGATCGTCGAAGCGTTGAGGCAATATCCCCTGTAGTGTTCGGCGGAGGTGCCGGCGGCGAGATCGCGGTCGCATTGCCCCTTGTCCCGGCACAGCGTGCAGACCCGCTCCATGTCGCGCAGCACCAGCGGCTCCGCGCGCGCCAGCGCTTCCTCGTCGATCCCAAGCGCCTTGAGCAGGCCGGGCAGTTCATCCGCCGCATGCGGTCCATGACGCACCAGCTCGTTGAGGTCGGCGGGAGTAACCTGCAGTTCGCTTGCGATGCGGTCAAACTCCGCGGTGCCGAGCTGGCGCAACTCGTTCAGCTCGCGCCGGTGCTTCAGCCAGTCGCCGAAGGTATTGATCAGAATTGCCACGCCGGGAAATGGCTTGCTCTGGGCGGTCATGAAACACCTCCGGTCGCCGCGGGATTTTGATGATAAGAGCGCCAGTCCAGCACAAAGGTGTTGCGATAGATCAAGCGGAGGAGTGTCTCAGCTTCAAATTCTGGCCTCGGCTGATGGTCGCGCCCTTAGGCCTCGGATGACTCCAGGTTCTCAAGCGATTTTTCGCCGATCGGCAGCATCATGCAAAAGACAGCGCCGCGAGGTTCGTTCGGCGTTGTCCATAGCCGGCCGCCATGCGCTTCGACGATGGAGCGGCAGATCGACAACCCCATCCCCAAACCGCTGGCCTTGGTCGTATAGAAGGCCTCGAAGATGCGCGCGAGGTTCGCCGGAGGCAGCCCCGGACCCGAATCGCTTACCGCAACAAGCACGCCGCCCGACTCGGCCTTGCTGGTGCTGATCAGCAACTCGCGCGATCCCTCTCCGACCTCGCTCATTGCTTCAATGGCGTTCATGGTCAAGTTCAGGATCACCTGCTGCAATTGGACTCTATCCCCCAAAATGCGCGGCAGTCCCTCCGACAGTCGCATCTTCGCCAAAACGCCATGCTCTGACATCGCGGCACGGGTCAGTCTCATGATATCCAAAATTGCTTCGTTAATCTCCAAATCTTGCTTCCGCGCCGGCGCATTTTTGGCGAAATCGCGAATCCGGCTGACAATATCAGCGGCCCGCCTGCCGTCGCTGATAATACGGTCGATCGACTGCCTGGTCTTTTCCAGATTTGGCGGCTGACGGGCGAGCCAGCGTACAGCGTTTCCGGCATTCAAAAGCGTGGCAGCGATAGGTTGGTTGACCTCGTGGGCAATGGAGGCCGAGAGTTGGCCCATTGTCGCGACACGGTTCGCGTGCGCCAGCTCTGCCTCGGCGCGCTTTCGCTCGGTCAGGTCGACGACGAAGGCCACGCCCTGATGTCGGAGCTCGCCAAAGGTGGCCCCACCCACAAGCACGGGCACACGGCTGCCGTCTTTCCGAAAAAAATCCTTCTCGCAAGGTCTCCAGGTTCCGGTAGAAACCAACTCTGCCAAGCGCCGTTCGTCGGCTTCGGCCCATTCGGGAGGTGTCAGGGCGGCAAAGCTCAGGCGGCCCGAATTGACGTCATCGCGGCCATATCCCACGATGCTGAGAAACGCGTCGTTGGCCTCCAAGATGCGACGGTCAAGATTGAAAATGCATATTCCGATGATGTTGGAGTCGACGAGGCGTCGAACCTTCGCCTCCCGCTCCCGGAGATCGCCATAAAGGCGCGTGTTCTCCAGCGAGATCGCGGCTTGTGCCGCCAGCAGTTCCAGGACCGCCATTCGAGCCGGTGTGAATGCGTGCGAAGTCAACGCGTTTTCGAGGAGGAGAATGCCGGTCAACTCCCGCTGTTTGATCAGCGGAAGGCAGAGGATCGACTTCGATCGTCGGTCGCGCAGATAGTCGTCCGCAGAAAACAGGTTGGGTTTGGAGGCATCATCGAGAATCACGTTTTCCCGCGTACGGATGACGTAGCGCACAA
>NZ_JBEKXH010000341.1:0-6878 GCF_049512235.1 Bradyrhizobium sp.
TGGATGTAAGGCATGCACTGCGCGTATGTTCCCGACAGATTCCAGGGAAATCCATCCCGCGGCGTGCTGATCCCGAACTGACTTTCCGTCAGATTGACCGCCTCCAAGCCCGCCTCGAGCGCACATCCCAGGGCGCCGAAGCAATGCTTGGGGTAGACGCTGTCGCGATAGAGTTCGCCCGGACCGCCCGCCGCGATGACGAGATCGGCGCATCGGATCACGGCAAGTCCGAGCGGGTTGTCGGCAGTGCGATCCGCGGCGTGGAATGCGAGCAGGCCCGTGATGCGCTTCGGTTCGTCGTCCGCCATGCCGGCCGGTCGCTGCCGTATGCAGCGTCTGCTTGTCCGATCCCGAGCACGCCGACGTGCCGCCGTAGAGATTTTGCGTGGCGACAACGACATCGATGCCATGCCGCTTCAGCTCGACGGCGGCGCGCCACCCCGCCGCCCCGCTGCCGAGCACGAGGGCGGTGCAGGTGTAAACCGGCAACCTCATGCCGTCAGCCTCGATCGATCCCTGGGCCGTGCAAGCGGGATGATGTTTTGGCATATCAACATCTGTCAGGGCGTCGAGTACGGACTGGCAGAGCGAAGCGGCCACGAACATTTCCTCGGATGAATCTTTGTTGACGATCCCTTTACGTTGCGATACGCTTAGTTTGTCACGTTCCAACTGGCAAGAGGACTGAACGCAAATTTCTTCCTCCTGTGGAAGAAAAATGCGGATTCCTCGTCGAAGAAGAACTTGGAACGATCCAAAATTCTAGGGAAGAAATGACCGAGACGCTGAGGGGGGACGCCGCTTATCGCGTTGGTCGCGTGACCATCGTTGATGTTGCGCGTCGTGCCGGCGTTTCCAAATCAACAGTTTCATTGGTCTTGTCGGGCAGCGCATTGGTCGCCGAGGCGACGAGATTGCGCGTGAACGAGGCCATGCAGGCGCTCGGCTACGTCTACCATCGTGGTGCCGCCAGTTTGCGCGCAGCATCATCCGATCTGGTCGGGATGATCATGAGCGATTTGAAGAATCCCTTCTTCGCCGAGCTCACGGCGGGGATCGAGGATGCGCTGTTTCAACGCGGCTTTACGCCGATCCTTGCCAATACCAATGAAGATACCGCGCGCCAGGCGCAGGTACTTCGGGCGATGCGCGAGCACAACGTCGCCGGCATCATCATGAGCCCCGCTCGCGGCACCGATATGTGGACGCTGGCCCAGCAATGGCCATCGCGTATCCCGGCAGTCATCACGATGCGCCGCATGATCGGCAGTTCGCTCCCTTATATCGGTCCCGACAATCAGAAGGGCGAGCGGGCCGCTGTCGAACACCTGCTGAGGCTTGGCCATCGTCGCATCGCATTTATCGGCGGCGACGGAACCATGACGACGCAACGCGAACGGGTCTCCGGTTGGCGCGCTGCGCTCAATGGCTGGGGGCTGGCCGCGGACGAAGCCTTGATCCTTGAAATCCCCCCGACACGAGACGGCGGTCGGATGGCGATTGAACGGGCACTCGACAGCCCGCAGCCCCCAACCGCATTCGCCTGTTACAACGACGTCGTCGCGATGGGCGCCACGCGCGCGCTCGCTCTGCGCGGAATTGAGGTCGGTCGCGATATTGCAGTCGTCGGGTTCGACGACATTGCAGACGCCGTGCACAACGCGCCGCCGCTGACGACCGTGAGCGCCGATACCCGGGAAATGGGCATGCGATGCGCCGAAGGCTTGCTCGGCCTCTTGCGCCACGACGATCCGGCCAGCCTGTCGTTCGCGGGCGATGCCCGTCTGATCGTGCGCGAAAGCTGTGGCGCCAGGTTTCAGGATAGGGGAGTGTCATGAAGAGGAGTTTGCGTTGGGGGTTGATCGGCGCCAGTACCATCGCTTCAGAGCACATGGTCGGCGCCATGCGTGCGAACGGCGGCGACGTTGTCGCGGTGTTCAGTTCAGATCCGTCGCGCGGGCAACGCTACGCCGAAACCCACGGCATTCCCCGCTCGACGACGGACCTCGCCGCGCTGGTGGAAGCCCCTGATATCGATGCCGTCTATATCTCGACCACCAACGAACTGCATCGCGATCAAGTGTTTGCAGCCGCGGCGGCGGGAAAGCACGTGATGTGCGAAAAGCCGCTCGCACTGACCTTGGCCGATGCCCGCGCGATGGTCGCAGAATGCAAGCGCCGGGGCGTCGTCATGGGCACGAATCACCATCTGCGCAACGCTGCGACCCACCGGGCCATGCGCGACGCAATAGCTCAAGGACGCATCGGCAGGCCGCTATTCGCCCGGGTCTTTCATGCGGTCTACCTGCCGCCGCACCTGCAGGGCTGGCGCATCAAGAGGCCTGGCGCAGGCGGCGGCGTGATCCTCGATATCACGGTCCATGATGCGGACACGCTGCGCTTTGTGCTTGACGACGAGCCTGAAAGCGTCAGTGCGATGGTGTCTCGCGCGGGCATGGGCGAAGCGGGCCTCGAAGATGGCGTGATGGGCGTCGTCCGCTTTGCCGGGGGCGTGCTCGCCCAGTTCCATGACGCGTTTACGACGCGCTACGCGACGACGGGCTTCGAAGTCCATGGCGACGAGGGATCACTGGTCGCCACCGATTGCATGACGCAACAGCCGAAGGGCGAGGTCGCGCTGCGTACCGCCGACGGTACCGTGCCGCTGTCACTGAACCATGAAAATCTGTATGCGCGCTCGATCCGGCTGTTCCAGGACGCCGCCGCCGGTGCGGGCGCACCCGCCGCGACGGGCGAGGATGGCGTGCGCTCTTTGGCGTTCGCGCTCGCAACGGTCGAGGCCGCGGAAGCGGGCCGGGGAACCTCCATAGCAAGCCAGGGGTAAGCAATGGCCAGGCCGAGAGTACTTACCGCCGGCGACGCAGCCGAGCTCATCCCGGACGGCGCGATCGTCACGGTCTCGTCCTCGTCTGCTCTGGGTTGCCCCGACGCGGTTCTGGCCGCGATCGGCGCGCGCTTCGACGCGCACGGCCATCCGCGCAATCTGACGACGCTGCATCCGATTGCCGCCGGCGACATGTGGGGTGTCAAAGGTATCGATCACATCGCCAAGGCTGGCTGCCTTGCGCGCGTTCTTGCTGGCTCCTATCCCTCGGGGCCGTCTTCAGCGCAGCCGCCTGAGATCTGGAAGATGGTCAGCGACGACGCGATCCCTTGCTACAACGTACCCTCTGGCATTCTATTCGACATCCATCGCGAGGCGGCGGCGAAGCGGCCTGGTGTATTGACCAAAGTCGGCATGGATACGTTCGTCGACCCCAACCATGAGGGGTGCGCGATGAATGCAAAGGCCCGTGTCGACCCGATCGTTAGTCGCGTGAACTTTGCCGGCGATGAATGGCTGTTCTTTCCGACCATCGTTCCCAACGTCGCCGTCATCCGCGCCACCACTGCCGACGAGCGCGGCAACCTCTCCTATGAGCATGAGGGCGGCATTCTCGGCCCGCTCGATCAGGCGCTGAGCGTGCGCAACAACGGCGGCCTGGTGATCGCACAGGTCAAACGCCTCGCCGCCGCCGGTTCCTTGCGCCCGCATGATGTCGTTGTCCCGGGAATTCTGGTCGACGTGATCGTCATCGCGCCCGATCAGAAGCAGACCACCAACACACCCTATGATCCCGCGATTTCAGGCGAAATCTTCCGCCCCCTGTCGACCTTCGAAGCCCCGGCATTTGGCGTCGGCAAAACCATCGCGCGTCGCGTCGCGCAGGAACTGCGAGATGGTGATGCCGTCAATCTCGGCTTCGGCATCTCCGCCAACGTGCCACGCATCCTGATTGAAGAGGGGCACCACGGTGCCGTGACCTGGATGATCGAACAGGGCGCCGTCGGCGGCATTCCGCTGTTGGATTTCCAGTTCGGCTGCGCCTCGAACGCCGAAGCCATCGTGCCATCGCCCGCGCAATTCACTTATTTCCAGGGTGGCGGCTTCGACATGTCGTTGCTGTCTTTCCTGCAGATCGATCGCCACGGCTGCGTCAATGTCTCCAAGCTTGGATCACGACCTCATGTGACGGCTGGAGCCGGCGGTTTTGTCGACATCACGGCGCGGGCGAAGCGGATCGCCTTCGCGGGCTTTTTCACGGCCGGTGCGGCGCTCGAAATCCAGGACGGCACGCTTCACATCGCCCGCGAAGGCAAGGTCAGGAAACTTGTCGAAGCCGTCGAGCAGATCTCTTTCTCGGGCCCCCGTGCTGTTCAGCAGGGGCAGGAGATCGTATATATCACAGAGCGTTGCGTGATCCGGCTGGAACCAGCGGGGCTGACCATCCTGGAGATAGCGCCGGGCGTCAATCTTGAGCGCGACGTGCTGGCGCAGTCCGAATTTCCGCTGCTGGTGTCCCCACACCTGAAAACGATGGATGCGAACTTGTTCCATCCCGAGCCGATCAGGCTGCAGCTGCGTCCCGCAATGGAGGCGGTCCGATGAGTCCGTTCGTCCAACTCGCGTTCGATGGTCCGTTGGCGCGACTGACGCTGAAGCGCGGCGACAAGCTCAATGCGCTCGATCAGGCCATGATCCACGCGCTGGCCGAGGCCGCCCATACGATCGACAAGACGGCCGACGCGCGCGTCACGATCCTGAGCGGCGAAGGCAAGGCGTTCTGCGCTGGCGGTGACATCGGCGCCTGGGGTGCCCTGCCGCCGCTGGAGATGTGGCGAAGCTGGACCCGTGCCGACCATCGCGCGTTCGAAGCGCTCGCCCGGCTGCGCACGCCCTTGATCGTTGCGCTGACCGGTCACGCGTTCGGGGGCGGCCTGGAACTGGCGGCGGTCGGCGATTTCCGCATTGCCGAGCGTGGCGTCAAACTGGGCTTGCCCGAGACGGGTCTCGGCATGGCGCCTGGCTGGTCGGGGTCGCAGCGGCTGGTCCGCCGTTTCGGCGCATCGGTCGTTCGCCGCATGGCGCTGGCCGGTGAGATGTTCGAGGATGACGCCGCGCTTGCGCTCGGCCTCATCGATGAGGTCGCGGAACCGGGTCAAGGCCTGGCGCGCGCCGAGGCCATGGCGGCCGATATCGCCAGGCGCGGTCCTATCGCCGTGCAGATCGTCAAGGCGATGATCAACTTTGCCGAAGGCGAGGACAGGGATGCACCGATCGAGGGGCTCGCGGGCGGGCTGACGGCGATGAGCCAGGACCTGGCCGAAGGCGTCGCGGCGTACCGTGCCAAGCGCGCGCCGACCTTTCGCGACACCTGAAAGGACCTTCAGCCGTGCCGAATTCTCTCCGGCCTTGCTCGATGACCGGCCCCTGGCGTTCGGGGGATATCGTCGGCCGCATCCTGGACGGGAGCTTGGACATCGCGCTGTTGCCGACTATACCGATGAAAACACGTTCAAGGTTCACCGAGGTCCGTGCACGAGCGGGAGGCTGTCCCGGACCCGACCCGAACCAAAACGATCGGAAGCCAGCGCAAGGCTTCTAGAAAACGGGGCCGGACCGAATCCGGTGGGAGAGTACGCCTTGGAAGGTAGAAAATGAAATCTCGTAGCATACTGTTATGTAGCGCGATGGCCGCTTCGGTCCTCGGCTTTGGCACGACGGCGCCCGCCGCCGACATCAAGGAAGTGCAGATGCTGCACTGGTGGACCTCGGGCGGGGAGGCCGCCGCGCTGAACGTCCTGAAGCAAGACCTCGGCAAGGAAGGATATGTCTGGAAGGACGTGCCCGTTGCCGGTGGCGGCGGCGCGGGCGCCATGACGACGCTGAAGGCAATGGTCGCCGCCGGCAATCCGCCGACCGCGTCCCAGATCCTCGGCTATTTCGCGCTCGATTATGCGGAAGCCGGCAAGCTCGGCGACATCACGGCACTCGCGACCAAGGAAGGCTGGGCCAAGGTCATTCCGACGGCGTTGCAGAAGTTCACGACCACCAACGGCAAGTGGGATACCGTGCCGGTCAATATCCACTCCGTCAACTGGATCTGGCTCAACAAGGCCGTGATGGAGAAGATCGGCGGCACCGAACCCAAGACCTTCGACGATTTCGTTGCGCTGCTCGACAAGGCGAAGGCGGCGGGCGTCGTTCCGCTTGCGCTTGGTGGTCAGCCCTGGCAGGAAGCAACCATGTTCGATTCCGTCATCGCCTCCACCGGCGGCATCGAGTTCTACAAGAAGGCGATCATCGATCTCGATGAGACTGCCCTGAAGTCGGACACCATGAAGAAGTCCTTCGACAACCTCGCCAAACTTCGCTCTTACACCGATCCGAATTACGCCGGCCGCGACTGGAACCTGGCGACGGCGATGGTGATCAGGGGCGACGCGCTGGTGCAGGTGATGGGCGACTGGGCCAAGGGCGAGTTCAGGGCGGCCAACAAGGAAGCCGGCAAGGACTTCATCTGCTACCGCTTCCCGGGCACCGACGGCGCGGTGATCTACAACACCGACATGTTCGCATTCTTTAACGTGCCCGCCGATCGCAAGGCGGCACAAACTGCGCTCGCCGATGCAGCCATGAGCAAGAGCTTCCAGTCGGCCTTCAACGTCATCAAGGGCTCGGTGCCGGCCCGCATGGATGTGCCGGACACCGACTTCGACATGTGCGGCAAGAAGGGCATCGCCGACGTCAAATCCGCCAACGCCAGCGGCAAGTTTGTCGGATCGCTGGCGCAGAACTACGCTCAGCCCCCTGCTGTCGCCGCCGCCTATGACGATGTCGTCACCAAGTTCTTCCATGGCGAGATCAAGACGTCCGATGTCGCTGTGACCGAACTCATCAAGGCGATCAACAACGCCAAATAGGCGTTTTCTGCTCTTGCCCCTCTCCATCGCCGGAGAGGGGTCCGGGCAACCGGATCGCTGGTTGGTGCGATGCGTCGGTGCCGTGATTATCCTGTAGACGCAGCGCAAATACG
>NZ_JBEKXH010000342.1:0-6871 GCF_049512235.1 Bradyrhizobium sp.
GCGCTCTCGGGGACAATCGCCGAGCGCACCCAGGCTATTTTCGGCGCCGGCTGCGATGTGGCTCTGCATTGCAACGGCAAGCTCGAAGAGATGGCCGACGTCGCCCGCAACACGCCCGAATTGTCAGGTCAAGCGCTGAAACGCGCCCAACGGGCGCTGGCATCAAGGAAGCCTCCGCAGGCCTTCGATCGGCTGCGGGCGCGCGCCGAGCTCGACGCGTTGATTGAACGGGCAGGAACGGCAGGCGCATGAGCGCGGAGATTCTATCGTTCGAAACCGGGCGGCCCGCGGAGCTTTCGGCGGACGAGCCGTCTTTGGTGGTCGACGTCGAGGGCTATGAGGGCCCGCTCGACCTATTGCTGACGCTGGCGCGGCAGCAAAAGGTCGATCTCGCCAAGATTTCCATTCTGGCGCTGGCCGACCAGTATCTGGTGTTCATCGAGGCGGCGCGGAAAATAAGGCTCGAACTGGCGGCCGACTATCTGGTGATGGCGGCATGGCTGGCGTACCTGAAATCGCGGCTACTGCTGCCGGAACCGGTCACCGCGGACGGACCGAGCGCAGGCGAAATGGCGACCGCGCTGGCGAACCGGCTACGCCGCCTGGAGGCGATCCGCGAAGCCTCGAACCGCTTGATGAACCGCCCGCAATTGCAACGCGATATCTTTCCCCGCGGCGATCCGGAAGCCATCGCCGAAATCCGTCATCCCAGATTCACGGCAACCTTGTTCGATCTGCTTACCGCCTATGCCGCGCAGCGTCAGCAGCGGGTGCTGGCGACGGTGCATCTGGCGAAGCGAACGGTTTGGTCGCTGGCCGAAGCGCGAGCGTCGCTCGAGCGTCTGGTTGGAATGGCCGAGGACTGGAGCTGCCTCGACGAATATCTGATCCGCTTCGTGCTCGACCCTTCGCAAAAGGCTACCGTTTTCGCGTCCAGTTTCGCCGCGGCGCTGGAACTGGTGAGAGAAGGTGAGGTGGAATTGCACCAGAAAGAGGCGTTCGCGCCGCTGTATTTTCGAAGGCGTCCGCCGCAGCCAGGTTCCGTCGCAATGTCCGCGCCGGATCTGCCGGCCGAGTAAGTGGAAGAAGGAGACCTTGCCATGGCTAGTCTGGCGGAAAAACGCATAGCCGATGCGGAGGATAGGGCTGCCGATCCGCAAGCGCGGCCGGAGGAATTGCGGCTCCTGGAGGCGCTGCTGTTCGCCTCCAGCGAACCGCTCGATCAGGCGATGCTCGCCAAGCGGATGCCGGAGGGCGTCGATATCAAGGCCGCATTGGCGCGGTTGCAGGCCGACTATGCCTCACGCGGCGTCAATCTGGTCCGGGTCGCCAATAAATGGACGTTCCGCACTGCAAGCGATCTGTCATGGCTGATGACGCGGGAGAGCACCGAGACGCGGCGGCTGTCGCGCGCGGCGATCGAAATGCTGGCGATCATCGCCTATCACCAGCCGGTGACGCGCGCGGAAATCGAGGACATCCGCGGTGTGGTCACCTCGAAGGGCACGCTGGATGTCTTGCTGGAAACCGGCTGGATACGCCCGCGCGGCCGCCGCAAGGCGCCGGGGCGTCCCTTGACCTTCGGAACCACGGAAGCCTTCCTGTCACAGTTCAGCCTGGAGGCGCTCGGAGATCTGCCGGGCCTTGAGGAATTGAGAGGCACCGGCCTGTTGGATTCGCGGCTGCCTTCGGGATTCAGCGTTCCGGCGCCGTCGGATGACCCGGCCTTGCGCGAGGATGAAGATCCGCTTGAAATCGGTGATCTGGAACTGGCGCTGGCGCCGGCGGCTGAGCCGGAAACCGGGGACTGAATCTGACCGGCATCAGCCGATTTGCCGGCCATCAGGCTTCCCGCGACCGTTAACGGTCAGCGCCATAACAGGCATTTGACATGCCCTAAGTCCTTGTTTTTGACACCCCCCCGGCCTACTTTCAGCTGGAGTTCAGGCCGGCCACCGGCCTTCTGATGTTTGGAGGATTGCAGGATGGGTTCGCTTAGCATTTGGCACTGGATCGTCGTGATCGCAGTCGTCCTGCTGTTGTTCGGCCGCGGCAAGATTTCGGACCTGATGGGCGACGTTGCCCAGGGCATCAAGGCCTTCAAGAAGGGCATGCAGGACGACGAGAAGACTACGGAGAAGCCCGAGCCCGTGAAGACGATCGATCACAACGCTGCGCCGTCTACGGCGGCGCGTTCGGATGTCGGCAGCAAAGCTGTCTGACGGTCTTGCGGCCCGCGGCGGCAGTGCATTTGTTCTGCGGCAGGAGCGGTCGAGGCAGACGCGGGCGGCCCAAATCTTGTTTACAAGCATTGGGGTGAGATCGCATCGCGTGAGCGGATTTTTTGCATGTTCGACATCGGTGGGAGTGAACTGATCGTCATCGCGGTCGTGGCGCTGATTGCCATCGGCCCGAAAGAGCTGCCCGGCGTGCTGCGGATGGTCGGACAATGGATGGGCAAGGCGCGCAAGATGGCCGCCGAATTCCAGGGTCAGTTCCAGGAGGCCATGCGCGAGGCGGAGATGGCCGACCTCAAAAAGAGCTTTGACGAGGTCAAGGAAGCCGCCAGCGGCTTCACCAGCGGCAATCTCATGACCTCGCTGGAAAAGGACGTCAGCAAGTCGCTTGATATCGACGACATCGACAAGCCGGCGGCGGCGTCAACCGCTACGCCTGCGATCGAACCGCCGGTGACCCCGGCCACGCCGCAGATGCCGATCCCGGAAACCTTTGCCCCAGCCGATGCCGACGCGCTGGCGTCGCAGCCGCTGGGCATCGTGCAGGAGGTTCATCCTGAGCCGGCGCCGCAGCACAGCGCGGCTGACGTGCCTGACAGCTTCAAGGACGCCAAAGCGTCATGACTGCCGAGGACATCGAGGCCAGCAAAGCGCCGCTGATGGACCATTTGATCGAGCTGCGCTCGCGGCTGATCAAGGCGCTGCTCGGCTTTGGCATCGCCTTCATCTTCTGCTTCTTCTTCGCCAAGCAGATCTACAACGTGCTGGTATGGCCCTTCGTCTGGGTCGCAGGTGCGGAAAACTCGAAATTCATCTATACCGCGCTACTCGAGTATTTCATCACCCAGTTGAAGCTGGCGCTGTTCGGCGCCGGCTTCATCTCGTTTCCGATCGTGGCCACGCAGATCTACAAGTTCGTGGCGCCCGGCCTCTACAAGCACGAGCGCGGCGCGTTCCTGCCCTACCTGATCGCCACCCCCATCTTCTTCGTACTGGGATCGATGCTGGTCTATTTCGTGGTGCTGCCGATGCTGGTGCGGTTCTCGCTCGGCATGCAGCAGCTCGGCGGCCCGGAGACCGCGCAGATCCAGCTCCTGCCCAAGGTCGGCGAATATCTGTCGCTGATGATGTCGCTGATTTTCGCGTTCGGGATCGCGTTCCAGCTGCCGGTGATCCTGACGCTGCTGGGGCGGATCGGCATCATCACCTCGAAACAGCTGCGCGACAAACGGCGTTATTTCATCGTGGTCGCCTTCATCATCGCCGCGGTGCTGACGCCGCCCGACGTGCTGAGCCAGTCCTCGCTCGCGATCCCCTTGCTGGCGTTGTACGAGGGTTCGATCATCGCGGTGCGCATGGTGGAGAAGAAAGCCGCCGCCAAGGCTGCCGCCGCGGCCCCGCCATCCGCCACTCCACCACCGCCAGATCCGACACCGGCGGAGTAGGGGGCGTTAGCGCCTGCGTTTTCGTATCGGCACGGCAAACTGCTCATTATTCGTCATGCCCGGGCTTGTCCCGGGCATGTCAGTCTTTTACAGACCGTGCGACCAAGACGCGAATGGCCGGGACAAGCCCGGCCATGACGGGAAACAGCCATGCACGACATCAAATGGATCCGCGACAATTCCGAAGCGTTTGATAAGGCGCTGAGCCGTCGAAATCTGAAAGACGAAGACAAGGTAAGGTTTTCATCGCGAGCGATCCTCTCTTTGGATGAGGAGCGACGAAAACTCATTTTCGAAGTCGAGCAATGGCAGGAGAAGCGAAATCGCCTCTCAAAGGAAATCGGGCTTGCGAAAAGGACAAAGGATGAAGCTAAAGCTACGGAATTGATGGACCAAGTCAGCAGGTTGAAAAGCGACATTGCCCACGCGGGAGAGCAGGTCGTCACCAATATTGAGAAGAAGCTGGCGGATTTGCTTGCGGAAATTCCCAATTTGCCGCTGGACGAAGTCCCAAATGGCGCGGACGAACATGGAAATGTGGTGCGACATCACTTCGGTGCGGTGCGCAATTATGCGTTTGCGCCAAAGGCGCATGACGATCTCGGAGCCGCGCTCGGTTACATGGATTTTGAAACGGCGGCAAAGCTCAGTGGGGCGCGTTTCGTGGTGCTGAAAAAAAGCCTAGCGCGGCTGGAGCGCGCGATCGGCCAGTTCATGCTGGACCTTCATACCAACGAGCATGGCTACACTGAGATCAATCCGCCGCTGTTGGTGCGCGACGAAGTAATGTTCGGCACCGGGCAATTGCCAAAGTTTCGGACCGACCAATACTTTGCGTCCTCCGAAATCGACTGGAACCAGATTGATAGCATTCTTGATGCGGCGGGTGATTTCTCGCTCAGCCAAATGAGAATGAACCCCTCCAGTGTTCGTGAGCTTGCGGAGAGTCTGTCCCACATTGCGGCTGATCAAGAGGACGCGTATGGAGAGAAAAACCATGGCGGGAGTCTGCTTGTTCGTGAGTTCATTGATCGTACGCGATCAAAGGGTCTGACTGGCAGACGGTGGCTCATCCCCACCGCCGAAGTCCCGCTGACAAATCTCGTGCGCGAATCCATCCTGGACGAGAAGCAATTGCCGATGCGGCTGACGGCGCTCACGCCGTGCTTTCGCGCCGAGGCCGGCGCCGCCGGCCGCGATACCCGCGGCATGATCCGCCAGCATCAATTTACAAAAGTCGAGCTGGTCTCGATCACGACGCCGGAAACGGCTCGAGATGAGCACGAGCGCATGCTGGCTTGCGCCGAGGAAGTGCTGCGGCAGCTCGATTTGCATTACCGGGTGATGACGCTGTGTGCCGGCGACATGGGTTTTTCGGCGCAAAAGACCTACGACATCGAGGTCTGGATGCCTGGCCAGGGCGATCGCGGGGCTTTCAGGGAAATCTCGAGCTGCTCGGTGTGCGGCGATTTCCAGGCCCGGCGCATGGATGCGCGCTATCGCGGACCGGACGGCAAGCCGCGCTTCGCGCACACGCTGAACGGCTCCGGCACCGCGGTCGGCCGTGCCCTGATCGCGGTCATGGAAACCTATCAGCAGGAGGATGGTTCGATTGCCGTGCCCGACGTGCTGCAGCCCTATATGGGCGGGCTGAAGGTGGTCGCCCGCGATACGTGATTTTGTCGCGGGCAAAGCTCAGGTTCGATGTTGCGGAGGCAGCGTGGGTGCCGCTATGTTCTATTTTTGCGTGCGGCCCAAGCCGCTCGAGAAGCGAACATTCAGAATATTCAAGATGGCGTTGCATCGCGACATCTATTGGGTGGGCCGGCAATGGACGGTAACAGGCTACGGTATCCAGGCCTGCGATCAGAGGCAGAAGGGGAAATTCGATATCGAGGCCACCAGGCTGTGGGACGAAGGCGTGCTGGAGAGCGTGCGCGATCTGACGTGGCTCGATATCGTCGATTTCGAGAAAGCCATTGTGGTTGCCCGCAGGTATTACCCGGAGCCGGCGCGAAAGGTCGCGCCGCCCGAGGAGCGTGTCCTGGGCTTGATCGCAGAGGTATTGAGAGAGCCGAGCTGCCCAGACATTGGCCATCAAGACATCGGCGACAAAGACATTGACCACAAAGAGGTTGGCCTGAACAATATTGACCTGAAAGCAACGCGCATCGAAAAGCCGAGATTGGCGGCTCAAAGATTCGAACTGCGGGCAGCAGGCTGGCCCGCGAAATTCGTGCCGCAATGGCGCATTCGGATCCAGCGCTGACAGGATTGCGCGTTGCAACCGTGGACAGAGAGCCCCGTGCTGGCGTAGCGCGGGGTCGCTTCCTCCACGGATGAAGTTTTTCAATGTGAGCAATTTTGACCAGGGCAGCAGAGGCCCGAAGGGTCATCCTCCGATTCGGACTTCGCTCCGCCCGGGTTCGCTCTGAGCGGCCTCGGTGGGCGCTCCAATCGATGCGAGGTGTCATGCCCGAATTTCAGCCGGTCGCGGCCGCGCATGTTGCTGCCATCAAGCGGCCTGGCTGCCCGATGTGCCAGCAGAACCGCATGCTGCTGTCGAAGCTTGAGGCAGGCCCCTCCGGATTCGACCGGGGTACATTCGAGTGCCAGAAATGCGGTCTCGTCCAGATCATGCCGGTATCGCGCGATCCGATAATCTCGCCGGTGCGGCGTTGGCTCGCCGGTGAATTCAGACCGCCGACTTGATCTTCGTCGTCGGGGCGCGTGTGTCGCGGGGCTCATACGGCCTCGCCCAGAGAGGTATCGGGCTGAGCCGAACCTGCGCCGATTAAAGTCGCCGACCGGACATAGCTAGTTTATAATGGCCCATCGTCGCGCTGCTGCGCGGGCCGCCGTTGACCGAGCGTGTTGCGCTGCCGCCTTGACGGGACCAACACCATGTCCAATACGCCGATAGCTGAGACCAAGGATGCCTTCCCTGCCCGGGATTTTCTGAGCCGGGCCGGGCATGGAATATCAGTCGATAAATATTCAAAAAACCAGAAGATATTCGGCCAGGGCGAGGTCGCCGACCGGGTCTTCTTCATTCAAAAGGGCAAGGTGAAGATGACAGTCCTGTCCGAACACGGCAAGGAGGCGGTGGTCGGGATTTTTGCCGAGGGGCAGTTTTTCGGCGAAGCATGTCTCGAAGGGGCGGAGGTGCGCAGCGCGACCAGCCAGGCC
>NZ_JBEKXH010000343.1:0-6824 GCF_049512235.1 Bradyrhizobium sp.
GAGTCGATCCTCAGCCATGCCGGCAGATTTCGCTTCAAGCGATCGAACTCTGAGAATAAGTCGGCTCCCAATTGATATGGCCCGCGCAGCGGCGCCGTTGCGGCGTCGAACAGGTGCCGCTGCCAGGACGATGTTTCCTGCGCCGTCAATACGGTGATGAACAATGCGGTTGCCAGCGCGCTCCAGGTCGCGCTGAGGACGTCGACGTCCTCGATCAGCGCAACCAGGCCGGCCACGAATAGTGCGGTCATGACGATCTGAACCCTGCGCGGTGCGCGCGCGCCGTTGCTGGCGATGGCGATGACGCCAAGCACGCCGAAAAACAGCGCCAGCGAGATGCCTGTTGGCCAGCCGTAAAACAGCCAGTCGGCCAGGGCGGCGCAGGCGGCGGCGAGGGCGAGCCGCACCGATAGGGGGCGGGGAGGCGCGATTTCAAGATGAGAAGTGGTCGCCATCGACATGGTTTCATTTTCCTGAATGGGACGGGAGAGGGGGGCCGGGGTTCGGACGTCGGCGCGCTGCGCCTCGGCCCGGCGATGACGGAACAGCGACCGGACGGCGGTACAGTCGAGCTGCCATCGCTCTGAACACCCGGTCGCCGTTTCGATCACCGAATGGGAATGGTGATGATTTGCCGCCATGGCCCGACGATCCCGTACCGGTACGCAGTGCGTTTGGGCGGGATGCTCAGGATTTGCTGATTTTTGTGCAGATTTCGCGCAAGCGGGCCGCCGCCACAGATGGCGTTCCCTGATCGATCTGGTGGCTTTTCGCGCCGTCGGCCGAGCAGCCCGCGCGGGCCCGAACCGAAATTTGCGACTTCTTAACCGCGAAACGATTTCACGAAATCATGATTGATGACGAATATTGACAATCGTCACAAGACAATCGACACTGCCGTCCACCCTCAAGGAGGTATGGCGATGCTCGCTCGCTCGATTTTGTCAAGCTATTCCAGGCTATTAGCTGGCATATTGCTGGCCCTTTTGGCGCTCGCTTTGGCCGGCTGCAACGACAAGCTCGCCGAGAAGGCGAAACCGTCGCGCCCCGTTCTGGTGACGAGAGCGCATTATGAGGCCGAGTCGCCCGAGCGCAGTTTCGTCGGAACGATAAAGCCGCGGATCGAGACCGACATGGGCTTTCGCGTGCCCGGCAAGATCGCAAAACGCCTGGTCGAAGTCGGCCAGACCGTCGATGTCGGCGAACCCTTGGCTACGCTGGATGAAATCGATCTGAAACTGCAGGCCGAGCAGGCCGAGGCTGAATTGCGCGCCTCGACCGGCGTGCTGGCGCAGGCCGCCGCCGCCGAAACCCGCGCCAACGATTTGCGCGTCAAAGGCTGGTCCACGGATGCGCAAGTGGATCAGGCCAAGGCCGCCGCCGATGAAGCGCGCGCGCGGCTCAATCGCGCCCAGCGTTCGGTCGAGCTTACCCAAAACTCGCTGTCTTATGCCACCCTGCTGGCCGACACCCGTGGCGTCGTCACCGCGACGCTGATCGACGCCGGACAGGTCGTGGCGGCGGGGCAGACGGCGGTCCGCGTCGCGCGTTTTGCCGAAAAGGAGGCCGTGGTCGCGATCCCCGAAACCCTGCTGGGCCGCGCCAAGGAGGGCACGGCCAGCGTGACGCTGTGGTCCGAGCCGAACAGGAAATACCCGGCGAAACTGCGCGAGATCGCGCCAACGGCCGATCCGGCGACGCGGACATATCTGGCGAAATTCTCGCTGCCGGACGCCGGCGACAAGGTCTCGCTCGGCATGACCGCGACGCTGACCTTGGCTGATCCAGCCACCACGCGCGTGGCGCGGCTGCCGCTGTCGGCGCTGTTCAGCGAAGGCGGCGATCCCTCGCTCTATATCGTCGACGACAAGGGTGAGGTGTCGCTGAAGCCCGTTGTAGTAAAATCCTACGAGAGCAATGACGTCGTGATCTCGGGCGGCGTCGATGAGGGCGCCAAAGTCGTCGTGCTCGGCGTGCAGAAACTCGATCCGAACCAGAAGGTCAGGGTCGTGTCGTCGTTGTCGTTCTAGTCGGGGGAGAGCGCGGTGAAGCACTTCAATCTTTCAGCCTGGGCGGTCGGCCATCCCGCCTTGATCCTGTTCCTGGTGATCGCGCTCGGCGTCGCCGGCTTCTTTTCCTACCAGAGGCTCGGCCGCGCCGAAGACCCGTTCTTCACGGTCAAGGTGGTGAACGTCTCGGCGATCTGGCCGGGGGCCACCGCGGCGGAAATGCAGACCCAGGTCGCCGACCCGATCGAGAAGAAACTGCAGGAACTGCCCTACTTCGAGAAGGTGCAGACCTATTCAAAACCCGCATTCACGGCGATGCAGGTCACGTTCAAGGATTCGACGCCGCCCAAGGATGTGCCGTATCTGTTCTATCTGTTGCGCAAGAAGCTGGCCGACGTGCAAGGCGAGCTTCCGGCGGGTCTGCTCGGGCCCGTCGTCAACGACGAATTCTCCGACGTCGACTCCATCCTCTACATGATGACCGGCGACGGCGCCGACTATGCGCAGCTGAAGAAGGCCGCCGAAGGCCTGCGACAGCGGCTTTTGAAGGTACCGGGCGTGACAAAGGTCGATCTCTACGGCACCCAGGACGAGAAGATCTTTGTCGAGTTCTCCCATGCCAAGCTGGCGACGCTTGGCATTGCGCCGCAGGCGCTGTTCGATTCGCTCGCCAAGCAGAACAATGTCGTGCCCGCGGGCACGGTCGAGACCTCGTCGCAACGCGTGCCGCTGCGCGTCACCGGCGCGCTCGATGGCGCCAGGGCGGTGGCCGAGACGCCGGTCGAAAGTAATGGCCGGGTATTCCGGCTCGGCGACATCGCGACCGTCGCCCATGGTTACGTCGATCCGCCGACCTTCAAGGTGCGTCAGGAAGGCAAACCGGCGCTCGGTATCGGCGTGGTCACGGCCAACGGCGCCAACATCCTGGAACTCGGCAAGGACGTCGCCAAGGCGACCGAGGAATTCATGCGCGCGGTGCCGCAGGGCATCACTCTCGACCGGATCGCGGATCAGCCCGAGGTGGTCGAGCACGCCGTCAGCGAGTTCGTGCATTCCTTCATCGAGGCGCTGGCGATCGTGCTGTTCGTCTCGTTCGTCGCACTCGGCTGGCGCACCGGCATCGTGGTGGCCATGTCGGTGCCGCTGGTGCTCGCCATCGTCTTCATCGTCATGAACGCGATGTCGCTCGATTTGCACCGCATCACGCTCGGCGCGCTGATCATTGCGCTCGGCCTTCTGGTCGACGACGCCATCATCGCGGTCGAGATGATGGTGGTGAAGATGGAGCAGGGCTGGGACCGCGTTCGCGCGGCGTCCTTTGCCTGGGAATCCACCGCCTTTCCGATGCTGACGGGAACGCTGGTCACGGCGGCCGGTTTCCTGCCGATCGGTTTTGCCAATTCGGCCGTCGGCGAATATGCCGGCGGCATCTTCTGGATCGTCGCCATCGCGCTGGTGGCGTCCTGGTTCGTCGCGGTGATCTTCACGCCCTATATCGGCGTCATGCTGCTGCCGAACATCACGGTCAGCCACAATCACGATCCGCATGCGGTCTATGAGACGCGCATCTACCGCGTGCTCCGCGGCATGATCCAATGGTGCGTCGAGCACCGCATCAAGGTGGTGCTGGCCACCGTCGGCGTGTTCGCGCTCTCGATTGTCGGCTTCGGCCACGTCCAGCAGCAGTTTTTTCCGCTGTCGGAACGGCCGGAATTGTTCCTGCAGCTGCGCTTGCCGGAAGGTACGGCGTTCGGCGTCACCGAAAAGTCGGTGAAGTCGGCCGAAGCGCTGTTGCAGGGCGACAAGGACATCTCGACCTATACGTCCTATGTCGGGCAGGGCTCGCCGCGCTTCTGGCTTGGGCTGAACCCGCAGCTGCCGAACGAAGCCTTCGCCGAGATCGTCATCGTCGCCAAAAATGTCGAGGCGCGCGAGCGCATCAAGGCGCGGCTGGAAAAGGCGGTCGATGACGGCGCGCTGACCGAGGCGCGGGTGCGCGTCGACCGCTTCAATTTCGGTCCGCCGGTCGGCTTTCCGGTGCAGTTCCGCGTCATCGGCCCCGACCCCCGGATCGTGCGCGACATCGCCTACCAGGTGCGCGACGTGGTCCGGCAGAACGAGAACATCAGGGATCCCCAACTCGACTGGAACGAGCAGTCACCCTACCTGAAGCTCGTCGTCGACCAGGACCGCGCCCGTGCGCTTGGCCTCACCCCGCAGGACGTATCACAGGCGCTCAGCATGCTGATCTCGGGTGCGCCGGTGACGACGGTGCGCGATGGCATCGAGAAGGTCGGCGTGGTCGCGCGTGCGGCCCCGTCCGAGCGGCTTGACCTCGCTCATGTCGGCGACCTCACCGTCACCTCGCGCAATGGCGTTGCGGTGCCGCTGTCGCAGATCGCTAGAATCGAATATTCCCACGAGGAGCCGATCCTGTGGCGGCGCAACCGCGACATGGCGATCACGGTGCGCGCCGACGTCAATGACGGCGTGCAGGCGCCCGACGTCACCAACCAGATCTGGCCCAAGCTGCAGCAGATCCGCGACAGCCTGGAGCCGGCCTACCGGATCGAGATGGGCGGCGCGATCGAGGAGTCGGCCAAGGGCAATGCCTCGATCTTCGTGCTGTTTCCGCTGATGGTCATCGTCATGCTGACGCTTCTGATGATCCAGCTGCAGAGTTTTTCGCGCCTGGCGCTGGTGTTCCTGACGGCGCCGCTCGGCATTATCGGGGCCTCGCTCGGGCTGAACGTCGCCAACCAGCCGTTCGGCTTCGTGGCGCTGCTCGGACTGATCGCGCTGGCCGGAATGATCATGCGCAACGCGGTGATCCTGGTCGACCAGATCGAATCCGACGTCGCCCACGGCCTGAGCCGCAGGGAAGCCATCGTCGAGGCCACCGTCCGGCGCGCCCGCCCGGTAGTGCTTACGGCGCTCGCCGCCATTCTGGCGATGATCCCGCTGTCGCGCTCGGCGTTCTGGGGCCCGATGGCCATCACCATCATGGGCGGATTGTTTGTTGCAACCTTCCTGACCTTGCTGTACCTGCCGGGCCTCTATGCTCTCTGGTTCCGCAACAGCCTTGAAGAAAGCGGCCGCAGCGAACCGATCGATCTTGCGGCGCAGCATGAAGCCGAGGCACAGCCGGCATTTCCGCTTGCCGAGGCCGCCGAATAATTGAACATTAAGTACAGTGAATTGAGTCCTGCCATGGCGCTGATTTCGGACCATATCGAACCCGACACCAGGGAGCGCATCCTGGTGGTGGCGGAGCGTTTGTTTCGCGAGATCGGCTATCAGAAGACGACGGTTGCCGACATCGCCAAGATGCTGCGGATGAGCCCGGCGAATGTCTATCGCTTTTTCGACTCGAAGAAAGCGATCCATGAGGGCGTCGCGCGGGCGCTGATGGGCGAGGTCGAGACCGCGGCCGAGGCGATCGCGACCGCCCGCGGACCGGCGGCCTTCCGCCTGCGCGAGCTTGTAACCACGATCCATCGCATGAACAGCGAACGCTATGTCGGCGATTCCAAGCTGCACGAGATGGTCGAGATCGCGATGGAGGAGAGCTGGGAAGTCTGTCTCGCCCACATGCACCGGCTGACCGAGACCATCGCCCATGTCATTGCCGAGGGCGCCGCGTCAGGGGAATTCGAGGCCCCGGACGTGCCGCTGGCGGCGATGTGCACCTGCACCGCGATGATGCGGTTTTTTCACCCGCAGATGATCGCGCAGGCCGTTAACAAGCCGGGGCCCTCGCTCGACCAGATGGTCGATTTCATCCTCGCCGGGCTGGCGTCGCGCCAAAAGGCGTAGGGTGGGCAAAAGCCAACGGGTCGCGCGAATGCGCGAGCCGATGGCGTGCCCACCATGTTTTCGCATATAAAATGGTGGGCACGGCGCGAAGAGCGCCTCTGCCCACCCTCCGCACTGGATTATTTCCTTGCGCTTGTGGCGATGACGTGGATGCAGTGAGACAAGCGGAAAGGAAGTGACCGACGTGGACCAATCAACCCCGAAAGACCTGCATTTTTACGAGCCGAAGAACGGCCACGGCCTCCGGCACGATCCTTTCAACGCCATCATCGCGCCGCGGCCGATCGGCTGGATCTCGAGCCGCGATGCCAAGGGCAACCTCAATCTGGCGCCCTACAGTTTTTTCAACGGCTTTTGCTACACGCCGCCGATCATCGGCTTCTCCTCGACCTCCTGGAAGGACAGCGTGCAGAATATCCAGGAGACCGGCGAGTTCGTCTGGAATCTCGCGACCATGGATCTGGCGCAGCAGATGAATTTGACCGCCGCCCATGTCGCCCACGACGTCAGCGAATTCAAGATCGCAGGCCTCACGGCGGCCCCTTGCCGGCTGGTCAACGTGCCTCGGGTCGCGGAAAGCCCAGTCTCGTTCGAATGCAAGCTGTCGCAGATCATTCAGTTGCAGGGCGCCGACGGCCGCAAGGCGCAGGCCTGGCTGACGCTTGGCGAGGTCGTCGCCGTCCATATCGACAAGGCTTTCATCAAGGACGGCGTCTACCAGACCGCGGCGCCGCACCCGATCGTGCGCGCCGGCCGCCGCGGCGACTATTTCGAAATTCGCCCCGATGCGATGTTCGAGATGGTCAGGCCGGATTGAGCCGGCGCCACGCGGCGCTGGACGCCTGACCAAACTGGAAAATTGAGAGAACCGCTCTCTCGTCATTGCGAGTTAAGCACCGGGCTTCGCCCGACCCGCGCGGATGAAACTGGTACGGAGCTTCCGGCTGGCAGGGCCGTGTTGCCAGACCGGGCGTTGATGGTAGATTTGGTTGCTGTTGG
>NZ_JBEKXH010000344.1:0-6824 GCF_049512235.1 Bradyrhizobium sp.
GCGGTCGTTCCCGCAGCGAAGGGCGATCGTGTAACCAACAATATGCGCGAGTTCGGCATTATGCCGGGAATCAGAGCGAGAATTGGGTCTGACCGCAGCGACAGCGCATCTCGGCCGCGCACCACCCCGGCAACTGTGGACCGTACCCGATTTGGCTGCAACGAACCGGTAAATGCATTAGCATATCGCGCCAACCGGCAACACCGGTGCATGACCTCTGGGAACAAGCCGATGCCAGCCGTGAGCGATTCAGCCGAGCTGTTTCGGCATGTCAGTGCCGAAAAATCGGAATTCTACCGCTGCATCATGAACGTCTTCGCGGCGGCAAAACGGCAATACCGCCTGCAATTGAGACCTGACGAAGTCCTGGGCGAAGCCCGATGGCCCGGCACGGCGCCGCAGATCGAGGACGTCAACGCCGCGCTCACCCAGCTTGCCGCCTGGGGCAATCTTGAATCGCATCCCGACACGGCGCGGGTTTCCAGCCTCAGCGATTTCTACCGTGCGCGCTTCCTCTATCGTCTGTCGCAGGGCGGCGAGGCCGTCGAGGCGGCGCTGGCGCTGTTCGTGAAAACACTGCAGCGGCGCGCCGAACTGCAGACGGTCGCGCTTGAAGATATCGCGAGCCGGCTGCAGGCGCTGCGGACGCTGGCTGACGAGAGCGACCCCGACGTCGCCAAGGTCCACGAAACGCTGCGGGATCTGGTCCGCGTTTTCGAGGGCCTGGCCGAAAATGCGCAGGCTTTCATGGCCGGCGTCGCGCGCAGCATCGAGTTGCAGCAGGCCGAGGCGACCGCGGTGGCGAATTACAAGCGCCAGCTGATCGACTATCTGGAGCGGTTCATGGGCGACGTGGTGCGCCGCTCGGACACCATCGCCAGGCACATCCTGGCCCTGGAACCCTGCATCGACGCCTTGCTGCAGCAGGTCGCCGCGCGCGATGCGCGCGATGCCGCCCCCGGCGATGCGCAGGATCGGGCCGACGCGCAGACCCTGCACTGGAATGCCTGGCGCGAACGCTGGAAAGGCCTGCGCGGCTGGTTCTTCCGCAGCGGACACGAACCCTCGCAAGCCGAACTGTTGCGCGCGCGGGCACGCTCGGCCATTCCGCAATTGCTGGGAGCGATCGCCGCGCTCAACGAGCGCCGCAGCGGGCGCAGCGACCGTTCCGCCGACTTCCGCATGCTAGCCGGCTGGTTTGCCGCCTGCGGCAACGACGGCGAGGCGCACCGGCTGGCGCGCGCCGCCTTCGCGCTCAACCCGGCACGGCATTTTTCGCTTAATCCCGACGCCAATGCCGATCTGCCGGCCTCGACACGCTGGGCCGACGCGCCCCCGCTTATGATACACCCGCGGCTGCGCGAATACGGCGAGGCCGCGCCGCGCGGCGCCATGCCCCGGGTGCGCGATCGCGCCGAGGCCCGCGCGCGCCTGGCGCGCGAACTCGCCGGGGAGGCGCTGCAGGTCGAGGCGGCGCGCCAGCGCCTCGCCACCGGTCAGCCGATCCGCCTGTCGGATCTCGGCGACATGGACATCCATGCCTTCGGCCTGTTGCTGGGATTGCTCGGCGAGGTTTTGACCGAACAGGCCGGTCCGGACTCCAGCGCGGAACGGCGGACCGGCGACGGACTGTTGCACATCAACCTCACGCCACTGGCAGCCGACAGCCGCGCCGAGATCCATACGCCGCGGGGCGTATTTGCCGGGCGCGACCATCTGGTCACCATCACACCTGCACGGGACAGCCAATGACGGCCACGGTCGGCAGCGACAGCCGCAGCATCGGCCAGCAACAGCGCCGGTTCCAGAACGAGGAATTTCGCGGCGCCGTGCGCGCGCTGCTGATGACGCCGCTGATGAGTCCGGACCACGACGATTTTCCGGCGATCCGGCGCCAGGCCGAGGCGCTGCGCGACTGGTTTTCACGTGAAACCGGCTGGACGCTGCAGATCGAACACGAGGGCGCGCGGCTTTACAAGCGGCCGGCGGACCTCGCCAGCACGATGCGCGGACTGCCGTCCTATGATCGCCGCCGTTACGTGCTGCTGTGCCTGGCCTGCGCCGTGCTCGAACGCGCCGATCCGCAAATCACGTTGCGGCTCTTGGGCGAGCGGCTGCTGCAATTCGCCGCCGAACCGGCGCTGACGGCTTTAGGCTTCAGCTTCACGCTCACAGCCCCGAACGAGCGGCGCGAACTGGTGGCGGTGTGCCGCACCCTGCTCGATTTGGGCGTGCTGCAGCGTGTCGCCGGCGACGAAGACGCTTTCGTGCGCGCCGGCGGCGATCAGGCCGATGCGCTCTACGATGTGCAGCGCCGCCCGCTCGCCGGCATGCTGGCCGCGGTGCGGGGGCCGTCCACCTTCCGGCCGGAAGATGCGCCGGTCACGCTCGACCAGCGACTGCATGCTCTGGTCGACGAGCATGTGGCCGACAGCGACGAGGGCCGGCGCACGCTTCATCGCCGCCAACTGGCACGCCGGCTGCTCGACGATCCCGTGGTCTATGTCGACACGCTGGACGCGGAGTCCCGGGCTTATTTCATCAACCAGCGTGGCGCCATGGCGGCCCGCCTGTGCGACGCGGCCGGGCTGGTCGCGGAGCAACGCGCCGAAGGTCTGGCGCTGGTCGATGAGGCTGGTGCGCTGAGCGATGTGGCGATGCCCGCCGAAGGCACCGACGCGCACGTCACGCTGCTGGTCGCAGAGTACCTCGCCACTGCCTTCAGGCGGCGGCAGGCGGATGCCGCCGGCGCGACCCAATTATTCGCCGGGTTGATCCGCGAGCAGGACGTCGTCGATCACCTGCGCGAGATCAAGACGCGCTACGGCAAATACTGGCGCAAATCAGCGCGTGAAGCCGGCGCCGAGCGCGAGCTTGCCGGGATCGCGATCGAACGGCTGGAAAAACTTCACCTGATCGTGCGCGATGCCGACACCATCACCCCCCGGCCGGCGCTCGCCCGGTTTGCGCTCGGCGAGGCCGAGATCCGCGACATCCGCGAAACCCAGGGCGTGCCGAGCGCGGCTGCCGACAGCCTGTTCGGTCCGACATGAACGAACGCCCGGCCTCATTTGCTGCGCTGTCCGAGAAACCCGCGCTGCCGATCCCGACGCGGCAACGCTGGCAGCCTTTGCGGCTTGGCCTCGTGGATCTGTTCTACTACGACAGCGAGGAATTCTGGTTCCGCGACGGTCACCTGCTGCTGCGCGGCAACAACGGCACCGGCAAATCCAAGGTGCTGTCGCTGACGCTGCCCTTCCTGCTCGATGCCCAGATCAAATCCTCGCGCCTCGAACCCGACGGCGACAGCGGCAAGAAGATGTCCTGGAACCTGCTGATGGGCAGCTACGATCGGCGCATCGGCTATGCCTGGATCGAATTCGGCCGCCTCGCCGACGACGGCACGCCGCATTACCTCACGCTGGGCGCCGGGCTGGCGGCGGTCGCCGCGCGTCCCCAGGTCGACAGCTGGTTCTTCGTGCTGGAGGATGCCGATGGCGCTCCGCGCATCAATCGGGATATCTGGCTGATGAGCGAGCAGCGCGTGGTCCTGACCCGGGAACGCCTGCGCGAGGCACTGCAGGGCCGCGGCCAGGTGTTCGATACCGCCGTCAGCTACCGGCGCGCGGTCGACGAGCGGTTGTTTCACCTGGGCACCCGGCGCTACGACGCCTTGATGGATACGCTGATCCAGTTGCGCCAGCCGCAATTGTCGAAAAAGCCCGACGAGACCGCGCTCTCGGACGCTCTCACCGAGGCCTTGCCGCCGCTCGCACCCGAACTGCTCGGCGACGTCGCCGAGGCGCTCGGCCAGCTGGAGGAAGATCGCCGCCAACTCTTCGAATACCAGGCGCTGGCAAGAGCCGTCGAGCGCTTCGACCAGCGTTACCGCGTCTATGCCGGCACCCAGACCCGCCGCCAGGCTCGCGCGCTGCGCCAGGCCCAGACCGAGTTCGACAATGCAAGCCGGGCGCGCAGCGAGGCGCAGGCGCGGTTCGAGAAAGCCGAGATCGAGGAAGCGCAGGCGCGCAAGCTTCACGACGATGCAGACGTTGCGCTGAAACGCGAGCAGGCCCGGCTCGAAACCCTGCGCACCGGCCCGGGGATGGAGGACGCCAACCGCCTGGAAGGCGCCGAGCGGGACGCCGCCAATCGGCAACGCGCGTTGCAGGACACCGCCATCGCGGTCGACGAAGCCATGCGGCGGTTGCAGCGCAGTGCCGGGGAAACCAGGGACGCCGCGCAACGCATGGCGCAGGCCGAACGTCAGATGGCCGATCTGCGCCAGGCGTGCGCTGAACATGCCAATTCCGCCGGCATTGCCGCGTCCCACGGCGGCAACCCGCTGGCAACGCTTGAGGCCGCGGCGCTGGGCGAGTTGACGCCACGCGCTTTCGAGGCCGCGCGTTCCGAGCTTCGCGCCCTGGTCGCCGATCGACGCGAGGAGATCGCGGTGTTGCGGCGGCGCTTGGCCGAGGTGACCGCGGCCGAAAGCCTGCATGCGCAACGCCGGAACACGCGCGACGAGCGACAAAGTGCGGTCGAGGCCACGGCCATACGGCGCGAGCAAGCCGACGCCGCGGTCGATCACGAGGGCCGCGACCTGATCGAGGCCTGGGAGCGTCACTTCGCCAACCTGAAGCAACTTCAGGTCAGCCCGGACGACGGCCGCGCCGCGCTCACGGCGCTGGCCGACTGGGTTGTCGGGCTGGATGGCGGCAATCCGGCGCGACATTGTCTGCTGACGGCGCAGCAGGACGCCAGCCAGCGCCTGGCGCAACGCCGGGTGTTGCTCGAGGGCCAACGCGAGATGCTGGAGAGCGAGCGCGGCACCCTCGAAGACGAACGCAGCCGTCTCGAAGCCGGCGTGGATGCGACGCCGCCCCAACCGTATACCCGCGGCGTCGATGCCAGAGGCGCGCGCGAGGGGGCGCCGCTCTGGCAATTGGTGGATTTTCGCGACGCCGTCACGGCCGCGCAGCGCGCCGGCCTCGAGGCCGCGCTTGAAGCGGCCGGCCTGCTCGATGCATGGGTCTCGCCCGACGGCCAGCTGCAGACCACAGGTGGAGCGGAGCCGTTGCACGATACCCAGGTGCTGCAGCGACAGCCGCATGCGCTTTCGCTCGCCGATTGGCTGCACGCCGACGGACCCGCCGATGGCGCGGTACCGGCCGCGCTGGTCGAGCGCCTGCTGTCCGGCATCGCCTGCGCCGACGACGATCCCAGGGATAGCGAAGCCTGGGTCGCACCCGACGGCCGTTTTCGGCTCGCGGCGCTGGCCGGCGCCTGGGCCAAACCGGCCGCGGTCTATATCGGCCATGCGGCCCGCGCCGCGGCCCGCATGCAGCGACTGGCCGACATCGCCGGGCGCCTGACACACATCGCCGGCGAACTCACGGCCGTCCAGGCGATGGACGCTCAACTCGCGCGCGATCAGGACCAGGCCGCCGACGAATGGCGCATGGCTCCCACCGAGGAGGCGCTGCGCAACGCCCATCTTGCGGCGGCCGCCGCTGCCCGCGAGGTCCAGAGCGCCCGCGAGCAATTGACCGAGGCCGATCGTCAATACCAGGAGGCCGAGCAAGCCCTGCAGAGCGTGCGGCAACGATTAGCCGCCGATGCCGCCGACCTGCGCCTTCCCGCATCGTCCGCCGGGTTGCCGGGCGTCGAGGCGGCGTTGAACCGGTATCACGATGCCCAGCTCCACCTCGCTCAGGCCGTGCACGAAGTGCGTCTGGCGCTGATCGAACTGGCGCGGCAACGCCACCGCGAGAGCGAGGCGCGCAGCGACCTGGGGAAACTGGAGGAGCAACTCGCAACCGCTCGGATCGAGGCGGAAGAGACCTCGGCCCGGCTCAGGGTGTTGCTTGAGAGTGTGGGCGCCAAGGTCGAGGAGCTGAAGCGACAACTGGCCGATAGCCGTGCCGCCGTCGACGCCTGCGAGGATGCATTGAAGCGCGCGCGCGGCGTGCTCGGCAACAGCGGCGAGGCCCGCGCCATCGCCCGCGAACAAATGACCGCGGCCAACGCAGCCTTCGAACAGCGCGGCGAGGTCCGCGCCGAAACCATCTCGAAGTTCCAGCTTTTCGCAGCCACCGGCCTGCTCGCAGCCGCGCTGCCGCAAGCCGAGCTGCCGGACCTCGGCAGCCCGTGGACGATCGACCCCGCCCTCACTTTGGCTCGCCGCGCCGAACAGGCGTTGTCCGACCTCAGGGACGACGACGAGGCCTGGACGCGGCTGCAACGACAGATCGGCGAAGACCTGACCGATCTGCAGCGCGCCCTCAGCGCGCTCGGCCACCAGGCGCACGCCGAGCAGAGCGATTGGGGACTGATCGTCCGCATTGTCTACCAGAACCGGCCCGAACCGCCGGATCGCCTGGCCGCGCGCCTGGCCGAAGAGATCGCCCAGCGCAGCGAACTCTTGACGGCGAACGAGCGCGCCGTTCTGGAGAATCATCTGCAGGCCGAAATCGCCTCCGAAGTGCAGCGCCTGCTGCAGGCGGCCGAAGCCCAGCGCGACGCGATCAACCGGGAATTGCATCAGCGTCCGACCTCGACCGGGGTACGCTATCGCCTGCTGTGGCAGCCGCTGGCAGAAGAAGAAGGCGCACCTGTCGGCCTCGAAGCCGCACGCAAACGCCTGCTCAACACCTCAGCCGACCTATGGTCGGCGGAGGACCGCCGGGTGGTCGGCGCCATGTTGCAGCAGCGCATCGCCGCCGAACGAGAGCGGGCCGATGCGGGCGCCGCAAAGGATGCGGGCGGCAGCCTGATCGAGCAGCTCGGCCGCGCGCTGGATTATCGCCGCTGGCACCGCTTTC
>NZ_JBEKXH010000345.1:0-6822 GCF_049512235.1 Bradyrhizobium sp.
TCACCCACGATGCGGCAGGCGCACGTGGCCGGCGAGAAGCTGTTCGTCGATTATGCCGGCACGACGATCGACATTTTCGACGCGACGACCGGCGAGGTGCATGCCTGCCAATTGTTCGTCGCTGCCCTCGGAGCGTCGGGCTACACCTACGCCGAGGCAACGGCCACGCAATCGCTGCCCGACTGCGCATTACGGTGACAGTGTATATAATTCACGCGGTGAATTATATGCACTGTCACCGTAATGTAGGTGTTTCCAGTGCTCGGCGCGACAGTCACGCGGCCATAGCGCTTCAACACCGTGAGCTGGATCTGCGGCGCTGAGGCTGGCGCGGCTACACCCTCTCGATGTCAACGCTCCGTAAGGGAGCACGCGACCGAGTTCGCACAGGCGATCGAGCCCGGACGTGATCGGGACAATGCGATCACCGGCACGTCATAAACCTGTCATGCACTTGGCACTTGAAAATATTCCATTAATGGAATATACGTCCTCAGATGGCTTGGAACGTCGAACACACTGACGAGTTCGCGGAATGGTACCGCGGCCTCAGCGAAGCACAGCAGGACGATATAACGGCCGCTGGGTTGTTGCTGATGGAGATGGGGCCGCAATTGCCTTTCCCCCAGTCGTCAGGGATTAACGGATCAAAGCACGCGCATATGCGTGAGCTGCGCGTGCAAAGCGGCGGACGACCGCTTCGCGTATTTTATGCCTTTGATCCGAGACGGTCGGCGATCCTGCTCATTGGCGGCGACAAGACGGGCGATGATCGCTTCTACGAGCGTATGGTCCCGATTGCCGACCAACTTTACGACGTGTACCTCGCGGAGATTAGAAAAGAAGGATTGATACCATGACTGGACATAGACCCTTTAGCGAGTTGACCAAGGACCTCACGCCTGCCCGCCGGGCGCGGGTGGCAGCAAAGGCTGCGGCGCTGCGCGAGGCGATGACGCTTGAGGAGTTGCGCAAGGAGCGCTCGCTCTCCCAGGAGGAAGTCGCGGAAGCGCTCGCTGTGAACCAGCCCGCCGTGGCTAAGCTTGAAAAGCGCGGGGACATGCATGTGAGCAACTTGCGCCGCTACATCGAGGCGCTCGGCGGTACGCTCGAAATCACGGCGCACTTTGACGAGACAACCGTGGTCATCCGCAACATCGGGGAGCCGACGACTACGCGATAAGGAAAATCACCGGGAATTCATCCATGCCCGTTGATCCACGGAAAACCGCGAGCAGGGCACGCGGTGCGCACGCGCACCTTGACCGGCTCAATCGGTATGGGTCGATCTCGCGATCGAAACATATCCCAGGCAACGGGAACGGCAGCCCCTCGCAACGGCTAACGACCTCTAGCAACTCATAACGAGCATTTTCGCGGGTCTCGACTAATATGATGGCCCAGGCGATGGACCAGCCGGGGGCCTTGGCTCGGTCCACGCCATCCGAACCAGGGAGCCGGACATGAGCGATATTCAGGCGCGCGGCGAAGCCGCAACCAAGAGTTCGGGCCCGCGACCCCTTGACATGAAGCTCGAGGTTGTCGTGATCCCGGTTTCCGACGTTGATCGTGCCAAGCGCTTCTACGGCGAGCTGGGCTTCAGACTCGACGCCGATTTCGTCAGGGCCGATGGTTCTCGAGCCGTACAGTTGACGCCTTCGGGCTCGCCGGCCTCGATCCAGCTAGGCGCGGCGCCGCTGCTCTATCTCGTGGTCTCCGACATCGAAGCGGCGCGCGCCGGGCTCATCGATCGCGGTATCGACGTCAGCGAGGTGTTCCACCGTGGCAGCGCGCTGGAAGGCCGCCTCAGCGGTCCGGATCCGGAGCGGCGCAGTTACGCTTCGTTCGCGACGTTCAGCGATCCGGACGGCAATGCCTGGCTGATCCAGGAGGTCACAAGCCGATTGCCCGGCCGCGTCGACGCCGACACGACATTCGCCTCGTCACCTGAGCTCGCCAGCGCGCTGCGGCGCGCGGCGGCCGCGCATGGCGAGCACGAAAAGCGGATCGGCCAGCACGACGCCAACTGGCCGGACTGGTACGCCGATTACATCGTCCGCGAGCAGACCGGCAAGGAGCTGCCGTTGTGAGTGGTCTCGTCAAAGCGTTCAACCAAACCTCGCAGGAAAAGCAGCCATGCCCAAACTTGCAGTTATCGCGACCATTGAAGCCGCAGCCGGACAGAGGGATCAGCTGCTGTCTTTGCTCAGGGCGCACGGAGCGCGCTCCCTGAAGGATGAATCCGGGACCCTGCAGTTCGACGTCCTGGTGCCTCGCGAGGACGATACAAAATTGTTGGTCTACGAAGTCTATCGCGACGACGCCGCATTCGAGGCCCATCGCTACGCGGCCTCGATCGCCCGGTTCCGCGAAGAGGCTGCCGGAATGTTCGAGAAGATTCACGGGACGAAATGCACGCCCGCGGACTAGACGGTAGCCTCAGCCAAATCGGGTCCTCCGCATCGGTTTCGATTGAGCCGGGGCCCCTTGGTCAGAAGCTTCCGGGATATAGGCCGCCATCCATCAGCAGGTTCTGGCCGGTGATGTAGCCGGCGTGCCGGCTGCACAGGAACGCGCACGCCGCTCCGAGTTCGTCCGGGTCACCGAGGCGTCCCGCAACCGGGTTCGATGTAAGATGTCGCGTGATCTCTTTCGAGTTTCGCAGCCGATTGGTGTCGAACGGGCCCGGCAGCAAATTATTGATCGTCACGCCTGATGACGAAACCGTCGGCACGAGGCCGAATACGAAATTGGTCAGGGCTGCGCGCGCCGCATTCGAGAGGCCGAGAACCGGAATAGGCACGCGCACGGTGGATGACGTGATATTGACGATACGGCCGAACCTTCTGCGGCTCATGCCGTCGATAACAAGCCGTATCAGATCAACCGCGCTCAGGAAGTTGGCGTCGAGCGCTGCGACCCAGGCGGAACGGTCCCAGTCGCGGAAATCGCCTGGTGTCGGACCACCGGCGTTGTTCACCAAAATGTCGGGCTCGCCCGACGCATTCACCAGCGCGGTACGCACGCTGGCGTCGCTGACATCTCCCGCGATGGTCTGGATGTCGATGCCGCGCACTTCCGAGCGAACGGCTTCGGCAGCCTGGTCGAGGGCGTCGGGATCTCGCCCGTTCATGACGATGTGGGCTCCTTCACGGGCGAGCGCCCTGGCACACGCGAACCCCAGTCCCTTGCTCGATGCGCAGACGATCGCCCGCTTCCCCTGCAACTCAAGATCCATTGTTCCGATCCCCAGCCCCGTCGCTTGGGTTCAACGCAGCGGCGGCATTGCGCCGCTGCAATAGGCCTCGCGCGGCCGACGGGCGAGAGCTGCTTCCGTCGGCTTCGGTGCGCCCTGGTTCATCATCGGCCGTTGGCTAACCAAATTTCAGATGCTCACGCGGCCGCGGCCTTGCGTCAGCGTCGAAGCTGACACTGGTGTCTCGCTCGATTCCGGTTCGGCGCCACTCCGCGATGACTTGCTCGTATTCGAGCGGCCCCCCGCCGTAGGTGGCGCCGATAAAGGTTGGACGGTCCTTGTAGTCGCCCTCGTTGTTCAGGAAGCCGGGCGTGCATTCCTCGTGGAAGTGCTGGTGATCGACGTGCTTCTCGGCCAGGGTCGCCTGCCAGCGATCCTCGGCCTCCGGCGTCACCTCCATGGTCCGGACACCCTTGGCGAGGCAGCGTTCGACGATGGCCGTGGCATGCGCCGCCTGCATCGAAAGCGTGTGCGTGAAATTGAATGCGGTGGTGCCTTGCGCCGTTCCGCCGACGATGTGAAAATTCGGAAAGCCCGACATCTGTGTACCGTGGAGGGTGCGCACGCCGTGTTTCCATTTCGCCTCTAGCGTCTGCCCGCCGCGCCCCAGGACCTCATACCCGCCGACCTTGTGAGGGGCTGCGCCGACATCGAAGCCGGTGGCGAGGATGATGCAATCGGCCGGGTATTCGGCGCCGCCGGCGACCACGCCGGAGCCGGTGATCCGCTCGACCCCGCGGCCATCGGTATCGACCAATGTCACGTTGTCGCGATTGAACGCCTGCAGGAAGTCGTCGCTGTAGAGCGGCCGCTTGCAGAGATAATTGTACCAAGGCTGCAGCGCCTTGGCGACATCGGGCCGGTTCACCGTCGCCGCGACGCGCGCACGCAACTCTTCCATCTTGGAATAATCGATGCGCTGCATCAGCTCTCCCGGGGGAGTAGGATCGCCGGTTCGATGACGTTGCTGCATGGCGGCGCCGAAGCGGGCCCAGAAGTCGGTCCAGCGGTCGCCGACGACATTCTCAGGCACCGGCACGCAGGTGATCACCGACAGGAAGTTCTGCATGCGCTCGCGCTGCCATCCCTTGGGCTGGCCGGCGAACCAGTTGCGGTCGGTAGGGGCGTTGTTGCGCTCGTCGATCGCTGAGGGAGTCCGCTGGAAAACGGTGACGCGTGCCGCATCCTGCGCCAGACGCGGGACGATTTGGACCGCCGTCGCGCCCGTCCCGATCACGGCGAGGCGCTTGTCGGCGAGCCTCGTCATCTTCGACGTCGCATCTCCGCCGGTGTAGCCATAGTCCCAGCGGCCCGAATGGAAGATGCGGCCCTCGAAATCCCGGATGCCGGGAATGCTGGGCAGCTTGACTTTGGCCAGCGGGCCCTGGCCCACGGTGACGAAGCGCGCGCGGATGCTGTCGCCGCGATCGGTTTCGACGGTCCACTGCGCGGCAACGTCGTCCCAGGCGATCCGGGTCACCTTGGTCTGGAACAGGGCGCGCCTGTAAAGGTCGTAGTGCCGGCCGATCGCCTGGCAATGGGCGAATATCTCGGCGCCTTCGGCGTAACGTTCGCTGGGCACCGTCCCGACTTCCTCCAGGAGCGGCATGTAACAGTAGGACTCGATGTCGCATCGAACGCCCGGGTAGCGATTCCAGTACCAGGTGCCGCCGAAATCGCCGCCCTGCTCGATGATGCGGAAGGACTCGACGCCCCGATGCACCAGTTCCGCCGCGGTCAATAGTCCGGCGAAGCCTCCGCCGACGATGACGACGTCGACCGCCTCGTTCCGCGACTCGCGACTGAAGCCAGGTTCTACATAGGGATCGTCGGTGAAGTCGGCGAAGTCGCCTTCGGCGGCGATATACCGCCGTCCCGTCATGTCACTCAGTCGCTTGTCACGCTCCTGCAGATACTTGGCACGCAGCGCCTCGGGATCGTGACTTCCTGCGGGTTTAGCCGCCTTGTGCATCGTTTCTCTCCCGTCCGATAAATCGCTCATTTGATGCGCACCGGCTCCCCTCTTCGGGCGGCTGTCCGGCGCAGAACGCATGTTCCAGGGGGAGGGAGTATAGCTAGAATTAAACTGACATGCAAGTATGTCAGGGCGATTTATTGGATCGCCTCTTGGTTCCGGCCAAAATGGTCGCGGCAACCGACGCGATGTGCTCCTCCGCCGCCCGCCGCGCGCCGGAAGGCTCTCGCCTCGCAATGGCGTCTATGATCGGCTCATGCTCTTGCGCGACGCCGGCGCCAAGGGTGTCGAAACCGATCGCGTGATTGATGAAGAAATCCGACATGTTGAAGTTTGCGCTTTGTTTCTCTTCCACCAGCGCGGAATGCGCCATGGCGGCGATGATCTGATGGAAGTTTCGGTTCAATTCGGCGTAGTGCTCGCGCAACGCCTCACGATCATTGCCGATCGCGACGATCTGCCGCTGCTGCTCACGGAGTTCGGCGAGTTGCCGGTCGGTGCGACGCGCGGCCGCCAGCTCGGCCAGCAGGCCCTCCATTCGCTGAAACATCAAATAGAAATCGGCGATGGCGTCCCTGTCGGGGTTGATGACCTGGCACCCAACCTGGGGGATGATTCGAACGAAACCATCCGCTGCAAGCCAGTTGAGGCCGGTCATGATCGGCTGGCGGCTGACGCCGAATTCGGTCGCCAGTTCCCTGACCAGAATGCGCTCGCCGAACGCATACCGGGCGCTCACCAACCGCTGCACGAGAAGGTCGTAGATCTCGCTCTGCTTGCTCGGGATAACCGATGCCCGCCGGCGACTCTCAAGATGATTGGTGCGCATACTTCCATCCTAGCAGGTCAAAAAAGATCCTGGCAGGACAGAAACCAGGATCGCCACAGCTTTACAAGCCGGTCTAACGTGCTAGTATGTCAGAAGCGAACGGGGGAGGACGACGTCCATGCAAGTCAAAATGATTTGTGCCTCGCACACGCCGCTCATGGATCACGTCGAGGCCGATCCCGCGGTGGATCGCGAGGTGAGGGCACATTTCGCGGCGCTTTCAGCCGAAGTACGCGACTTCGACCCCGAACTCATCATCATCTTCGGCCCCGACCATTTCAAAGGCATCTTCTACGACATGATGCCGCCGTTCACGGTCGGCGTCCGCGCCACCGCAATCGGCGACTACGACATTGGCAGTGGCGACTTCGATGTTCCCGAGCGCCTCGCCCTCGATTGCGTATCCGCGGTGCGATCGGAGGACGTCGACGTCGCGCTGTCGTACAGGATGCAGGCCGATCACGGCTTCGCGCAGTTGCTTGTGCTGCTCAGCGGCCGGGTGGACTCATATCGAGTCCTGCCCATCCACATCAACTGCTCTGGTCCGCCGCTGCCATCGTTCCGCCGTGTCGAAGCGCTGGGCGCCGCTGTCGGTCGATGGGCAGCCAGCTTGAACCGCCGCGTGCTGATCCTCGGCTCGGGCGGGTTGAGCCATGACCCGCCGATCCCGCGGATCGACACGGCGCCGCCGGCGGTGGCAGAAATGCTGATCGCGGGGCGCAACCCTCCGCTCGAGGCGCGGCGTGCGCGCGAACAGGCCAA
>NZ_JBEKXH010000346.1:0-6803 GCF_049512235.1 Bradyrhizobium sp.
GGGTGTTTTCCGGTGCCTCGCTGTGAATACTCGTGTGCGTGATGGCCGTTTTCTGCACGCGAGGCTGCGGGTGCCACTGGGCATCCGGCATTCCCCACGCCCTCTGTTTGGGCGGAAGTCTCTTGCAACAGCCCGGGCGCGTCGCGCCGCGGGGCTATGAACGCATGTTTAGAACGACCGTCATTGCGAGGAGCCCTTGCGACGAAGCAATCCAGCTTTCTTTTCGCCAAAGCTGGATTGCTTCGCTAACGCTCGCAATGACGATCTCAGACTATCTTTGCTCGGCTGTTTGAAAAGTGCATCGGAATTTTGTAGGGTGGGCAAAGCCACCGGGTCGCGCGAATGCGCGAGCCGATGGCGTGCCCACCAGCTTACTCAAGCAAGGGGTGGGCACGGCGCGAAGAGCGCCTTCGCCCGCCCTGCGAATCGACACGGGAATCTGCATGCCCCTGTTTCCGGACCTGTATTAACAGGGCTTAACAGGAAAAAGGTGTTGTCTTCCGGAGCCACAACTTTTCCAATCGCCTGCATAGCCCTGCTTTTCGGGATGGTTCCGAGGGGTTGTAGCAGCTCGCAGGGATCGCGATCCGCGACCGGCAAAACCGAACGCTGGGCCGATCCCGGCTTCGGCGGTCGAGAGCCCGCTACGGCCCTGCAACGACCTCGGCACCCTCGGCCAGGATGCATCTGGCGATCCGGTCCGGCCCGACCCGCACATTGGGCGGCCTTCGTTCGACACAGCCGGCTTGCACGAAAGCGCAGCGGGGCGCGAATGAACAGCTCGTTGGCGCCTGGTCGAGCGAGGGCGGCGTTCCCGGAATGGTTTCCAGCCGCTGGCCCCGTTTGGCGCCGTGAACGGTGGAAGCCAACAGCCCGCGCGCGTAAGGATGAACAGGCGCGCGCACGATCTGGCCAATTTGGCCCTGCTCGACAATCTCTCCAGCATACATCACGGCGACCCGATCGCAGATTTCGATCGCGACCCCGATATCGTGGGTGACGAAAATCACGGACATGCCGAACTCGCGCTGCAGCTCGCGCAGCAGCAGCAGGATCTGGATTTGCACGGTGGCGTCGAGCGCCGTGGTCGGCTCGTCCGCGAGCAGGATTTTCGGCTTGCAGGCCAGCGCCAGCGCGATCATCGCGCGCTGCCGCATGCCGCCGGACATCTCGTGCGGATAGGCATCGAGCCGGCGTTTGGCGGAGGCAATGCGCACGACGTCGAGCATTTCGAGCGCGCGCGCCATCGCTTCGCGGTGGCTCTTGCCTTCGTGGCGCATCACACTTTCGGCGATCTGCGCCCCGATGGTGTAGACCGGATCGAGCGCGAGTGCCGGTTCCTGGAAGATCATCGAGACGGTCTGGCCGCGGAATGCCGACAGCTGATCGTCGTCGAGCGCCAGCACGTCACGCCCCAACACTCGAATACTGCCGGAGATCCGCGTCCGCTTTTTCGGCAACAGCCGCATCAGCGCGCGCAAGGTTACGCTCTTGCCCGATCCGGACTCGCCGAGCAGTCCCAGCACTTCCCCTTCCCCGAGCGAGAGACTGAGATCATTTACCGCGTAGACCGTGCGATCGCCGCTGAAGCGGATGCTGAGGCCGCGGATCTCCACCGGCTGGATCATGCCAATGCCGGCACCCGGTCGTGGAAATCGGTTGCGCGCTGGAACGCCGCCCCGATCCGCAGCAGCGTGGCTTCGTCGAACGAGCGGCCGACCAGTTGCATTCCGACGGGCAGACCGCCCTGCGTAAAACCTGAGGGGATCGAAAGCGCCGGCAGGCCGAGATAATTGACCGGCCGGGTAAAGCGCGTCAGCCGCTGGATCACCGCCTCGGCGTCGGGGTTGTTGCCGACATCGCTCTCGGCAATGGTGGGAGCCGCGACCGGCGCCACCGGCGCGATCACGGCATCGACGCCGGCGGTGGCCTCAAGATGCGCCGACAGCGCCGGGCCGCGCCAGCGCATCGCTTCGAGATAGGACACGCCGGGGATCGCAAGCCCGTTCTGCAATCGCATCAGAACCTGCGGACCGTAATCCTGCGGGCGCTCGATCAGCCATCGCTTGTGAAAGCTCGCGGCTTCGACGGCAAGCACCAGCTGGCACGCCGCGGTGAGTTGGCGCTGGTCCGGCAGTTCGACCTCAACGATGCGGGCGCCCTCACGCTTGAGGACGGCGATGGTCTGGTCCAGGATTCGCGCCACTTCCGCGTCGAGATCGTCGACATAGAAAGCGCTGGGTACGCCGATGCGAAGGCCCTTTATCGGCTGTCGCGTCGCCGCCGCGTAATCCGGGACCGGTCCGGCGATCGCGGTCAGGTCTTCGGGGTCCGGCCCCGCCATCAGGCCGAGTAGCAGGGCGCAATCCTCTGCGCTGCGCGCCAGCGGCCCGACGGTGTCGAGGGACTGCGACAGCGGCATCGCACCGGCGCGGCTGATCCGCCCGACCGTCGTCTTCAATCCGGTGACGCCGCAGAAATGCGCCGGCATCCGGATCGAGCCGCCGGTGTCCGAGCCGAGCGCGGCAAATGTCAGCCGTGCCGCCACCGCCGCGCCCGATCCCGACGACGAACCGCCGGTAACATGCGCAAAACCCCAGGGATTATGCACCGGTCCGTAATGCGCGTTGTGGCCGGTCGGACCATAGGCGAACTCCGCCAGCTGCAGCGACCCCAGGCGAATCGTGCCGGCTTGCTTGAGCCGCCGCAGCGCGGTGGCGGTCGTGGTGGCGATGAAATCGCGCCGGATAAGCGAACCGCAGGTGACCACCTTGCCGGTCTCGTAATACATGTCCTTGTGCGCCAGCGGCACGCCATGCAAGGCGCCGCCGGCATGGCCTTTGGCCAGCGCCGCATCGGCCGCGTCGGCCGCCGCCAGCGCCTCGTCTGCTTCGATCGCCATGAAGGCATTGAGGCGGGGCTGCCACTGAAGGACGCGATCGAGACAGGATTGCGTCACCTCGCGCGCGGTGAAACGCCGTTCGGCGATGCCCTTGGCGACCGACACCAGCGACATCAAGGCAAGTTCGGTGCTCATGGCGTTGCCTTCCGGACCAGCGCGGCGGTTTGCACGACGAGAAAGGTCGCGGGCTCCAGATCGAACGGCAGCGTTCCCGCGACCGCGGCAAAACCTTCGAACGCCGGGCCGATGGAAATGGCGATGCGCGTCGCCTCCTCGGGGCTGACCGGCACGCCTGCGACCTCTGCGATCGCCTTGATCTCTTTAGGGCTGGGTTTCGTCATACGGCATCTCTCCCCTGTGCTGGCGCGCGGCTGTGACCTGAACCTGCCATCGCCATGAAGCACGCCGCTTGATGCCCCATTCCGTCGAGCCGGTAAAGTTTTGGCGTGGCCTTCGCGCAGAGCGGCTCCGCGAACGGGCAGCGGGTATGAAACCGGCATCCGCTGGGAGGATCGATCGGATTGGGCGGATCGCCCGAGATCGGCGGCGCCTCTGTCCGGTGGTCGGGATCGGAGGATGGCATCGCCGCCAGCAGCGCCCGTGTATAGGGATGGGCCGGCGCGTCCCATACCCGGTCGACCGGTCCGAGCTCCACCACTTCGCCGAGATACATCACCAGGACGCGGTCGGAAATATAGCGCACGACGTTGAGATCATGGCTGATGAAGAGATAGGTCAGGGCGAATTCGCGCTTCAGATCGACCAGGAGATTGAGCACCTGCGCCTCGACCGACTTGTCGAGCGCCGATACGGCCTCATCCAGAATCAAAAGGCGCGGCGACAGTGCCAGCGCGCGGGCGATGTTGACGCGCTGGCGCTGCCCGCCGGAAATCTCGTGCGGATAAGTGTTGGCAAAGGTTTCCGGCCGCAAGCCCACCTTGCCGAGCAGATCGCGCGCCAGCGCGCGCGCGGCCACCGCGGACAGGCCATGAACCTTCGGTCCGAAGGCGATCGATTGCTCGATGGTCAGGCGCGGGTTGAGCGAGGCGTAGCTGTCCTGAAACACCATCTGCATGGCGCGGCGCAGCTCACGCAGCGACAATGCGCGGCCGACCTGTAGGCCATCATAGATGATTTCGCCGGCATCGCGCGGCATCAGGTGCATCAACAGCCGCGCGGTGGTCGACTTGCCGCAGCCGGATTCGCCGACGATGCCGACGGTCTCGCCCTTGGCGATCGCAAACGACACATCATCGACCGCGCGCACCGTCTTGCGCGCGCCGAACAGCCCGCCACGCACCGGAAAGTGCTTTGTCAATCCCAGGACCTGCAGCAGCGGCTGCGCCGCGCCGCCGCGATCCTCGATTTTCTCCAGCCTATCGATGGATGGCGCTATTTCGCTCACGGCATCAATTCCGGATGTCCATGGCGCTGCGCATGCCGTCGCTGAGGAGATTGAAACAGATCGAGACCGCGAAGATCATCACCCCCGGCAATGCCGCCACCCATGGATTGATGTAGATCGCGGTCCGCAGCGTGTTCAGCATCAAGCCCCATTCCGGCTCCGGCGGCTTGGTACCCAGGCCGAGGAACGACAGCCCGGCCGCCAGGATCATCGACACCGAGATCAGGCCGGTGGCATAGACGAAGATCGGCCCCATGACATTGCCGAGCATGTGCACGCGCATGATGGTGAATGGACCGGCGCCGGACGCCCGCGCCGCCTCGACGAAATCCATATTGCGGACCCCGGTGGTGACGCTTTCGGCGACCCGGGTGATTTGCGGCACGAATACGATGGTCAGCGAAACGATCGAATTGACGATCCCGGCGCCGAGCGCGCCCGAAATCGCGATCGCCAGCAGCACCGAGGGAAAGGCATAGAACACATCGACGGTGCGCATGATCGCGGTGTTGATCTTGCCGCCGACATAGCCCGCGACGAGGCCGAGCGAGGTGCCGGCCAGGAAAGCCAGAATCACCGGGAGAATCCCGATCACCAGCGACAGCTGGCCGCCATAGACCAGCCGCGCCAGCATGTCGCGGCCGAGTTCGTCGGTCCCGAGCGGATATCCTGTCGTGCCGATGTGACGCAGCCTTCGGATCATCGAGCCCTGATAGGGGTCGGCGAGCCCAAGCCACGGCGCCAGCAGGGCAGACAGAAATATCAGGGCCAAGATACAGGCGCAGGCCATGCTGACCTTGTCGCGCGCGAGGCGACGTCCGACCGTCGTCCAATAACCGCGCGCCTTGGCGGCGGGCCCTGCCTGCAGGGCCGCATCCGTGATCGCGCTGCTGGGGCTGATGCTCAATGGCTCAGCTCCGCTTGATGCGCGGATCGATCGCGGCCTGCGCGATATCGACCATGAGATTGAGGAACACGAAGAACAGCGCCAGCACCAGGATGGTGCCCTGCAGCAGCGGCAGATCGCGCTGGAAGATCGCCGAATTGAGCAACAGCCCGGAGCCCGGCCACGAGAACACGGTTTCGATCAGGATCGAGCCGCCGAGCATGTAGCCGAGCTGCAACCCCATTACGGCAAGCGCCGTCGGCGCGGCGTTCTTGATGACGTGACCGAACACGCGGGTTTCACGCAAGCCCTTGGCGCGCAGGGCCTCGACGAAATCCTGGCTCAGGATATCGCCGGTCAGCGCGCGCACGGTGCGGGTGACGATCCCCATCGGTATCACCGAGGTGGTGATCGCGGGCAGGATCAGATAGCGGATATGTTCCCAGTCCCAGCCCCAGGCGCCGGAGCCGCCGGGGCCGGCGCCGACCGCGGGCAGCCAATTGAGCTCTACCGAGAAGATGATGACCAGCACCATGCCAAGCCAATAATGCGGAACGGAAACGCCGGCGATCGCGATCGAGGTCGCCACCTTGTCGATCCAGCTGTCGCGGAAATAGCCGGCGATCAGGCCGAAGAACAAGCCCAGCGTAAATCCGATCAGCGCGGCCGCGATCGCGAGCGTCACGGTGTTGCCGACCGCGCGCATGACTTCCGTCAGCACCGGGCGTCCGGTGGCGATGGAATGGCCGAGATCGCCGTTGACCGCCCGCCACAGCCAGAGCCCGAACTGGACCGGCAGCGGACGATCGAAGCCGTAAGCGATGCGCAATTGATTGGCGAGTTCCTGCGAGGCATCGGCCGGCAGGATCGCGACCAGGGGATCGCCGGGCGTAATGTGCACCAGCAGAAAGCATACCAGCGCCACGCTGATGATGATCGGGATCACATAGACGATGCGCCTGGCGATATAGATGAGCACGGAAGACCTTCAGTCAGTAACCGCAGTCTCTAGTCTGTAGGGTGGGCACGGCGCAAGCGCGCCTTTGCCCACCCTCCGCATTGCTTGTTTCGTCATGCCCGGGTTTGACGGGGTTGGAACATAGCAACGCCATCAACTCCGTGCTTGCCTCACGGCGTCATCGAAATCGGCGAGAAGTCCACGAACCAGCTCTTCGGTTGCACGAAACCCTTGATCTTCGGACTCATGGCGCGGGGAGCAACGTCGTGGGCGACATAGAGAAAGGCCGCATCGTCGACGGACGCCGCGTGCAGTTCGGCCAGCGCCTTGTCCCGCTCGACCGGATCGAAGGTCTGGCGCGCCTTCGTCACCAGTTCATCGAATGTGGGATTGTTGATAAATCCCCAGTTATTGGACACCGGCGGCGCCATCGAAGATTGCAGGAAGCGCACCAGCGCAAAGAACGGATCCATCGCCGCATAGGTCACGTTGGTGGCGTTGGCCCCATTGGCGGACGGATCCTTGGCGCCGCGCCGCCAGTTGGTGAACAGCGTATTCCATTCGATGACGTCGAGCTGGACGTCGAAATAGCATTCGGCCAGCGCCTGCTGCAGATACTCGTTCATCGGCAGCGGCAGCATCTGGCCGGAGC